>NZ_UPHQ01000192.1 GCF_900566055.1 Mycobacterium innocens
TGGCAACTGAACACGCCGACACTGATACGATAATACATGACTACTTCACCCGCATCGCATGACCGTAAAACACCTGCTCACGAACAACATTGAGAATTCGAAGCCCACTCAATAGGGGGAACTACGGCTTAGCTCAACGGCACCGACTCGGGTGGCGGTTCGGAACCACGAACCCGCCAGCCATCGGCTGGCCGGACCCGTCCCGCTTCGGCTTAGCGCAGGGCTAGTCGTTACTTGCGGCGGCGCCGCCCAGTGCCGAAGATGCTGCGGGTGATTTCGCGCACCCCGGTATTGATGGCGCTCTTCACGGTCGGGTTCTTCAGAATCTCTTCCCACGCGACGGGGCCCTTGGGTTCAACGGGCGCCGGCATGGGCGGCACCTGAATATCGTCGGGCCACGGCAGCGGATCGTACTTTCCCCTCGGCGGCTGGACCGGTGGCACCTCTGGAACCGGCGCATACTTGGCGTCCAGCATTTCGTGGGCGGACACCCGGTCGATGGTCTGGCCATACACGGCCTGCAGCGGGCTTGAGTGGGCCGCCGCGCCGACGGCGTCGGTGCCGATCGCGCCCATCAGCGATCGGGGAACCCGCATGCGGGTCCAGGCCACCGGGGTCGGCGCGCCGTTCTCGGAGAGCACGGTCACGACGGCCTCACCGATGCCCAGCGACGTCAGCGCCGATTCCAGGTCGTATACATCGGTTTTCGGATACGTGCGAACGGTTTTGCTGAGCGCCTTTTGATCGTCGGGTGTGAACGCCCGTAGCGCATGCTGGATCCGCGCCCCCAGCTGAGACAGCACGGTGTTGGGCAGATCCGTGGGCAATTGGGTGCAGAAGAACACCCCGACACCCTTGGAGCGAATGAGCTTGACCGTCTGCTCGACCTGCTCCAGGAAAGCCTTGGAGGCGTCGGTGAACAGCAAGTGCGCCTCGTCGAAAAAGAAGACCAGCTTAGGCTTGTCCAGATCCCCCACCTCGGGCAGATAGGTGAACAGGTCGGCCAGCACCCACATCAAGAAGGTGGAGAACAGCACGGGGCGCAGCGACTGACCGCTGAACTCCAGCAGCGAGATGATGCCGCGGCCCTGGCTATCTACGCGTATCAGGTCGTCAGGTCTCAGTTCCGGTTCGCCGAAGAAGGTGTCAGCACCTTCGGCTTCAAGGTTGACCAATGCTCGCAGGATGACGCCGGCAGTCGTCGGCGAAACGGCGCCAAGGGCTTTCAGCTCCGCCTTGCCCTGGTCGCTGGTCAGATGGCTGATCACGGTACGCAGATCTTTCAAGTCCAGCAACGGAAGTCCCCGCTGGTCGGCCCAGTGGAAGACCAGCCCCAGCGTTGATTCCTGGGTAGCGTTGAGCCCCAACACCTTTGACAAGAGAATAGGTCCGAAGCTGGAGATGGTCGCGCGCACCGGGACACCGACTCCACTGGTACCCAGCGACAGGAACTCCACCGGGAAGGCCGTAGGCGTCCAATTGTCACCGGTATCTTTCGCCCGTGCGGCCGCCTTGTCGTTGGCCTCTCCCGCCCGGGATAGTCCGGACAGGTCGCCTTTCACGTCGGCCATGAGCACGGCCACGCCCGCAGCGCTGAGCTGCTCGGCGATGAGCTGCAGCGTTTTGGTTTTCCCGGTTCCAGTGGCCCCGGCTACCAAACCGTGCCGGTTGATAGTGGCCAGTGGAATGCGAATCTGCGCAGTGGAGTCGGCGTCGCCGTCGACAACGACGGTGCCCAATTCCAGCGCCTGGCCTGCCACGGAGTAACCGGCCGCGATCCGCTGCGCGGGCTCGCCAAGCCCGCCGGCCGCCGCTTCGGTGCTCATCGCGCCACCTCTTCCCCGTCGTTACCCGTACCACTTGGCAAAGCAATCACACTACTTGCCCGGGTGTTGCGGTTACGACCGCGGCGATGGGCCTACTCTTGAGCGCTGTGCGTGACGAACTGGTGTGGATCGACTGCGAGATGACCGGGCTGAATATCGCTTCGGACAAGTTGATCGAGATCGCCGTGCTGGTCACCGACGCCGACCTGAACATTCTCGGGGACGGAGTGGACGTGGTGATCCACGCCGACGACGATGCGCTGTCGTCGATGATCGACGTCGTTGCCGAGATGCACACCCGCTCGGGACTGATCGAGGAAGTCAAGGCTTCCACCGTCGACCTGGCGATGGCCGAAGCGATGGTGCTCGACTACATCAACGAACACGTCAAGCAACCCAAGACGGCGCCGCTGGCGGGAAACTCCATCGCCACCGACCGGTCCTTCATTGCCCGCGACATGCCCGCGCTGGACGCGTTTCTGCACTACCGGATGATCGACGTCAGCTCGATCAAGGAGCTCTGCCGGCGCTGGTATCCGCGTATCTACTTCGGCCAGCCGCCCAAAGGCCTGGCGCACCGCGCGTTGGCCGATATTCACGAATCCATTCGCGAACTGCGCTACTACCGGCGCACCGCGTTCGTCCCTCCGCCGGGGCCATCTACCAGCGAAATCGCCGCAGTAGCCGCCGATCTTCAAGGCGAAGCCGACGCACCGGGGATAATCGATTCGGCCGAGGAGCCTCCGACCGGCTAATATCGACGTCGCCGCTCGTTAGCCCTCTGGGAGGACTGGCCGGCGGCCATGGTGAGTGTAGTTCAGTTGGTAGAGCACCAGGTTGTGATCCTGGGTGTCGCGGGTTCGAGTCCCGTCACTCACCCCACAGGTCAGAGGTGGTACTTAGCGACGCCCTGTTCAATGACCAACCGGCAACTGCACCCCGGCCGGCACCCAACGACACAGCGGTCAGGTAATGCTTCGCTCGTGCGCCGACATCGCTCAATCTGCGCTGGCTAGCGAAGCATATGCCGTGCTCCTCGAGGAGCAGCCCACCGAGGGCATCGCCTGCCGTGTCTACAAGCAGCTCGGCGGGGACGACACGTTGGTGGTGCCGCTGTTCTTGGCCTACGCCTCCTGGGTGGACGAGCAGACCGAGCCGCTGGGCAGCGAACTCGGGGACACCGTCGACTACCGCTCCCTTGCCCGCTATTCGTCCAACAGCGGCAGTGCCATCGGCGGCAGCACGGAAGAGGCGGCCGTCCACGTGATCAACGAGGCCATCGAACGCGACGCCACAACGCTGTTCCTAGCGGTTCCTGATTCGCTCCATCGTCGCGGCCGCACGGGCCGTGCCGGCGTTTCTCGATCCTGAGACCCTTCCGATCGAGCTACGCACGCTGCTCGAGCAGGTTCAGACCCGGATCGGGCGGGAGGTGTGGCTGATCGACGTCACCACCGACCTCGGAGTATCGAGCACGTTGGCGTATTCGACCTGGCCCGCGCGGCCGATACCTGCGCGGGTACGGCGCGTCGCTATCGCGGTGCTAGCGTCTATCGAGCTTTGACCGAGCTGCTCGAAGTTCAGCTCACCGACCGCGGGGTAGTCCAGCGCTTGGAGGGCATCGAGCTGTGAAGGACCACCCGGTGCTGCAGGCCTGCGCCGAGCTCGACCTGCGGCCACCGGCCGCTTCCACGAGACTGGTGCCCTCCGTCGAGACCGCAGCCCCCTGCTCGCCCGCCGAGCACTTAAGCCAGTTGCTGTCGCGACTTGCCGACCGGGGATTCACCGTCTACCTCGACGAAGCCCACCGCCTGTCCAACGGGATCACCGTCGTACACGTGCACATCCCGGGGCTGGAGCGCTTTCATATGATCGTCGACGGTCCGGCCGCCGTCGTGCCGGGACGCCGGGGAATGGCCGCCGTCGAGTTGACCGCCCCCGCCTGTCCGGTGTGACTGCAGGAGCGCCGGCCAGGCTCAGGCCTTGGCGTTACCGGCGCGCCACTGATCCCATGGAATGTTCCAGTCCCCGAGGCCATCTGTGCCCGACAGCGTGCCTCCCACGGTGTTGACGACTTCGACGATGTCACCGCTCTTGATGTGGTCGTAGAACCACTGGGCATTGCTCGGGCTCACGTTCAGGCATCCGTGGCTGGTGTTGGTGTGGCCTTGAGCGCCCACCGACCACGGCGCCGAGTGCACGAAGACGCCGCTGTAGGAAATCTGGGTGGCCCAGTCGACGTCGGTGCGATACCCGTTGGGCGAATTCACCGGAACGCCATAGGTCGACGAGTCCATGATGATGTGTTTGAACCGCGCGCCCACGATGTAGACGCCGTTAGCGGTGGGTGTGCTGTCCTTACCCATCGACGTCGGCATGGTCTTGACGACCTCACCGTTGACCCGGATCGTCAGTATCTTGGTGCTGTCGTCCGCGGTCGCGACGACCTCATCGCCAATGGTGAAGTGCGTCTTGACGTTGTCCTCGCCGAACATTCCCTCGCCGAGATCGACGCCATAGGTGTTGACCGCCACGTCGACGGCGGTGCCGGGCTTCCAGAAATGCTCTGGGCGCCAACGCACCTCGCGGTTGTTCAACCAGTAGAAGGCGCCTTCGACCGGCGGGTTGGTGGTGATCTTGATGGCCTTCTCCGCAGCAACCCGGTCGGCGATGTTCTCGTCGAACCGGATCGCCACCGGCTCGCCGATCCCCACGACCTCGCCGTCGCCCGGATTCACATAGGGCATCGTCAGGTGTGCGGGCGAGCTGGTTTGAAATGTCATCTGGCGAGTCGCCGCGCCGCCCAGTCCGAGCGCCTTCGCGCTGAGCGTGTAGCGCCGGTTGTAGCCGAGTTGGTCGGTGGTCGACCAGTGCAGCCCGTCGGGGCTGAGCTGGCCGCTGATCGACTTGCCGTTTTCGTTCACCATGGTGACCGCCGCTAGCACACCGTCGGCAACGCTGACGGTGACGGGCGCATCAACGGTGACACCGACGGCTCCGTCGGTCACCGACGCGGTCAGCTTGGGCACCAGCAGGTCGGCGAAGGGTGTGCCCTTGTTGACGATGACCTTCATCGGTGCCGGCGCACTGCCGCTGCTGCACGCCACGGCGAGAACAGCCACCGGGATCATGATCGCAGCCAGCCACGATCGACTTCTGCGCAAAGGCGTCATCACGTGACCTTCCAGATACTCTCGCTTACTTCGGTCACCGCTGACCCTGGATTGTTCCCTGTATTGTAGTGTCTGACCGCGGCCGCGACAGAATTTGTCGGCTTGTCGCCGTCGTTCAGTGTCGCACCTCACCCCGTCCTGATCTGGAGATTTCCCACTGCGCCACGATGCCTGTTATTGTCGCGTACGCGGTCTCTGGCCGTCCACGGCGCCGTTAGCTCAGTTGGTAGAGCAGCTGACTCTTAATCAGCGGGTCCGGGGTTCGAAACCCTGACGGCGCACCCCTCCCGTCGCGTTGGTCCGCCGGGTTGACCGGTCACCTTGGGGCGGCACTGCGATAGATACCGGCGCAACGCGGGAAGACCACCCGCACAAGGGAATTCGGTGGGCAATCTACCGCCGAACTGCACTGGTTTCCCCCGGTCGCCCGGTAACCGCAGGTCAAGCTTTCGCCAGATGCCTTGCGAGCCTGAAGGTTGCGTGTCACCCACGCGGCCAGTGACGGTTGTCGCCGCAGCGCTCACCGATTCCTGATGTTGCGGATCACCACGATCACGACGACAGACCCGACGCCCACCAGGGTCACGGTCACCGCAGGCTTGGTGACGAATTCGATCACCTTGGCCTTGACGTCGTCGGCGAGGCGGCGGGGATTGGCACGCTCAACAAGCGAGTCGACCGTTGTCGCCAGCTGGTCGCGGGCGAGGTCGATCTCCTGCTTGATGGTCTCGGGATCACGGTCCGCCACGTGTCTGTCCTCCAAGTAGGTGCACCTGACGAACTACCCTAGATGAGCCGGTGCGAGTCCCAACGCTCCGGTGAACAGAAAGGGACCTACGTTGAGCGAGTCCACCCGCCTGGCGCCCGGCGACAAAGCACCCGCGTTCAGCCTGCCCGACGCCGACGGAAACACCGTGTCGCTGGCCGACTACCGGGGGCGCCGCGTCGTCGTGTACTTCTACCCGGCCGCCTCGACACCGGGATGCACCAAAGAGGCCTGCGATTTCCGCGACAACCTCCGCGATCTCAACGACGCCGGCCTGGATGTGGTGGGAATCTCCCCCGACCCGCCGGCCAAGCTGGCCAAGTTCCGCGACGCCGAGGGACTGACGTTCCCGCTGCTGTCCGATCCCGATTGCACGGTATTGACGGCCTGGGGCGCCTATGGCGAGAAGAAGATGTACGGCAAGACCGTCCGGGGTGTGATCCGGTCCACATTCGTCGTCGACGAGAAGGGCAAGGTCGCCCTGGCGCAGTACAACGTCAAGGCCACCGGACACGTCGCCAAGCTTCGCCGCGACCTGTCGGTCTGATCAGGTCAGGTTGGCCAGCAACAGCGCTTCGGCGATCGCGGCCCGCTCCCACAACCCCAGGTGCAGGCTTTCGTTGACGCTGTGCGCCTGCGTCGCGGGATCCTCGACGCCGGTGACCAGAATCTTCGCCGCAGGGAACGCCCGGGCGAACTCGGCGATGAACGGAATCGACCCACCCATGCCCATGTCGATGGGATCGGTACCCCACGCCCGCCGGAACGCGGCCCGGGCGGCGTCATAGACCGGGCCGCTGGCCTCGATGGCGTACGGCTGGCCGACCTCGCCGCGCCGGACACTGACCTGTGCGCCCCACGGCACGTGGCGCTGCAGATGGGCCTCCAGGGCGTCCAGGTGCGCGACGGCGTCACCGCCGGGCGCAACTCGCAGACTGATCTTGGCTCGAGCCCGCGGAGTCAATGTATTCGACGCTGCCGCAACCGATGTGGTGTCGATGCCGATCACGGTGATCGCGGGTTTGGCCCAAAGCCGCTGGGGCACCGAACCGGATCCGATTTCCGATACCCCGTCGAGCAGACCCGCGCCTGTGCGCACCCGCTCGGGCGGGTAGTCCGGCAAATTCAGGGCCGCAACGTCGGTTTCATGCAGCCCTGCGACTGCCACGTTGCCGTCGTCGTCGTGCAAGCTGGCCAGCAGCCGCACCAGTACGCTCAACGCGTCGGGAACCACACCGCCCCACAAACCGGAGTGCAGCCCGTGGTCGAGCGTGGCGACCTCGACCACGCAATCGGCCAATCCGCGTAGCGACACCGTCAGCGCGGGGATGTCGGTGCTCCAATTGTCCGAGTCGGCGATGACGATCACGTCGGCGGCCAGCATGTCTCGGTGGGCGGCGAGCAATCGGCCCAGTGACGGAGATCCGGATTCTTCCTCGCCCTCGACGAAGACGGTCACGCCCACCGGCGGCCGGCCGCCGTGGGCCCGGAATGCGGCCAAATGCGTTGCGATACCAGCCTTGTCGTCGGCGGTGCCACGCCCGTACAGTCGTCCGTCGCGTTCGGTGGGCTCGAAAGGCGGCGACGCCCACTGATCGCGGTCACCCTCGGGCTGCACGTCATGGTGGGCATACAGCAGCGCCGTCGGCGCACCCGGTGGCGCCGGATACCGCGCGATGACCGCCGGCGCACCGCCTTCACTGACTATCCGCACATCGTCAAAACCCGCCTGCGACAACAGATCCGCCACCACCTGCGCACTGCGATGTACCTGATCGTGTCGCGCCGGATCGGCCCACACGGAGTCGATGCGTACCAGATCTTCGAGATCACGCCGCACCGACGGCAACACCGCACGAACCCGCTCAACCAGATCAGTCACGATCACGAGGCTAGCTATGCTGAGCCCGATATGGCGACGCGCGGCCCCGACCCGGCAGCGCCGCTCTGGCGGGCGGCGCAGCTGTTCCGGCTATTGAGCTGCGTTTACGCCCTGGGGTTTCAGATCGCGGTCAACGCCGACCTGCGGCTGCCGGCGTTGGGCTGGGCGCTCTTCACGGTGCTGATCGGCTGGAGCGCGGCGTGCGCGCTCGCCTACCTCCGCGGCTTCGGCCGCCGGCCTGCCTGGGTGATCGCCGAGATTGCAGTCGTGGTGCTGCTGATGCTGTCCACCAAGGTGGTAGCCACCGGGCAATGGGCACTGGATAACCAGACCTGGCCGACAACCCTGTGGGCCAGCAACGCCACCATTTCGGCGGCCCTGCAGGCCGGTCCGGCCGGCGGCATGTTGACCGGTGTGGCGCTGACGGCGGCCAACGAAGCCGTCAAGGGTTACGTCAACGTCAACCTCGGTCGCAGTGCGACCATTGTCATCGAGCTGGCAGTCGGCCTCGCGGTGGGGATGGCCGCTCGGACCGCCCGGCGTGCCCACGACGAACTGCAACGAGCCGCCGAACTGTCGGCAGCGCTGCACGAGCGGGAACGGCTGTCCCGGCAAGTTCATGACGGGGTCATCCAGGTGTTGGCCCTGGTCGCCAAGAGGGGTCACGAAATAGGCGGCGACGCAGCCGAATTAGCGAAACTCGCCAGCGAACAAGAAGGCGCGCTGCGCCGTTGGGTGATCTCCACCGACACCGAGCACGACGGCGACAGCGAGTCGGTCGACCTTGGTGCTCTGTTGCGGCGGCGGGCGTCCGACCAGGTGTCCATGAGCTTGCCGGGAACGCCGGTGCCGCTGGCGCGTGGGGTGGCCACCGAGTTGGACGCGGCGGTGGGCAATGCCCTGGACAATGTTCGCTTGCACGCCGGGCCGAACGCCCGCGCCTATGTGCTACTGGAAGATATGGGCGATGTGGTGACGGTGAGCGTTCGCGACGACGGTGTCGGCATCGCCGCGGGGCGCCTCGAAGAGGCCGCCGGCCAGGGTCGGCTTGGGGTCTCGAAGTCGATCGTGGGGCGGTTGGCGGCGCTGGGCGGCACCGCGCAGCTGAGCACGAACACGGGCGAGGGCACCGAGTGGGAACTGACGGTGCCGCGCCGGGAAGGACGTCATGAGTGAGCAGCAATTCCCGACCGTGATGGTTGTCGATGACCATCCGATCTGGCGCGACGCGGTCGCGCGCGACCTTGCCGACGACGGGTTCAACGTAGTCGCCACCGCCGACGGCGTTGCGGCGGCGCGGCGACGGGCCGCGGTCGTCAAGCCGGACGTGGTGCTCATGGACATGCGACTGGCCGACGGCGATGGCGTGCAGGCGACGACGGAGGTGCTCGAGGTGTCCCCTGCTACCCGGGTGCTGGTCCTGTCGGCCTCGGACGAACGCGAGGACGTCTTGGAGGCGGTCAAAGCCGGGGCGACGGGATACCTGGTCAAGAGCGCCTCCAAGGCGGAATTGAGTGACGCCGTGCGAGCCACCGCGGCCGGGCGTGCCGTGTTCACCCCGAGCCTGGCCGGGTTGGTACTGGGTGAATACCGGCGCATCGCCACGAGCCCCGACTCGGGGCCGGCTCGTCCCAGCCTCACCGAGCGGGAGACCGAAGTACTGCGATACGTAGCAAAAGGATTGTCCGCCAAGCAGATTGCCGAAAGGCTGTCGTTGAGTCACCGCACCGTCGAAAACCACGTCCAGGCGACGTTCCGCAAGTTGCAGGTGGCCAACCGGGTGGAGTTGACCCGCTACGCCATCGAGCACGGGCTCGACGAGTAGCCCGGAATCGGGTAGTCCTACTCATCCGCTTCGATGCGTCACCCGGCATGGTGGCCGCCATGACCGAATCGCCCCATGCCGTGATCAGCCGGCTTGCCGCCGAGTTCGACGCTTTGTCCCGCCAAATGGCCCGCGTCTCCGGCGAACTCGGTCAACTTGACCTGCTGATCTCCGATCCAGCCACCGCAGTCCAGCCCGCCCCGCCACCACCGCAGCCCGTAGCACCGTACTGGCAGCACTGGCAACCTGCGGCGCCGGCGCCGCCACGCCAGTTCGCTCCGCCACCACCTCGGCGCACACCTGGCCCTGGTCTGCCTCCAACGCCGCCGGCTCCAGACCGCGAATCCGGCTGGATCGGAAAGCTGTTGGCCGTCGCCGGGGTGGCGGTGACGCTGATCGGCGTGGTGTTGCTGCTCGTCCTCGCCGCGCAGGCGCGCCTGCTGCGGCCGGAGATCCGGGTCACCGGTGGCACCCTGCTGGCGCTCGGGCTCGTTGGTGTGGCCGCCCGGCTGCGCAACCAACCCGGCGGGCGGATCGGCGCGATCGCGTTGGCGGCCACCGGTATTGCCGCCGCCTACCTGGACGTCATAGCAATCACCACCGTCTACAAGTGGGTGCCGGCGCCGGCCGGGCTCCTGCTCGCCGCGGTGGTCGGCGGTGCGGGTCTGGCGCTGGCTTGGCGGTGGGACTCCGAACACCTCGGGCTGCTGGTGCTGGTGCCACTGATGGGGCTGGCGCCCGTCATCACCGGCGGTGTTGACCTGTTGCTGGTCAGCTTCATGTTGGCGCTCTCGGCCGCTGCGCTGCCGGTACAACTTGGCAAGAACTGGATCTGGATGCACGCTGCCCGGACCGCGGCTACCACGCTGCCCCTGCTCGTGGCGCTGGTGTCGGTCCGACACGACGACGCCTGGGTGATCGGCGCCGCCTGCGGAATCGCCGCGATCCTCGCGATCGCCGGCGGCCTCGT
This sequence comes from Mycobacterium innocens, assembly GCF_900566055.1. Lineage (GTDB taxonomy): Bacteria > Actinomycetota > Actinomycetes > Mycobacteriales > Mycobacteriaceae > Mycobacterium > Mycobacterium innocens. Next base: position 10,443 of record NZ_UPHQ01000192.1, read on the forward strand.
CGTGCTACCCGCTATCAGCAATACCGCCGCATTGGCGGTGCTGACGGCGGCCGGGACCGTGCCCGCCCTGGCCGCTCGAATGGCAGTCGATCGCGTCATGGCCGCGGTGCTGGCAGCCGCTCTGGCATCAGCCATGCTGGCGATTGTGCTGGCCGGCACTGAACTGCCCAAGATCGCCAGACAGGTCTGGTCGGCGTGGTCGTCGGTTTCGGCGCTGGTCGCCGTTACTGTCGCCTTCGACGGCTACGTCGAGGGCCCGGTACTGCTCTCGCTGGCCGTCATCGTCGCCATTATCGGCCGTGGCGATGCGCTAGCGCGTTGGGCCGCAGCAGGTTTCGGTGTCATCGGGACGGGCCTATGCTACAGCTATGCGCCACTTGGTGCCTTGCTGACGGCTACCGCGATGCCGACTTCGATTGCGGTGTCCACCCTGGCCGCCAGCCTGCTCGTCATCACTACCGTGTTTGCGATGGCGCGAGCGTGCGCAGGTGTCAAAGACGGTGACGCCAGATTGATCCTGGGCGCGGCTGGCGGGATGCTGATCGTCTACGCCGTCACCGCGTTCACCGTCACCGCTGGTGTTCTCCTCGGCGGCACCGAGGTTGGGTTCCTGGCCGGGCACATGGTCGCCACGGTGTGCTGGATCGGCGTGGCGGCGGCGTTGTTCGGCTACGCGCTGCGGCTGGCGGGCCCGGAACGCCGCGCGGCCCCGATCACTGCGGGGCTGGCGCTCACCGCCGCCGCCACCGCCAAACTGTTCGTGTTCGATCTGGCGACCCTGGACGGGATCTTCCGGGTCGCGGCGTTCATCGTCGTCGGTCTGGTGCTGCTGGGCATGGGCGCCGGGTACGCGCGCAGCATGGCTCGCTGACCCAGCGCGAGCAGACGCGGAATCGCCCAAAATCTCCGATTTTGGTGCGATTCCGCGTCTGCTCGCGCACTCTAGGGTGACTCGAGAATGGCCACCGCGGCGGCGGTATCCCCTTCGTGGGTCAGCGAGACATGGATGGTCACATCGGCCAGATGCTTGGCGATTTCGCCGGTTAGCCGCACCCGCGGCCGGCCCCACATGTCAGTGACCACCTCGATGTCGCGGTGAATGTCCTCGGGCAGCATGGGCCGCTGCGCGAACCGCGAGCCGGACCAGGCCTTGATCACCGCTTCCTTGGCGGCCCAGCGGGCCGCGAGGTGCCGGGCCGCCGACGAACTCTTGTCCGAGGCGTCCCGCCGCTCACCGGGGGTGAAGGTCGTCGCGAACACCGTTCCGGGTTGGTCGACCTGCTCGGCGAAATCAGGAATGGAGACGAGGTCGATCCCCACACCGACGATGCCCATGGGTCGCCACGTTATCGGATGACTAAAGCCATCCGATAAATGCCTCTCCGTCGCCAAGCCTGGCGTCCGGATTCAGCAACATCGCGGCCTCCTGCGGCTTCTCCGGCTGATGGTGGTCGAAACGGCGGCCCGCGGGCCGCTCATACATCGGCGTACCGCCGGCGATGGCCGAGGCCAGACGGCGCCGACCGGCCAACAACCGCGCATCGGCCCGGCGTTGGTAGTCCGCCCGCTGCTCGGGGTCCAGCGCGGCGATGAAGGCCTGCGGATGCACGAGTGCGATCAGGCCCGACACGTGGCCGAACCCGAGACTGGTCACCAACCCGGCCTTGAGCGGGAACTTCCCGCCCAGCCGCAAGGTGTCGCGGACCCACACGAAGTGCGCCGAACCGGCCAGCTCGTCGTCGACGCAATCCAGACTGCGGTTGGGCGGAATGACACCGTCACGCAGGATCTGGCACAGCCCCATCATCTGGAACACCGCGGCGCCGCCCTTGGCGTGACCGGTGAGGCTCTTCTGCGACACCACGAATAGCGGGGCGCCTTCGGAGCGGCCCAGCGCGTCGGCGAGCCGCTCGTGCAGTTCGGTCTCGTTCGGGTCGTTGGCCAGCGTCGAGGTGTCGTGCTTGGAGATCACCGCGATGTCGTCAGCCCCCACGCCCAGCTTGGCCAGCGAACGCGCCAGCACCGAATCCCGGCCACCGCGGCCCGCACCCAATGCCCCGATGCCCGGGGCCGGGATCGAAGTGTGCACACCGTCTCCGAAGGACTGAGCGAAGCCCACCACCGCCAACACCGGCAAACCCATCTTCAGGGCCAGGTCGCCGCGGGCCAGCAGGATGGTGCCGCCACCTTGAGCTTCCACGAACCCGAGCCGCCGCCGGTCGTTGGGCCGGGAGAACTTCGAGTCGTCGATCCCCCGGCCCCGCATCATCGCCGTGTCGGCGGTGGCCGCCATGTCACCGAAGCCGATGATGGCCTCCAGGGTCAGGTCGTCGAACCCGCCGGCCACCACCAGCTCGGCCTTGCCCAGCCGGATCTTGTCGACGCCCTCCTCGACCGACACCGCCGCGGTCGCGCAGGCGCCGACCGGATGGATCATCGCGCCGTAACTGCCCACATAGGACTGAACCACGTGCGCGGCAACGACATTGGGCAGCACTTCCTGCAGGATGTCGTTCGGCTTGTTCCGGCCGAGCAGATTGCCGTGGTACATGGTCTGCATGGAGGTCATCCCGCCCATGCCGGTGCCCTGGGTGTTGGCCACCAGGCTCGGGTGCACCCAGCGCATCAGGTCGGCCGGAGTGAAGCCGGCGGACAGGAACGCATCGACGGTCGCGATGATGTTCCACAGCGCCACCCGGTCGATCGAGGCGGCCATGTCCTGGCTGATGCCCCACACCGTCGGGTCGAACCCGGTGGGGATCTGCGCCCCGACGGTCCGCGACAGCTTGGTCTTGCGCGGCACCCGAATCTCGGTGCCGGCCTTGCGGATTACTTGCCAGTCGCTGGTGTTGGGCACCGGCCGGACGACGGTATGCTCGGGGTCGAACTGCACGAACGCCCGGGCCTCGGCCTCGGTGGACACCACGAAGCTGAAGTCCTTGTCCAGGAACACCGACACCAGCAGCGGCGACGCGTGATCGGGATCGATCGCGCCGTCGTCAACGAACTCGCGGATGCCGACGCGCTGCACCACGGCGTCGTGGTAGCGCTCGACAAGCTCGGCCTCGTAGACCAGCTCACCCGATTCGGTGTCGTACCAACCGGGTTGAGGATCGTCTTCCCAGCGGATCAATCCGGTCGTCCAGGCCAGCTCGAGGACACCGGCCGCCGACAATTCGTCGTCGACCTCCATCTCGAAGCGGGTGCGCGACGAGCCGTAGGGGCCCAGTTCGGCGCCACCGACGATCACCACCAGATCGGCGGGGTCGACGTCGAGGTCGGCCCAGTCCGTCGGCGGTGCCGGAGTGTGCGCGCGCGGCGGCGATGGCAGCGCGGCGATGACGCCCGGCGCCGTCTCCTCCTCGACGGCCGACGCGTCGGCGGACATCTGCTCACGCGCCTTGGCGGCCAGTTCAGCCATGTCGAGATCGGCCTCGGCCAGGCCTCCGGTCAGGTCCGCCTTGATCGGCGAACTGGCCGCGGCGACTTTGGATTCCACGTCGCAGAGGCCGAGCAGCATCGCCGCCATCTCGTCGGTCGAGTAGGTGGTGACACGGGCCTCTTCGACCGCGGTGACGATGGCGTCGTTGTGGCCCATGAGCCCGGTGCCGCGGGTCCAGCCGATCAGGGCGTGTGCCAGGCTGACCCGGACCGCCCACGACGATTCGGCGTGCCAGCGACTCACCACGGCATCCAGCGCCGACTTTGCTTCACCGTAAGCACCGTCGCCGCCGAACATCCCGCGGTTGGGCGAGCCGGGCAGTACCACGTGCAACCGCGATGCGATATCGCGCTCGGCGCCGATGGTCGACAGGCCGCCGATCAGCCGCTGCACGGCCCACAGCAGCACCTTCATCTCCATCTCGGCACGCGAGCCGGCCTCCGACAGATCGCCGACGACGCGGGGTGCCGCGAACGGGAACAGCAGTGTCGGGGACTGCGCGTCCTTGATGTGAATCGACTGCGGCCCAAGGCTTTCCGTCTGCTCGGTGCCAACCCACTCGACCAGCGCGTCGATATCCGCATAGGACGCCATATTGGCCGCGACCACCCACAACACCGCGCCGTAGCGGGCGTGGTCACGATAGAGCGTGCGGTAGAACGCCAGTCGCTGGTCGTCAAGCTTCGAGGTGGTCGCGATCACGGTGGCGCCGCCGTCGAGCAACCGCGCCACCACCGATGCGGCGATCGAGCCCTTCGACGCGCCGGTCACCACCGCCACTTCGTCGCTGTAAGGGCCGCGATCCGGGTTCTCGGCACCGGCGGCGATCCGGCCGTACAGCGACGCGTGGATCTGCCGGCCCGCGGCCAGCGACTTGCCCTGCCACCAGGTGGCCTGGGTCGCCACGACGTGGCCGGTGCCCTCGAAACGCTCGGACAGCCGCGCCCAGTCGGCGTCGATGTCACCTTCGTCGGTCAGCCAGAGCTTGACCAGGTCTTCGCGGGCGCTGGCCCAGCGGTCGTCGAAGACGACGGCCTTCTTGCCGTCGAATACCGGGGCCACCAAACGCGGCCAGTCCGCGCCCAATTCGGCGGTGACCAAGTCGATCAACTCGGCATCGGTGGCCGCCGCGGGCGCGGTCACCGGGTCGTCGAGCCCCAGCTGGCCCAACACCAGGCGAGCCGCAGAGGCGAGCACCCCGTCGGGGCCGGTGATCTGATCGGTGAATTCGCTCAGCACGGCCGCGTCGACGGTGGCACCGCCGCCACCGCCCGCAGACGGCAGCGCCACGGCGACGCCCCGGCGCGCGGCAACCGAGGCGACCGCGGCGTCGATCGCCTTGTCGACGGATGCTGCGTCCGCCAACGCGCCCTCGTGCAGGTTGCCCAGCGCACCGCCGCGTACGCTGGTGCCCTCACGGGTTCCCAGCGCGACTTCGACGGTGACGTGTTTGGCCCAGCCGTCACCGAGTTCCCAGGTCTTCTTCACCCGCTCGGCGATGGCACCCGGCCGCCTGCCCGACGGCCCCAGAACCGTGCGCAGCTGATCGTTGATCGCGTCGGAAAGCACCGGCCCATAAGGCTTGTAGGTGCGCGCCAGCTTGGTGACCTGCGCCCGCAGCCCGGCCAGGTCGGCCTCGGCGGCGCCGTCGATGGCGCCCAGGTTCAGCTCGGAGCCCAGGTCCACCAGCAGCTGGTTGCGCCGAGACGACGCGCCGTCGGTGATGGATTCGATGGAGTCGAGCTCCTCGATCTGGTCGATGCGCATCTTGGCCGACAGCGCGATCAGCGCCAGCGTGGCATCGGCGGCGTCGAAGACGATGTCGTCCGGCCGAGCGGCACCCGAAGGTGCCGCAGGCGCGGGAGCCGGTGCGGCAGCGGCAGTTTCGGCCGGCTCAGCCAACTCCCCAATGGGCTCGTCGGCTTCGGGCTCCGGCTCAGGGTCGGTGTCGGTAGCGAACAGCACCGCGGCATCACGTTCGGCGTTGAGCACTTCCACTGTGCTGTGGGCGTATTCGGGTAACTTGAGGGTGTTGGTGGCCAGGCCCGCCACCGTCGGCGAGGTCTTCACGCCAATCTCGACGAACCGCTCCACTCCCAGGCCACCGGCGGCCTCTTCGATGAACAACAGGTCCTGCGTTTCGATCCAGCGCACCGGGCTGGCGAATTGCCAAGCCAACAGCTCGATCAGGACGGTGCGAGCCAGCTCGCGGGGCCGTTCCCGGCGCCAGTTGTCGTAGTCGGCGAGGATCTCGTCGAGCGGCTCGGCCGGCACCAGATCCCGGATCTCCTGGATGAAGTCACGATCCAGGGTGAACAGCCGTGGCACCAGGTTGGGAATGTAGCGCCCGATGATCACATCCGGGTCTTTGTCGCGCGGCATCACGCGGTCCAGTGAACGCCGGAAGTCGGCCACCCCGACCCGCAATACCCGGGAGTGGAACGGAACGTCGATACCGGGAACCAGGATGAACGAACGGCGCCCACCGGTGAGCTCACGGCGCCGCTCCACCTCGGCCTCGAGCGCCTCCAGACCGCGCACGGTGCCGGCGATCGCATACTGCGAGCCCCGCAGGTTGAAGTTCACGATCTCCAGGAATTCTCCGGTACTCGCCGCGATTTCGGCGACGAAGGCCGGAACATCGGCGTCGTCGAGATCGATCTGCGACGGCCGGATCGCCGCCAACCGGTAGTTGGACCGTCCCAGTTCGTCGCGCGGAACGATGTCGTGCATCTTCGATCCGCGGTGAAACACCATCTCCAGCAAGGCTTCCAACTCGTAGACGCCGGTCACGCAGGCCAGCGCGGTGTACTCGCCAACCGAGTGGCCACAGGCGATCGCGCCCTCGACAAAGGCGCCCTGCTCACGCATCTCGGCCACCTGGGCGGCCGCCACGGTGGCCATCGCAACCTGGGTGAACTGCGTCAGGTACAACACGCCGTCGGGGTGGTGGTAGTGCACACCGCTGGCGATGATGCTGGTCGGGTTGTCCCGGACCACGTGCAGCACCGAGAAGCCCAACGTGTCGCGGGTGAACCTGTCCGCGGTGTCCCACACCTTGCGGGCCGCCTTGGAGCGCGCCCGCACTTCCATGCCCATGCCCTTGTGCTGAATGCCTTGGCCGGGAAACGCGTAGACCGTCTTGGGTGCGGCCAGTCGCGCGGTCGCCGACATCACCAGATCCGAACCGATGCGCGCGGCCACTTCCAAAATCTCTGCACCCCGGTCGATTCCGACGCGTTCGACGCGGAAGTCCACCTCGTCACCGGGACGCACCATGCCCAGGAACCGCGCGGTCCAGCCGATGAGCCGGGCCGGCGGACGGGCCTGCCCATCGGTGGCGGTCACCACGTGCTGGGCGGCGGCCGACAGCCACATGCCGTGCACGATGGGCGATTCCAACCCCGCAAGCAGCGCGGCCGCCCGATCGGTGTGGATGGGGTTGTGGTCGCCGGACACCACCGCGAACGGGCGCATGTCGACCGGCGCGGTCAGGGTGACGTCACGGCGGCGGCGGCGCGGCGTGTCGGTGGCGTTCTCCGATACCGCGCCACCGGCCCGCACCGGGTCGGCGAGTTCGGCCGCCCCGGTTCGGCCGAGGATGGCGAACCGCTCGTCGAGGACGGCTATCGGTTCGCCGTCGGGCCCCGCGACCGTCACCGAGACCGCCACCACCCGGCCCACCTCGGTGTCGTGGGCATCCGAAGCCGTTGCGGTAACCGTCAATTGGTCGGGGGCTTCGGGCAAGGTGCCGACCATGCGGACGGCATGATCAAGGTGCACCAGATTGAGCAGGCCTTCCACCACGGGCACCCCGGTGTCGGTGACCGCCGATCCGATCGCCGCGAAAACAGCCGGCCAGCACCGGCCTACCAGCGCATCCGGAACGGTGGTGAGGCTGGGCGCCAACGGCTCGCCGAAGGTGGCGGTGACCCCGGTGTGGTCGGCAACCTTTTCCGGGTCCCAGTCGACGGTCACCCGGGCCACCCCGTCGGTGACCGGCGGCAGCAGCTCCGGCCCGTCGGCACCGGCTGCAATCGCCAGCACCGAGCGCATCGCGGTAGCGGCGTCCTCGGTCGAGACCACCGGGATACCGCCGTCCACGGTGTTGGGCGGCAGGGCGAACCGGATGTCGATCCAGGTGCCCGACACCGGCACGCTCAACACCACATCCGCCCCGTCCTTGCCGTCGATCTGCAGCCGGGCTCCGGTGGAAGAGTGTGTGGCGCGGGAGTTTTCGGGTCCGTCGTGCACCTGCCACTCGCTTGGCTCGGCGATCCGGTGCACCGGATTGATGGCGGTGCGGCCGGCCCACAACACGTCGGGTGCGTCGAGCACGACGGCCAGGGGTCCGTTGGCGTCGGGGCGGCCCAACCGCCGCGATCTGACGTCCCTGACTTCCCCGTCGGCAGCGAGCACGTCGTCGATGGCGGCCTGCTCGAAGCGGTCCAATAGCTCACCCACCGGCTCGTCGAGGCGGGCGATACCGGCCACCGCCGCCGGGCCGGGGATGATGCACACCTGGTCGGCGTCGTAGCGGGCATCGTGGGCCTGCCACAACGAGTCGCTGCGCCACCAGCGCCGGACGTCCTTGTCGATCACCGGCACGAAGTTCACCGGCTTGCCAAGGGTCTTGCACAGGGTGACGAAGAAGGGAACGTCGGCCGGGTGCAGCTGGACGGTATCGGCGTCCGGATAGCGGGCAAGCAGCGCGGCGATAGCCTCGGTCGGCTTCTCCAGCAGCGCCGGGTCGGTGAAGAGCGTCTCGATCGGGCCGAAATCCTGTGGATGCAACCGAGCTTCGGCGCGCTGCAGCATCTGCTCGAAGCGGTCGCGCCAGGTGTCGGCCAGCCAGGGGCTGCCCTGCCCCAAGACCCCAGCGGTGTCGGCCGTCGAATTTCCCTCGCCGATGGTCAGTTCCACGTAACGCTGCAGCCACTGCAGGTAGGTCATCTCCGCGACGTCGCCGAAGTAGGGCTTGGCGGTCTTGGCCATAGCGGCGATGATCTCGTCGCGACGCTCGGCCACCGCGTCGGCGTCGCCGGCGACCTCGTCGAGAAGCCGGCCGCACCGCGAGGCGGCGTTGTCGATCTCGTGGATGTCGGCGCCGAGTTGGCTGCGGCTGGAAGCCATGCCGCCCTGGGCCTTTCCGGCGCTGATCCACTCGCCGGTGCCCTGGGTTTCGACCAGCATGCGCTTGACCGAGGGTGACGTGGTGGACTCCAGAGTCGCCATCGCCGCGGTGCCCACCAGGATCCCGTCGATCGGCATCAACGGGAAGCCGTAGGACTGCGCCCAGCGACCGGACAGGTATTCGGCCGCGCGCTCGGGGGTGCCGATGCCGCCGCCGACGCAGACGGTGATGTTGGCGCGCGAGCGCAGCTCGGAGTAGGTCGCCAGCAGCAGGTCGTCGAGGTCCTCCCAGGAATGGTGGCCACCGGCGCGACCGCCCTCGACGTGCATGATCACCGGCTTGGTGGGCACCTCGGTGGCGATGCGGATCACCGAGCGGATCTGCTCGATGGTTCCGGGTTTGAACACGACGTGGCTGATCCCGATGTCGTTGAGCTCGTGGATCAGCTCGACGGCTTCCTCGAGATCCGGGATGCCGGCGCTGATCACCACACCGTCGATCGCCGCGCCGGACTGGCGCGCCTTCTGCACCAGCCGCTTGCCGCCGACCTGAAGCTTCCACAGATACGGGTCGAGGAAGAGTGCATTGAACTGGTAGGTCCGGCCCGGCTCCAGCAGACGGGACATCTCCTGGATGCGGTTGTGAAAGACCTCTTCGGTGACCTGCCCGCCGCCGGCCAGCTCGGCCCAATGCCCGGCGTTGGCCGCGGCGGCGACGATCTTGGCGTCGACGGTGGTCGGCGTCATGCCCGCCAGCAGGATCGGCGACCGTCCGGTAAGGCGGGTGAACTTCGTCGAGAGTTTGATCCGGCCGTCGGGCAGGCGGACCACCGTCGGGGCGTAACTCGACCAGGCCCGGGCCACCTCGGGCGTGGCCCCGACGGTGAAGAGGTTGCGCTGACCGCCGCGGGTGGCAGCGGGCACGATGCCGATGCCCAGGCCGCGGATCACCGGCGCGGTCAGCCGGGTCAGGATGTCCCCTGGACCCAGATCAAGGATCCACCGAGCTCCAGCGTCATGCACGCGGGTGATCTCGTCGACCCAGTCGACCTTGCGGACCAGGATGGATTCGGCCAGCTCCCGGGCCAACGCGATATCGAGGCCGACCTTCTCGGCCCAGCTGCCGACGATGTCGATGCCGTCGCCCAGCCGGGGCGTGTGGAAGCCCACCTCCACCCGCACCGGCTCGAATACCGGCGCGAAGACGTCGCCGCCACGGATCTTGTTCTTGCGGTCGGCTTCCTCCTTCTCCGAGATCTGACGGCAATACAGTTCGAAGCGCGAGAGCTGTTCGGGGGTGCCGGTGATGACGACCGAGCGCCGGCCGTTGCGGATGGACAGCACCGGTGGCAGCACCGTGCGCACGTCCTGGGCGAAGTCCTCGAGCAATCGCTGGATGCGCTCGGGGTCGGCGTTGGTGACCGCGACCATCGGCGGGCGATCGCCGAGCACCGAGATCCCCCGCCGGCGCGCCACCAGTGTTCCGGCCGCGCCGATCAGCTGCGCCAACGCCAGCAGCTCCACGTCGCGAGCGCCACCGGCCTTGAGTGCCTCCACCGCCAGCACCCCCTGGGAGTGCCCTGCCAGGGCAACCGGCGGGGTGGCAACGAGGTCCATACCCTGGCGGGCCAGGGCACGAATGGCGGCTATCTGGGTGAGCAGCACGCCCGGCACCGACACCGCGGACGAGGTCAGGTGCTTGTCCAGCGGGATCGCGTCTTCGGCGGCCAGCGCACGTACCCACTGCAGCGGCTCGAAGCCGATCGGGCGGACCACGACCAGTTCTTTGGCAACCGGCTCGAGCAGCAGCTCCACCTCACCTGCCAGCGCGGCCAGCTCCGATTCGATCCCGGCCGCCGAAACCAGTTCCTCGAGCGTCTCCAGCCAGGCGCTGCCCTGGCCGCCGAACGCGACCGCGAACGGCTCACCGGCGGTCAGCCGATCGACCAGAGCGTGGGCGCGATGCGGGCCAGTCCCGTCGTGGTCAGCTGACACCCGGTCGTGCTCGTGGATCGTCACCGTCTTTATCTCCCTGTATGCGTCTGTACGTATCGGTTGGTTCGGCCGGACCGGACCGGCCCCTGCAGGGCCTGGTGAACTCCGGCCGATTCCGCATCGAATCTCCGCCGGAAAACGTCTGACCGGTGCGTTGTCGGGGCCGGCCCATGGACCGGGCGGCGCGACGGACTGCATCGGCTCTATAAGAGTGTCATAAGGATCAGTCCACTTTTTTGACGCCGATCGGTTACTGGCGAGTTCTACGCGCGGGTAACCATCTCATCGGTAACATCGGGTTTCGTCGTCGGTGCGGGCGGGCGTAACAAACGTCCTGCGTGCAGGTGGTTACGGTCGAGTAGCTCTAACTGCGCAGATCAAGGCAGTATTGTTACCAAATCGTTATGTTGAAATCCTGCGCTGTGCTCGGCCCGTGACGTCGCATCGGCCGTAGCGCCGCGCAATCGCCGCTTTTTGCGCCGCTTCGATCTAAGCGAACGAGTGTTTGCTGGAGCGCGCCGCACACGGGGCTTGACGGGGCTTGACGGGGCGGAAAATTAGCCCCACTGGCCAAATTGGGGCTTGAGGATCTCGTTGATATCCACGCCGACTCCGCCGACTTTGCGTTTGTCGATCTCGACCTGGTGCAAATTGGCGGCCGGATGCGTGAACCCCTTCGGCGAACCCCAGTTGTGCTGCCAGAAATACGAGCCCAACCCGTCATGCACCGCCCAGTCGATCGTCTTGGAGTTGGCGTACACGCCGGTGCGCTGATGCCCGATCACCGACTCCCAGGACCGCAGATACGGCGCGACCTGGTTCTTGTACTGCTCGTATGACGGATCGTCGTCGATCGAGGCATAGATGGGAGCGCCCGCCGGACCGCCCGCCGCGGCGTGCAACTCCATGCCCCGCTTGGCATGCTGAACACCCGCAGCGGCACCGCCCAGCCAGTCGGAGGTGCTGCCTTTGCCGAATTGGTAGCACGAAACAATCTTGAGCCCGTTGCTGCTCAGATCGCGGGCCTCACCGAGTTGGATCGGCTTGCCCAGCATCCAGGTACCCCCAGGTCGCCGATCCGATACGTACCTGATCGCCCCCGCCGCCCCGGCAGCCCTGATCTGACTGGCGGGGATGACCCCGGCGGAATAGTCCAACAAGATGCCAAGCGACCCCGCTGATGCCGGTGCGGCACGCAACGACGCGGCCGCGACGCCAAGGCCCAGCAGGCCGGGCGTCGCCGCCGCGTACTTGAGCACGTCCCGCCGCGAGACCTCCACAAGCCACAGATTACGACACCTGCATCAATTGACTCATTGAGCTCGCCAGTCACATCTACATCACAATGTCACAACGTGCGTTTGGGCGTGGTCAGCAGCCGATCCTTGCTGTCAATGCAAAGTTAGTAAAGTTAGAGGCGAGCAGTCCGCACTCGATCGCAACGGGGGCCGCGATGGATCAAAACCAGCTCATCGACCTTACCCGCCGCGCCCTGAAGCTCGCACGCGACCAGACGACCGACCTGGCGCCTTCGCAGCACGCGGTCCGCGCGCGGGAGTACACCTCGCTCGAGCGACACGACCGTGACCGGGCCATGGTGATGTCCTGCCCGCAGCTGGTCGGCTACGTCTCCGAGCTTCCGCGGCCCGGCTCGTATTGCACCAAGACGGTGATGGGGCGCTCCGTGCTGCTGACCAGGACGTCGGACGGCTCGGTGCGGGCCTTCGACAATGTCTGCCTGCATCGGCAGGCGCAGGTGGCGACCGGGTGTGGCACCGCGAAGCGGTTTAGCTGCCCCTACCACGCCTGGACGTATGACAACACCGGGCGATTGGTCGGACTGCCCGGCCGGGAGGGCTTTCCCGAGATGACGTTGAAGGACGACGGGTTGACCAGGCTTCCGGCCACCGAGTTCGCCGGTTTTCTGTGGATTGCCCTGGACCCCGGCGCCACCCTGGACATCGCAACACACCTGGGACCGCTGGCCGACGAACTCGACTCATGGGGAATCGGGCACTGGTCCCCGCTGGGCGAGAAGGAGCTCGACTCGCGGATCAACTGGAAGCTGGCGATCGACACATTTTCGGAGAACTACCACTTCGCAACGGTGCACAAGCAAACCTTCGCCACCATCGCCCGCAGCAATTGCACGGTTTTCGACTCCTATGGACCACACCACCGATTGATCTTTCCGCTGAACACCATCATGGAGCTGGACACTGCGCCCGAGGACCAGTGGAATCCGTTCCACCACATGGTCGTGATCTACGCGCTGTTTCCCAACATCGTGCTGTCGGTGACGATCGCCAACGGCGAGCTGTTCCGCGTTTACCCCGGTGAGCAACCGGGCCGATCCGTCACCGTCCACCAGAACTCCACGGCGCTGGACGTCTCCGATGAATCCGTGGCCGCCGCCGCGCAGGCCGTATTCGAGTACGCACACGCGACGGTCCGCGACGAGGACTATCGACTGGCCGAGTCGTTGCAAGCCAACCTCGAATCGGGCGCGCGGGAGCGACTGGTGTTCGGGCGCAACGAGCCGGGGCTACAACACCGTCACCTCGCATGGGAGCGCGCGCTCGACGCGTTGCACCGAGGCTGAAGATTCGCAGCAAAAGGGCGAGAAGACTCCTGCCAAATTACAGCTTCGCCGCGGGAGTCTCCTGCGTCAGCGAGCCGATCAGCGCCTCGAGAACATCACGAGAATCCTGATCACAATCGTCTGGAAGCGCTGCTGATTCCGTCCGCAACATCTCCAGGGCCTCCGTACGGTGGCCCGAACGCACCAATGGGGTAACGCGTTCCACCAGGGCAGCCAACTCCGGGGCCGGTGGCCGAGCATTGGCGACGGTAGCGGCCAGCACGTCGATCAGCTCCCAATCGCGATACAACGCCAGTGACCGCTCGTAGAACGCGAAGGCGGTCACCGGCTCACCCTGCAGCGTGCCGCGGTAGCGGTAGGGGCCCTCCATGTATTCGATCGGCAGGCCATGGGCCGGAGCAGCCACCAGCGGCTCCCCGATCAGGTCCAATTGCATTGTGGCGCAGGTGATCCGGTGGCGGTCCGGCAGGTAGCGGACCGGTGCGATCGGCGGCAGCAGCGGCCGCACGGCCTCCGGCCAGCGGACATAGCTGAGGATGGTGACGTCGACGTCCTCGGCGCACCGCGGCACCCGGTCCGGATCGGGGTAACTCGCCGTCACGCCGGTAAACGGTTGCACCGCATTGCCGTTCGTGCGGTCGAACTGTCGCCAGATGCTCATGTCGACGCCATTGTCGAAATGGACGGTGCGCCATTCGTGCGACCGTCCCCGCGGGTCTCCCCCGCCGCCGGCATACCTGGGAAACCACTGCCGGTCGATATGCCCGGCCGTACCCGTGACCTGTTCATTCGCCTCGCCCCAGCACAGCGTTCCGGCCATCGCCATGCCGGTGTGGAAGTAGGAGTGGGTATCGGGCTGGCCGAAGCAGACGATCTTTCCGTTGTAGGCCGACGCCCCCACCGGGGTGGGCGTGCGCGTGGGCGTCACCGCCAGATCCAGCCGCATCAAGCGACCGGCCTGATCGGTTCCCACCAGACTGACCCGGTAGGTGTAGGGCAACGGGTCCCCAGCGGCGTCACGGCAGGTGAGCCATGACGCGATGCCAGCACCGCCGCGGTATTCGATATCGAGATGGCCCGTTGCGGCCGATAGCTTGGGCTGGGCACCGGGCGCCATGCTGGCCGGTGGCATGTCGTAATCGGTATAGGTGCCGTACTCGCCGGCGTCGAGGTCGAACAACGCCAGTGTGTAGAAGTCAGCAATCAGCGAACCCCCTGGCCGGTTCTTGTTGACGATGGTCAGGAACGCAAATGACCGGCCGGTGCCGGTTGCGTCCAACTGACCGGCGAGAAACCAAGTGTCGGACTCCTGGTCGGCATGTGCGCCTTCGGCTGCGGGAAACTCCAGCGCGCTGTCGCCGGGTACCAGTTGAAACGGGTAACTGCGCCAGTCGCTGCTCATGTCAGGCCTTTCCGGGCGCCAGACCACGCTTTTTAGCTATGTTAGCATCAATAGTGAAGTTACCGTCGCCTGCTCCGAGGTGGTGCCCCGATGACGGCAGAATCCCCGCGTAACAGGTATGACGAACTGTTCATCGGCGGGCGCTGGCGCAAACCCACCACGCCGGAACGGCTCTCCGTCATTTCCCCGCACTCGGAGCAGCCGCTGGGCGAGGCACCAGCGGCGGGTCCGGGCGACGTCGAGGCGGCGGTGGCTGCCGCCCGGCAGGCGTTCGACCATGGTCCGTGGCCGCTGTGGGATCCGCACCAGCGGATGAGCAAAATCGAGCAGCTGGCCGCGATTTACGCACGCCACCTCGACGACATGGCCGACCTGATCACCGCGGAGATGGGTTCGCCGCGCAGTTTCAGCAGGCTGGGTCAGGCTGCTGGTGCGGCGTCGATGATCCATCTGACGCTGGCGGCCGCCCGCGACTTCCCGTGGGTGGAACGCCGGCAGGGTGTCCTCGGCGAGGCGCACCTGCGTCGTGCGCCCGTCGGCGTGGTCGGCGCCATCGTGCCGTGGAACGTGCCGCAATGCCTGATCATGCCGAAGCTGATTCCGGCCCTGATCGCCGGCTGCACCGTCATCGTCAAACCCGCGCCCGAAACTCCTTTGGACGCTTTGTGGTTGGCCGAGATGATCGAGCAGACAGAGCTTCCCGAGGGAGTCGTCTCGGTGCTCACCGGCGGACCTTCTGTCGGCCAGGCGCTGGTGCGCCATCCCGGGGTGGACAAGATCGCGTTCACCGGCTCCAGCGCTACCGGTCGCCGTATTGCCGCGGTCTGCGGAGCGCAACTGAAACGGGTCAGCCTGGAACTGGGCGGCAAATCGGCGGCGATCATCCTCGACGACGCCGACCTCGACAAGACCGTCGCCGGATTGAAGACGGCCGGCCTGATGAACAACGGCCAGGCCTGTGTCGCACAGACCCGCATCCTGGTCAGCGAACGACGTCACGACGAAGTGGTCGACGCACTGGCCGACATGATGGCGGCGCTGCACGTCGGCGACCCCGCTGACGAAAAGACCGACATCGGGCCACTTGTCGCCCGCCGCCAACAGCGTCGGGTTCAGTACTACATCAGATCCGGGCGGCAGCAGGGGGCGCGCATCGTGGTCGGCGGCGACGACAGCCCGGCCGAGCGTGGTTGGTACGTACGGCCAACGCTGTTCACCGACGCCACCAACGACATGCGCATCGCGCGGGAGGAGATATTCGGACCGGTGTTGACCGTTCTCACCTACCGCGACGAGCAGGACGCGATCCGGATCGCCAATGACAGCGATTACGGCTTGGCCGGTTCGGTGTGGACGGCCGACACCGCCCACGGCCTCGAAATCGCTGCCCGGATCCGGACCGGCACCTACGGCATCAACATGTACATGCTCGACATCGGCACACCGTTCGGCGGCCTCAAGAAGTCGGGCATCGGCCGCGAATTCGGGCCCGAGGGCCTAGCCGAATACGTCGAGCTGCAATCGGTGCTGTGCAACGGAAAAATGCCACCGCTCAATGTCATTGCGGCAGCTGCAGGGTGATCTCGACCGGACAGCACAACGCACCGTGCTGATTGGTCACCTCGATCCGCAGATCGACCAGGTAACGCGGTGGGTGGACGCTCTCGTCACACTGCTTGGCCACCACCCGGCCCCGGCCCACCATGGTGTCGCCGGCATAGATCGAGCCGGCCAACCGCATGAAACGACGTACCACCCGGCTGCCCGGACCTGCCCAGTCGGTCGCGATCCGGTCGGCAAACCCCGCGAGATGCATGGTGTTGACGAAAATCGTTGGATTCCCCTGGCTTTGGGCATATACCGGATCGAAATGGCCGGGAAAATAGTCCCAGGTCGCCCCGGCGTTCTCCACCACCCGCTGATAGCTGATCCGGTCGACGACCTCGGGCAGCTCGAGCGGAACGGTGATTTCGTTCCAAGCCAGATCGGTCACGATCCCGGCCCGGGGGTGAAGCGGAACAACGTATTTCGCGACTTTGCGACCACCGCGCCGTCCTGGCGGCGGTAGGTCTCCAGCGTTTCGACGAAATGCCCGACCCCGAGCCGGGTCCGCTTTTCCGGGGACACCGACACCAGTTCCTCGACGACGGTGAGCCGGTCACCCTCGACGATGGGCAACAGGAACTCGGCATCGTTGGACGCGTTGATGAATGTGGTGCCCGGCAACGGTACCCGCAGCGCCAACGACGCCGCGGGCACCCGACCTCCCGGTTGCCAGGGTGGGGGAATCAACCAGCCCATCAACAGGGCCGGCGGAGCCAGCAAGCCGCCCCACCGCCGCTGGGCGTATTCGGTGTCCCAATATGAGAGGTTCCCGTCGCGGACCATGGAAGCGAACAGCTGAATGCGCGCGCCGCTGACCACGGTCGCGGCGGTTCGCGGTTCCGTTGTCGCGCCGACCATCTGCAGCGCATCCTGATAGCTGCCGAAGGCCAATTGGTAGTTCACGTGGGCAGCCGGTTACATGACGAGCGGATGCCGGCTCGGTACCGAATCCCATTGCAGCGCTCGGGAAGTGAAATACCAGCCACCGCGCTCGTAGATCAGCTGATCTCGGAATGTCCCGGTGGCCCGCAGCGTAGTGTCGCCATGCACGCGGGCAAAGAGCAGCGCGACACACCGCTGTGTCGCGTTGACCCCGTCGACGTGGATCTCATGGTCGACGGTGACCAGCCGCTGCCCGTCGCCGCCGTCAAAGGCCGCGCGCGGATCACCGAACGGCTCGCCGTCACGGCTATAGCCGGCGCCGGAGTGGCGAAAGGTGGCGATCCATGCGTCGCGGTCACCGTCGGAATAGGCCCGGTTGTGGCGGGCGGTCAAATCCAGAATGGCGGCACGGCCCGTCGCAGCGTGCAGCATCTGCTGTTCCTGATACGACAACGTCATTGTGCTCTCCAGCCACACTCGCGGGGATAACCGAACCGACACCGACCGACGTGACACTACGCTAACTCATCGGCTGACCCGGTAGCCATGTCTTTCGCGATCCCAGGCACCCGGAGTTAAACCCCTGGCACGCAACAGATCTTTACGTATTCTCCCGATTCCGTTCTTCGGGAGTTCATCGACCGTCTCCACAAATCGCGGGACGCAGAAGTAGGGCATGCGGGCAGCGCAGAAGTCGAGCAACTCGGCGTAATCGATGGCAGCGCCGGGGCGAGTGGTCACAATCAGCAGG
Source organism: Mycobacterium innocens (assembly GCF_900566055.1). Taxonomy (GTDB): domain Bacteria; phylum Actinomycetota; class Actinomycetes; order Mycobacteriales; family Mycobacteriaceae; genus Mycobacterium; species Mycobacterium innocens. The sequence goes on from NZ_UPHQ01000192.1 coordinate 28,255, forward strand.
ATGTCGTCCTCGCCCACGTCGCTGGGGACGCCGATGGCCGCCGCCTCCAGCACCGCCGGATGGCTTGCCGCGACGGTCTCCACTTCCACCGACGAAATGTTCTCGCCGCGTCTGCGTAACGAATCCTTGATGCGATCCACATAGGTCAGGTTCTGCTCGTTGTCGAATCTGCCCAGGTCTCCGGTATGAAACCAGTCCTGATGCAGATCGACCGGCAAGCCCGATGCCTCGTGGCTTACGTACCCTTCACTCATCACGTGCGGGTATCGTGGCCGGCAGGTAATTTCTCCAATCTTTCCAGGCGGTAAAGGGTTGCCCGTGTCGTCAACAATGCGCACCTCGAAATTCGGGTTGGGCTTGCCCGATGTCCCCGGAACGCCGTCGTCGGAAACGCCCTTGACGGTAAGGGGAAACGCCTCGGTCAATCCGTACATCGTGACAATGCGGCAGCCGTAACGCCTTTCGATCTCGCGGTACGCATTCGCGCTAATGGGTGCCGCGGAGATGAACCGCAACGGCAGCTCGGTATCACGCGAATCCGGGGGGAGGTTCTGCAGCATCGACACCATCGCGCCGGCGCCGACGAAACCGACGGCGCCATGCGCGCGCACCTCGTCCCAGACCTCGCTGGGATGAAATTCGCTGGCGAGCACCGTTGTTCCGCCGACCAGCATCGGTGCCAGGACGATGGGCGCCGCGCTCAGGTGGAACAGCGGCATCGCGGTCCAGAGCGCCTCTCCTGGGCTGAATCGCCAGGCCGATGCCACGGTGGCGGCCACCGTGAACAGGCAATGCCAGCTGGTGGCAACGGCTTTCGACGGCCCGGTGGTCCCCGAGGTGAAGAACAACGACCCAACCTCCGACGCGCCCAGGTTGTCTTGCGGCGGACGGCCGGCATCGCGGCGCAGCGCCGCACTCAGCGAACCACCCAGCACCACAATGTCATTCAGTGTGTCCAGGCGGTCGGCGATGTCCTCGAGGCGGTTTTGCCGCTCGGGGTCGGTGAGTATCACCGTGGCCTGCGAGAGCCGCAGGGTATGCAACAGGAAGTCGCCCTTGTTGGCGGCATTCACCGCCGCGCTGATGGCGCCGATTCGCGCTGCGCCCAGCCAGAAGTAGATCCATTCCGGGCACGTTGCGGTGAAGAGCGCCACGCAGTCGCCGCGGCCGACGCCGAGATCGGTCAGTATGCTCGACGCGGCGCACGACCGCCGTCGCAGGTCCTCAAAGGTGACGTCGATGCCGGCCACCGACAGCATCACCCGATCGGGATGCTGTGCTGCGCGACAGTCGAGCACATCGGCGACGGTGAAGCGATCGACTCCGAAATCGGAGGGCCCCGGAGGGGCTGCTCACATCAAGCCTTCGCAGCCGCGGGGTCGGGTTTACCTTCGGCGGTGTATCCGAAGTCGTCGGCGCAGGGCTGTGCGCCCGGGTAGAAGCGGTGCGCCCAGCGACGAAGGGCGGCGTAGTCGTGCGCTTCTTCCGGCGCCAGGTTGGGCTTCTCCAGATACTTCATGTTCTCCCAGGTGAAGAAGTCCTGCTTGATCACTTCCTGTTGCAAGGCCAGGAATTTGGCGGCGCGCCCGGTGGGCACGTCGCCGGTGTCACCTGGCTCGCGGAGGGAGGCCTGGGTGTAGAAGTAGTCGGTGTAGTCCTCGTCGACGGGCGTCTGCCCGGTGACCTGGACGGTGCCCACCAGCTCGCTGGGAAACCGGACAAAGCCCAGCCCCAGCGAATAGTTGTCATAGACGATCTTGGCGTCGACCGGGCCGTTCGGGGTCAACCAGGTCGCGGGTCTGCCGCCACCGAAGTGGGCATTGACGGTGGCGTGTAGGTGGTACCCGGCGACCTCGAACGACGCGGTGGTGGCCGGGTTGGCGGCCTTGTGCACGTATTGAACGTGATAGGGGTCGGCGGCGTTCTCGATGATCATCTGCGGGTGCACCTTGACCCGGTTGAGCATCCGGCTGTGCGGGTGCAGCGGGTAGTACTCGTTGGTTTCCAGCTCCGGCAGCACTGGCGGCTGCCAGTACGGCGCCCGGCCGTGACGCTCGTGCCACACCAGGATGAAGCCGTACCACTCCATGCTCGGGTAGCTGCGAATTCGGACGTTGTTCTTGCAGCCGATCTTGCTGTAGGGAATCAGCGCATTGGTGCCGTCGCCGCGCCATTGCCAGCCATGCCACGGGCAGACGATGTTTTCGCCCTCCACGGTGCCGCCGACAGCCAGGTTGGCGCCGAGGTGCTGACAGTAGGCGTCCAGCACGTGCACCTGTCCCGAAGCGGTGCGGAAGAGCACCAGCTCCTCGCCGAAATAATGCGCACGCTTGACGTCACCGGCAGCTAGATCAGACGCGAACGCGACGATGAACCATCCCGTCGGGAACCGGTACGACGACAGCGCAATCCCGCTCGCACCGAACTCTCGTTCCGACGGATCTTGGGCCGATTCTGTATACGTCACGTGCACTCCGTATCCCACGCGGCCGAGCGGCAACCAGGCCGCGTCCGTTTGGCAGCGGTTCGACGACTGACATCTATTTTTACTATTTTAGACATTGAACGTCAACGCGGGGCCGGGGCCACCAGCAGGTCATTCTCGGAGTCCCAACTCTGTCGGTATCGCCCTGTATAAAGTGCTGTTCAGCTTTGAGACGACGACAGGCGGGTGGGGCCAGCAGTGATCACCGGTGAACTCAAGAACAAGATCGACCGCGTCTGGGACGCGTTCTGGTCCGGCGGTATCTCCAATCCCCTGGAGGTGATCGAACAGATCACCTACCTGCTGTTCATCCGCCGTCTCGACGACCTCAACACGCTGGCGGAGAAAAAAGCCCGGATCACCGGCACCAAGGAAGGCATCATCTTCCGGCCGGATCAGCAGCACCTGCGGAGGTCCAAGTTCAAACACGAAGAGTCCGCGCTGATCCACAAGACCGTAGCCGACGAGGTCTTCCCGTTCTTGCGCACCCTCGGCGGCGACAGCTCGACGTACTCGGTGCACATGAAGGACGCCCGCTTGACCTCCCGACCCCGCAGTTGTTGTCGCGCGTGGTGGACATGCTCGACGCCATCCCGATGGGCGACCGGGACACCAAGGGTGTACCTGGACGGCACAAAATTCACGGTCGAACAGATCCGGTTCGTCAATCTCATCGTCGAAGAACTCACCGCTAACGGGGTGATGGACCCGGCACGTCTGTACGAGTCTCCCTACACCGACCATGCGCCAACCGGACCGGACGCCATCTTTCCGGATGCCGACGTGCAGGGCATCTTCGACGTCCTGCGCACGGTGAAAGCCAATGCCGCCCCGACCAGCGTCACCGCCTGAGGGCAGCGGACCGAGTTGCGGCGCTCAACAGCGAGTGGCACGTCAGCGACACGAACGACAACGCTAATGCGCGCCATGAATTGTCGCTCTGCCAGAGACTCGTGTGACAAATGTGATTACCGCGACCCGGACTCCGCGTCTACACACCCTTTGGCCGGGTCCCGATGACCCCGCTGGCCGCCAGCCGCGCGAGCTCCTCGTCGGTCACCCCGCACCGCTCGCGCAGTATCTCCGCATTGTGCTCGCCAAGGGTCGGCGGCGGGCGCCGCAACCATTCCCGCTGGCCGGCCAGCCGCGCGAACGGCGGTGTGGGATAAAGTGCTTGCCCGATACGGCAGTGGACCAGCGACTCGAAATAGCCCCGCTCGCACAGTTGCGGATTCTCGGTGACCAACGACGGCGAGACGACCGGTGCGGCCGGAATACCCACAGCGGCAAGTGATTCCACGGTCGACACCAGCGATTGCGCGGCGAACCAGTCCCGCAGCCGGCCATCGATCTGGTCGGCGCGCTCGCGCCGCCCCGCGGCCGTCGACAGCGACTCGTCGCACCAGGAGGGTCGGTCCATCAACTCCACCAGCGCATGCCACTGCCCGTCGTCGCAAATACTGACCGCGATCCAGTCGTCGTCGCCGGCGCACCGGTAGATGTTCTGTAACGCCCCGCCGAAACCACGATTGCCGCGCCGGTTAAGCGTTACCCCGTAGACCTCGTATTCGATCGGCTGAATTGCGGTGGTGTTCAACACCGACTCGACCATCGGCAACTCGACCTGCTGGCCCGACCCGGTACGTTCGGCGAAGTTCAGCGCGGCCAGTACCGCGAACCCCGCGTGCACGCCGGCCAGCGGATCACACGCGCCGCGCGGGGTCACCGGCGGCGTCTCCGGCAATCCGGTCACCCACGTCAGGCCGCCGATCTGCTCCATGGTGGGGGCGAACCCGACCCGGTCACGCCACGGGCCCGCCAACCCGAAGGCCGGCATCCGGGCGACCACGAGTTTGGGGTTCACCGTCAGCAGTACCTCGGCGGTGAGCCCGAAGTGTTCCATCACCCGCGGCGAGAAGTTCTCGATCACCACGTCGGCATCCGTAGCCAGCTCGAGAAACAATCGGCGCCCGTCATCAGAGCCCAAATCCAATGTGACCGAACGCTTGTTGGTGTTCATCGCATGGAACACCCAGCCGTACTCCCACCAGTCGTCCACGTCGGTGCGCATGCCCCCCGAGTACCGAATGCCGTCGGGCCGCTGGATCGACTCGATCTTCACGACATCGGCGCCGAACGCGGCCAGCAGGTGAGTGGCAGCCGGCCCCGCCCAGAAGGCGGTCAAATCGATGATCCGAACACCGTCCAGCGGCAACCCCTGCGCGGCCGACTCAACCCCAGAATCCTGCTTCCCCCAAGGACTTTCGTCGTTGTCCGTACCTAGCCCAGCAGTCGCGCCAACCGGCGCGGGCGCGCATCGCGACATCAACCACGGCGGGCGCGGCTGTTGAAAGCCGGCGGGGTTGTCGACGAACACTTCCCGTTCGACCATGTACTCCATGTCGCGGATGGTGGCGCCGTTGCCCAACGCGGCGATCGGCAGCCGGAACAGCTGACCCAGTGCGACGATCTCCTCGACGGTCCGCTCGGCCATCCACGGACGGATCGATTCGCGGATGAGATCCCGGTATTCCCACCGGCCGATCTGGAATCGCAACTGCGGAATCTCCTCGAGCTGCGGACATTCCACCATCGCGGTGAAGTCGAGCCACTGCTGGCCGGTGACCATGGTGATTCCGACGTAGCCGTCCTTGGTGGGTTCGATCGAGGGCACTTCGAGGGTACGGCGGACCGGCGGTACCCGCAGCAGCTGCGAATGCAGCCATTCGCTGCTTTGCATCAGGGTCATCGCCTCGAGCATGGACAGATCCAGATGCTCACCCGGGCCGCCATGTTCGACGCGGCGGCGCACGGCCAGCGCGCCGAACGCGGCGAACACCCCACCCATGTACTCACCCAGGCCACCGCCGACCGAGATGGGCGGTCCCGCGGGATCGCCCCGGAAGCCGGGCGAACCCGCCCATGCCTGCAATGTGAACTCGGTGGCCGCCCGATCGGCGAAGGGACCGGTCCAGCCGAAATCGGAAATCGTGACCACCACCGCCCGCGGATGCTCGGCCAGCAACCGTCGGGGGTCGATGCCCAGGGCGGCCGCCCGTGACCGGCCACAGGTGACGATCACGACGTCGGCAGCAGCGAGTTCGGCACGGTATCGCTCGGAATCCGGGACCAGGGTCAGGCTCTGCTTGCCGGCATTGAGGTAGCAGTACAACGGCGAGGCCGGCAAACCGTCGGGCACCGGCGAACAGCTGGGCGAGTACCGGCGTAGCGGATCCCCTTGCGGCGGTTCGATCTTGCGTACCCACGCACCGGCGTCGACCAACAGCTTGCCACAGTAGCTGCCGGCTATGCGGTCACTGATCTCGACGACGCGCAATTCGTCAAGCGGTGTCGGCCGCCTGCCTAACCCCTGACTCACGCTGCCGAGCATAATTCGGTCCCGCGTGACCTCAGCACTGGACGCGCGCAACCCCCGACGGTACGGTACTGGTCTGTACTACAGTAATGGCTCTATCGTGGGCGCTGTGACCCAGATTGCCGATCATTCCTCGCAGCCTTCATCGTGGTCACCACGGGAGGCCGAGCTGCTGGCCGTGACTCTGCAGCTGCTGCAAGAACATGGGTATGACCGGTTGACCGTGGATGCGGTCGCGGCCACTGCCCGCGCCAGCAAAGCCACGGTGTACCGGCGCTGGCCGTCGAAAGCCGAACTGGTACTGGCCGCGTTCATCGAGGGCATCCGCCAAGTCGCGGTCCCGCCGGATACCGGCACGCTGCGCGGCGATTTGCTGCAACTGGGCGAAGTGATCTGCGAGCAGGCCCGTCAGCACACCAGCACCATCCGTGCGGTGCTGGTCGAGGTGTCGCGCAATCCGGCTCTCAGCGATGCCATGCAACACGGGTTCTTCGAACATCGAAAGGCCCTGATGCACCACATCCTGCAGCAGGCCGTCGACCGCGGCGAGATCGACGGCGCCGCCATCGACGACGAGCTCTGGGATTTACTGCCCGGCTACCTCGTCTTCCGGCACATCATCCCGAGCCGGCCGCCCACCGCGGACACCGTGCAAGCCCTCGTCGACAACGTCGTCATTCCCAGCCTTACCCGGCCCACCCGGTAAGGGCCCCTCGGCCGACCCCTCAGCCACAGAGGCACCGATCCGGCTCTTGAAGTGTCCGGTCCGGTACCGTACCGTCAAGGTCATGTCGATCCGCGCCCGTAGCGCCGGAAAGATGACCGCGGTTTCGCCTGGCCACCTGGTAAGACGAGGGTGGATGCTGCTTGTCGCAGTGGTGATCATCGCGGTCGCGGGATTCAGCATCCATCGGTTGCACGGCATCTTCGGTTCCCACAGCACCACTCCGGCCGGCAGTGGCATGTCAAACGAGATCGTCCCGTTCAACCCCAAACAGGTGGTTCTCGAAGTTTTCGGCGCGCCTGGCACCGTGGCGACCATCAACTATCTGGACGTCAATGCTCAACCGCAGCGAGTCGACGACGCGACCCTGCCGTGGTCGTTCACGATCACCACCACGCAGCCCGCCGTGTTCGCCAACGTGGTGGCACAAGGCAACAGTTCCTCGATCGGCTGCCGGATCACCGTCAACGGTGTCGTCAAAGACGAAAGGACCGTCCACGAAGTGAACGCCTACACCTACTGCCTGGACAAGTCGTCATGAGCAACCACCAGGCTCCGAGGCCATCCGTGGCGCACACCATTCGCCGGCTCTCGGTACCGATCCTGCTGTTCTGGGTCGGCCTCGCCGTCCTGACCAACGTGGCCGTACCGAAATTGGAAGACGTGGGCAAGGCCCACAACGTGGCGCTGATCGCCCCCGATGCGCCGTCGATGCAGGCGATGAAGCGGATCGGAAAAGTGTTCCGCGAGTTCGATTCCGACAGCGCGGCCATGATTGTGCTGGAAAGCGACAAGCCCCTTGACGCCGCGGCCCACCGCTATTACGACACCCTGATCCAGCGGCTCTCCCAGGACACCAAGCATGTACAGCACGTCCAGAATTTCTGGGGGGATCCGCTGACGGCGGCGGGTTCGCAGAGTACCGACGGCAAAGCTGCATATGTCCAGGTGTATCTCGCCGGCAATCAAGGCGAGGCGTTGTCGATCGCGTCGGTGGACGCGGTCCGCGACATTGTGGCGCAGACACCGCCGCCGCCCGGTATCAAGGCCTATGTCACCGGCGCGGCGCCGCTCATCGCGGATCAGTTCCAGGTGGGCAGCAAGGGCACGGTGAAGGTCACCGCGATCACCTTCCTGGTGATCGCGGTGATGTTGTTCATCGTCTACCGCTCGGTCGTCACCACGATCCTGGTGCTGCTCACCGTCCTCATCCAATTGGCCGCGGCCCGCGGCGTCGTCGCCTTTCTGGGAAACAGCGGGGTCATCGGACTTTCGACGTATTCGACCAATCTGCTCACGCTATTGGCCATCGCCGCCGGCACCGATTACGCAATCTTCGTCCTCGGCCGATATCACGAAGCACGGCACGGCGGGCAGGACCGAGAAGCGGCGTTCTACACCATGTTTGGGGGAACCGCTCATGTCGTGTTGGGCTCGGGCCTGACCATTGTCGGCGCGGTGTATTGCCTGACCTTTACCCGGCTGCCGTACTTCCAGACGTTGGGTGTTCCCGCCGCGATCGGCATCCTGGTCGCGCTGGCGGCCTCACTGACCCTGGCCCCGGCCGTGCTGACCCTGGGCAGTCATTTCGGCCTCTTCGAACCCAAACGCGCGATGCGGACCCGAGGATGGCGGCGCATCGGCACGGCCATCGTCCGCTGGCCCGGGCCGATTCTTGCGGTGACGTGTGCGGTGGCCCTTGTCGGCCTGCTGGCATTGCCGGGATATCAGACGAGCTACGACATCCGTCCTTACATGCCCGCCACCGCTCCGGCCAATGTCGGCTACACCGCTGCCGAGCGGCATTTTTCGCCGGCCCGGCTGAATCCCGAACTGCTGATGATCGAAACCGATCACGATATGCGCAATCCGGCCGACATGATCGTCTTGGACCGGGTGGCCAGAGGCGTCTTCCATATCCCGGGTATTGCCCAGGTGCAGGCCATCACCAGGCCGTTAGGAACCCCCATCGACCACAGCTCGGTTCCGTTTCAGGTCAGCATGCAAAGCGTCGGCCAGGTGATGAACCTGTCCTATCAGCAAGACCGCGCGGCCGATCTGCTCAGGCAAGCCGACGAGTTGGGGAAGACAATCGCCATTTTGCAGCGCCAGTATGCCCTGCAGCAGGAACTCGCCGCCGCTACCCACGCCGAGACCGAGAGCTTTCACGATACGATCGCCACGATCAATGACCTGCGCGACAAGATCGCGAATTTCGACGATTTCTGGCGGCCGCTGCGCAGTTATTTCTATTGGGAGAAGCACTGTTTCGACATTCCGATATGTTGGGCGTTGAGATCGGTATTCGACGCACTCGACGGTATCGACCAGCTCAGCGAGAGGTTCGAAGACCTCACGGCAACGCTGGACAAACTCGATGCGATCCAGCCGCAGCTCGTCGCGCTGATCCCCGAACAGATCGCCAGCCAGCAGACCAATCATGAACTGGCGCTGTCCAACTACGCGACCATGTCCGGGATTTACAGCCAGACGGCGGCCCTGGTGGAGAACGCGACGGCCATGGGACGAGCGTTCGACGCGGCCAAGAACGACGACTCCTTCTACTTGCCGCCGGAGGCGTTCAACAACCCCGATTTCAAGCGTGGCCTGAAACTGTTCCTCTCGCCCGACGGCAAGGCCGCTCGCATGATCATCTCCCATGAAGGTGATCCCGCAACCCCGGAAGGCATCTCGCATATCGACCCCATCCGGAAGGCGGCCCACGAGGCCGTGAAGGGAACTCCCTTGGCGGACGCCACGATCTATCTCGCCGGCACCGCGGCCACCTACAAGGACATCCAGGACGGCGCCAAGTACGACCTGATGATCGTCGCAATCGCCGCACTGAGCCTGATCCTGCTCATCATGATGACGCTCACCCGCAGCCTGGTCGCCGCGATCGTCATCGTGGGCACCGTGGCGTTGTCGTTGGGCGCGTCGTTCGGACTGTCGGTGCTCGTTTGGCAGGACATCCTGGGTATCCGGCTGTACTGGATCGTGCTCGCGCTGGCCGTCATCCTGCTCCTGGCAGTGGGATCCGACTACAACCTGCTGCTGATCTCTCGCTTCAAGGAGGAGATCGGCGCCGGATTGAACACCGGCATCATCCGCGCCATGGCCAGCACCGGCGGGGTGGTGACCGCCGCCGGTCTGGTGTTTGCGGCCACCATGTCGTCGTTCGTGTTCGGCGACTTGCGGGTGCTCGGCCAGATAGGGACCACCATCGGCCTGGGCCTGCTGTTCGACACCCTGATCGTGCGGGCATTCATGACGCCGTCCGTCGCGGCGCTGCTGGGACGCTGGTTCTGGTGGCCGCAACGCGTGCGCCCCCGCCCTGCCAGCAGGCTGCTTCGGCCGTACGGACCACGTCCGCTGGTTCGTAAACTGCTCCTGAGGGAACCGGAGAAGAGCTGATCCGGTAATATCATTGTCGCTCTTGGTTATTCGTCGTAAGGCGGAGCAACACGAGAAGCTCACCGCCAATGAGATCCTATTTGTGCCATTACTGCTAAGATAGACAACGCAAGTCGAGTTGGCGGGGTCAGCTCCCCTGCTTGTTCTATCGAGGATCGGATGACCACACTGGGAACTGGCCCTGATACCCGGCGCAGGCTGTCTGCGCCGAGGATCGCCGAAATAGTAGCCGATGAGTTGCGTCGCCAGATCATCGACGGCGAGCTCGCCGACGGTGATCTGCTACCCCGCCAGGAAGTGCTGGTCGAACAGTTCAACGTCAGCCTCGTGTCGCTGCGGGAGGCGTTGCGGATCTTGGAGACCGAGGGATTGGTGTCCGTCCGCCGCGGTAACCGAGGCGGGGCCGTCGTGCACGCGCCGGCCAAGACCAGCGCCGCCTACATGCTCGGCCTGCTGTTGCAAAGCGAGTCCGTCGCCGTCAGCGATCTGGGCGCCGCGTTGCAGGAACTCGAGCCTGCCTGCGCCGCACTGGCGGCTCAACGACCGGACCGCGCAGATAACTTGGTGCCCGAGCTCAAGCAGATCAACGATGCCATGGCAGAGCACCTCGACGACGGGCGACAGTTCACCGAAATCGGCCGTCAATTCCACGATCTCATCGTCCGCGGCTGCGGGAACCACACCATCATCGCGGTCGTGGGCAGCCTGGAGACCCTGTGGACCAGCCATGAACAACAATGGGCCGACGAGAGCGCGGCGCGCGGCACCTACCCGTCGTTGGCCAAACGACGCGCGGTCCTCAACACCCACATCAAGCTGGCCGAGACGATTGCCGAGGGAGACGTCGACCGGGCCCGGCGCATCGCGGGCCGACACCTCGCCGATACCCAGACTTACGTCTTGTCCGGTGGTGGTGAACAACGGATCTATGCGCTGTCACCGCAGGCAATGTCACGCCCGCGGGACATCCGGCGCCCCTGATTCCGGTGCGAACCGCATTAGTCACCGGCGGCAGCGGTGGGATCGGCAAGGGGTGCGCCGGCAAGCTTTGCGAGCTCGACTACGACGTGGTACTGGTGGCGCGACGGGAGGGCCCGCTGCGGGCCGCAGCCGAGGATATCGGTGCCCGCTACATTGTCGCCGACGCTACTGACCCAGCCGGATTCGCCACGGCCATAAGCGAATTCGACACCATCGACCTGGTCGTGCACGCCGCCGGCGCACTGGGCGGAACCTACGCACGAAAGCAGACCTTCGACCAGTGGCGCACGATCATCTCGGCCAACCTGGACTCCTGTTTTGTGGTGACCTCCGCGGTGCTGCCCCGCATGGGGCCAGGTTCACGGCTGGTCTTCATCTCCTCGTCGGCCGCGCACGAGCCGATGCCGGCCCGAACCGCGTACTCGGCATCGAAAGCCGGCATGAACGCGTTTGCCCGCGCACTGGCGCTCGAGGTCGACCGCGACGGCATCAGCGTCCACCTGGTGACCCCGGGACCCGTGGAAACCGAGATGCTGCAGGATGTTCCGTTCGAGATGTATGCGATCCAGGTATCCGACATCGCCGAAACCGTGGCCTGGCTCGATACCGTCGACTCGTCCGTCGACCTACCGGAGATCCGACTCAGCGCGGTGCAGCGCGGTCCGTTCGCCCGGCCACCGGTGGTGCCTACCGAGGCCCGTCGGCGCGCGTCGCTGAAGCCTCCCGGATCTCCGGGAAGCCCTTGATCACCGATTCGCCGAACTCGGCCAGCGAATCCGGCGCGGCGAAGTCGGCGAACCACACATAGAAGCGCTCAACCCGGTACGCGGCCAGGCCGACGAAGTGCTCAATCAATTCGTCGGCGCTACCGCACACCAGCCCCGGCCCCAGATAACCGAATCGCCGGACGCTCGCCTGGCGTACCGCATCCGGATCGGCTCCCGCCCGGACAAAACCCACCATCTGCTGCACCGAGATACGGGCCGATCCCGCAGCCGGGGCCAGGCGAGGCAACCGGTCGAGGAGGTTGGCCTGCAGATTCCACCAATCCGCGTATTTGCGAACCAGTTCCATCATCCGGTGCCCGCTGCCGCCCAAGATCAGCGGTATCGGACGCACCGGTCTGGGCGATTGAGCTTTGTCCCCGTCCGCCCAGTACTGCGTGATCAGCGCGAGGTGGCGCCGCAGTTGCTCGACCCGGGCCACCGGATCCTGCTGACCGACATCGAATCTGGCGAACTCCGCGGGCCAGGATCCCGAACCGATCCCGAGCTCGAACCTGCCATCCGACGCCGCTGACAGCGTGACGGCCTGTTTGGCCAGAACGGCTGGATGCCGGAACGCGTCGCAGAGCACCAGGTGTCCGATGCGCAGCCGCTGCGTCTTGGCTGCCACCCAGGTGGCGACGGTCATTGCCTCCCAGATGGTTTCAGTGGGCTGCCCGGGAGCCTCGAGATGATCGATGAACGCCACACCGTCAAACCCACTGGCCTCGGCGACCCGCGCCCGCTCCACAAAATCTGCTACCGGCAACCGGACCTGCGGCAGGAACAGATACCACTCGACCATACATCCACCCATGCCTGTCCCATAGCGTCCTGCGCGATTGCGCCGGGTCGCCTAGTTTACTATTTTTATTATGTTAGGGGTGTTATGGATGTCGGTCTGACTTCAGAGCAGCTGGCGCTGCGCGACACCGTGCGCGACATCCTGCGCACCGAGTGCCCACCCGACGCCGCCCGGCAGGCAATCGCCGATCCCGAGCATTGGCGCACGCTGTGGAAGACCGTCGTCGATCTCGGCTGGACCGAACTCGCCATAGCCGATCCGTCCGGCGATTTCGGCCCCCTCGAGCTGGTACTGGTTCTGCAAGAATGCGGTGCGGCCATCGCCCCCATCCCGCTGCTGAGCAGCGTCGGCCTGGCCGCGGGCGTGTTGCGGGCCTGCCGTCTCGACGATGTGCTGGCCGAGATCGCCGGAGGGGTGGTCGCAACCCTGGCCGTCCACTCCCCCGGACACCGGCTGCCGCGGCCACCCATGACGCTGCAGCGCGGACGCCTGCGCGGACATGCCGTCGCGGTGCCCAATCTGGTCCGGGCCGAGTTGATCGTCACGCTGGCGACATCGGACCAGGGCTTGGTGGCCGCGGTCGCGCGCGCCGGCGACGGCGTGGTCATCCGACCCGGCGCGTCGACCGACCCCGCACAACCCGTAGCCGATGTCGAAATCGACACCGCCGCGGTAGCCACCGCACCGATCGCCAGCACCGAATCGGCATTGACCGCACCGCTGATCGCCGCTGCCGCGGACCTGGTCGGAGTGGCGAGCGCGGTCCTGCACCGCGCCGTCGAACACGCCAAGGCCCGCCGTCAGTTCGGCAAGCCGATCGGCGCATTCCAGGCGATCAAGCACGCGCTGGCCGACAACTACGTCAGCCTCGAGCGCGCCCGCAGCCTCAGCTATGCGGCGGCAGCCGACCCCGACTGGACCACAGCAGCGCTGGCCAAGGCAGCCGCCGGCGAGGCCGCGACCCGTTGCGCGCGTACCGCTGTCCAGGTGCACGGCGCGCTGGCCCAGACTTGGGAACACGACATCCACCTCTATGTCCGGCATGCCTGGCAGGGCGCGGCGATGCTGGGCGACAGCCGCGCGCTCTACCGCGAGGTGGGCCGACGCTTCGCCGGCGGCGCGTCATGACGGCCCCCATGACGGCGCATGTCGAAGAGTTCGCCGAGTGGCTGACCGAGTTCCTGCCCGCCGACTACTACCAGCGATATCGCCAGTACCGCTGGGACGTTGGGTTGCGACGCGAGTATCAGCGGGCCGCCTTCGAGGCGGGGTGGATCCAACCCACCTGGCCTCGCGAGCACGGTGGCCGTTCACTGAGCCTGCGCGATGCCATGGAAATCCGGATCGAGGCCGCGCTGCGCTCTGCCCCCAAACTGCCCAACATCGCCGGACCCAACGTCGCCGCACCCGGCATCCGCCAATTCGGCACACCCGAGCAGATCGACCGGCTGCTGGTCCCGCTGCTGCGCGGTGACGAGTGGTGGGCGCTGGGCATGTCCGAACCGGAAGCCGGATCGGATTTCGCCGGCCTGCGCACCCGCGCCGACCGCGACGGCCCTAATGGCAAGGTGTTCCGGGTCAACGGCCACAAGATCTGGACCACGCAGGCCCACGAGTCGCGGTGGTGCACCCTGTATGCCCGCACCGACCCCGATGCGCCGAAACACCGCGGCATCTCCTGCCTCATTCTCGACCTGCACTCGCCCGGGGTGCGGATCGAACCCATCCGGATGGCGTCGGCGTCCGACGAGACGTTCTGTGAGGTCTTCCTCGACGACGTCGAAGTGCCCGTCGACAACCTTCTGGGTCCGTGCAACGGCGGCTGGAACGTGGCGTTGGCGTCGTTGCATCATGAGCGCCAGATGATCTGGATCATGAACTGGGTCGAGATCAAGCGTGGTCTCGACTCGGTACGGGGCACCCGCGACCCCGACATCTACGCCGAGCTGGGCTCGCTACTAGCCGATGGCGAGGCGCTGCGGGCCACCGGCTACCGCGCCCTGAGCAACGAACTCGCCGGCCGGCCCAGCCCGGAGGCCGATATCCTCAAGCTGCTTGGATCGGTTACCTTACAACGGGTTTGGGAACTGAGCGCCGTGGCCGCCGGTCCGGCTTCGACCGGTGACGCCGACCTGCTCTTCGAACGCCAGGATGCGCTTGCCGCGACCATCTACGGCGGCACATCCGAGGTCCAGCGCAACATCATCGCCGAGCGGCTGCTCGGGCTGCCGAAGGGATGACGACGATGGATTACGAACTCGGTGATGACGCCGCTGAACTGCGAACCCGGCTGCGGCAGTTGATCGCCAACCACGTGCCGGCCGGCTTCCTCGGCGCCTGCACCGACGACCCCCAGGACCTGGCCACCACCGAGTCATTCTGCAAACTCCTTGCCGCCGAAGGGCTGCTGGCGCTGGCCTGGCCGAAAGAACATGGTGGCGGCGGTGGTTCGGTCTGGCAGCAAACGGTGTTGCGCGAAGAGATGTGGGCCCACCACGAGCCGCGCGGCCCGCAGTACATGGGCATCAATTGGGTCGGCCCGGCGATCATGCGATACGGAACGGCAGAACAGAAGGCCAAGCACCTATCGGCGATCGGCGCCGGCGAAGTGGTGTGGTGCCAAGGGTTTTCCGAGCCGGAGGCGGGCACCGACCTCGCGTCGCTGCGCACCCGCGCCGTGCCGGACGGCCCGGACGGCCGGGGCTGGCGCATCACCGGCCAGAAGGTGTGGACGTCGTATGCCCAGATGGCCTCCTGGTGTGTGCTGGCGGCCTGTACCCACCCGGATGCTCCTAAATCCAAGCGGCTCACCCTGTTTCTGGTCCCGATGGACCGGCCCGGCATCATGGTCCGGCCGATTCCGTCGATGCTGGGCCCGCATCACCTCAACGAGATGTTCCTCGACGCGGTGCCGGCCTTCCCCGGCGATGTGCTGGGCGAGCCCGGCGACGGTTGGCGGGTGATGCGGGAAGCCCTGGCCTTTGAACGCGTCGGCATCGCCCGTTACGCGCGCTGCGAATCGTTGCTGCACCGGCTGCGCACCGAACTCGGCGCCGACTGGGACCGGCTGCCGGAATCGATTCGCGTCCGCTGGGTTCGGGCACTCGTCGACTTACGGGTGGCCAGATTACTGGCCTATCGGGCGGTATCGCTGCAGGATGATCCGGAGGCGGGTGCGGCAGCCAGTGCCGCCCGTATCGCGACCACCACCTGCGATCAACAGGTCGCCGAGCTGCTTTTCGACGTGCTCGGCCCGGCAGCGCTGGACAGCGGTGTCACGGCCCCGCTGCACGGCGCGATCGAAGATCATTGGCGTTACGCGCAGGCGGCCACCGTGGCGTCGGGCACCATCGAAGTACAGCGAATGCTGGTAGCACGTGACGTCTTGGGGGAACACCGGTGAATACCGAACTGCCGCAAGATATTACCGACTTCGCAGTCATCGCGGCCAAGCGCCTCGCGCGGGTGGGCGGGCCGCCGGCGGCGCTGCGGGCCGAGACCGACGACAGCGTTCGCGACGCGGCACGCGAGGCGCTGGTGCAGCTGGGCGCATTCGAGCTGGATGTGCGATCCGCACCCGATGATCTGCTGGCCGCCGCGGTGCTGTGCCAGGCCGCCGGCGCCGCCGCACTGCCCTACCCACTCGTCGAAGAGTTGCTGGCGATCGACGGCGCCCGCCTGGCTCTGGTGAATCCGCAAGCACCCCGCGTCGATCACGGCGACTTACCCGGCGACTGGATCGCCACCGACCTCGACGGCACTCGTTACCCCCTGCAACCCGCCGTGCGCACCGCGGCCAAGCTCGGGCCGTTTCTGGTGCCCGCGGCCTTGGGTGCGCCCGATGGCACGGTTTCGGCCGCCGACATTAACCTTCATCTTGTGCTGGGATCATGGCGGCTACTGGGAGCGGCGCAGCAGTCGTTGGACATCGCCACCGACCACGTGCGGAGCCGGGTTCAGTTCGGCAGGCCGCTGGCCGATTTCCAGGCCGTCAGGTTTTCCGTCGCAGATGCGTCCGTCGCGGTCCGCGGGCTTTTCGAACTCGCCAAGTACACCGTGAGCCGATCGCAATCGACTGCGGTGCAAGTGGGTTCGGCTGACGCATTGGCGCTGCGGCTGAAGGCCGCCGACACCGCGCGGCAGGTGCTGAGCACATCGCACCAACTGCTCGGCGCGCTGGGCTTCTGCGACGAGTCCGACGTCAGCGTGCTGGACCGGC
Organism: Mycobacterium innocens; assembly: GCF_900566055.1. Taxonomy (GTDB): domain Bacteria; phylum Actinomycetota; class Actinomycetes; order Mycobacteriales; family Mycobacteriaceae; genus Mycobacterium; species Mycobacterium innocens. The sequence goes on from NZ_UPHQ01000192.1 coordinate 45,023, forward strand.
ACACCCAACCGCTGATCCGGTTGCCGTTGGGAACCGAAGCACTGAGCCGCCGCCTGATCTCCGATGTCCGTGACGGCTATCTGGAGACACTCTTCACCGGGCCGGTACCCGCATGAGCCGTCCCATCGAATCTCCCGTCACCCCCAATCCACTGGCCGACGGCATCCCGTTCGGGACCAGGTTGCAGGAGCTGGCCAAGCAACGAAGCGACGAAGCGGCCCTGACCACCGTGGCGCCCGACGGCAGCACCCGCACGCTGACCTTTGCCGAACTCGACGCCCGTGCCAATCAATGGGCGCGGGCGCTGGACGCCAGTGGCGCCCAGATAGGTTCTCTGGTCGCCATCGCTATCCCCAACTCCGTGCACCTCGTGCTGACCATACTGGCCTGCTGGAAGATCGGCGCGGTTCCGGTTCCCATGCACTGGGACCTACCCGAGTGGGAGCGGAACCGAGTGCTGGACGTGATCGACGCCGCCGTCGTGGTCGACGAGAAAAGCCGGTGGGAGCTGGATGTGCGTGCCGCCGTGGAGCCGGAAAGCCCAGTGCCCGAAGCTGTTTCCCCGACCGCCCATGGAATTTGCAGTAGCGGGTCAACCGGCGTTCCCAAGGTGATCCTCAACCTGGCGCCGTCGCTGTGGACGCCTCAGCACAGCGAGCCGTTTCTGTCAGCCTGGACGCCGGTGGCCCAGCCCCAGACCATCCTGGTGCCCGCGCCGATGTACCACACCAATGGCTTTGCCACCCTGCACTTTCTGATGGGCGGGGACCAATTGGTGGTATTGGAAAAGTTCGATGCCGCAACGGTTGTCGACACGGTCGAGCAATACCGAGTCACCAACTTCACGGCCACCCCGACAATGCTCAAGCGCATCGCCGCGGTACCCGACATCTATCGGCGCGACCTGTCCAGCATCGCCTTCATCCTGCAGGGCGCCGCCGTGATGCCGCCGACGCTGCTGCACACGTGGTTCGAGCTACTGAGCCCGGAACAGATTGTGATGGCCTACGGCATGACCGAAAATCTCGGGCTCACCGCGCTGCGCGGCGACGAATGGCTGACGCATCCGGGCAGCGTCGGCCGCGGCTTCCGGGACACTGAGATCCGGATCCTGGACGCTGAACAGCAGCCGCTGCCGCCCGGCGAACAAGGCGAGGTCTACCTGCGCGCGCCGATGAGTGCGGGATACCGCTATCTCGGTGGCGCGCCGCCACTTCCGTCGACCGAAGACGGGTTTCGGTCGGCCGGCGACATCGGTCACTTGGACACCGACGGCTACCTCTACATCACCGACCGTCGCGCCGACATGATCATCACCGGCGGCGCCAACGTCTTTCCGGCAGAGGTCGAGTCCGCACTGGCCGGCAACCCCGATATCGCCGACGTCGTGGTCATCGGCATCTCGGACCCGCACTGGGGACGCCGGGTCCATGCCGTGGTGCAAACCGCGGCGCCGCTGACCGAACAACAGGTGATCGAGTACGCCAAGAACCGGCTTGCCCCGTACAAAGTGCCCAAGACAGTGGAATTCGTCGATCAGATTCCGCGCACGGCGGCAACCAAGGTCAATCGCTCGGCCATGATCGCCGCCCGGGGCGGCTGAGCGTCGCAAACGGTGGACGTGCGGTGCGGAAATGCGTAGGCGTAAACGCCGGACACGCCGGTGAGACCGCTCTACGCTCACTGGTAGCTCCCCCCGGCCCTCACCGTAGAGGAGGACGGTCCGATGACCCACATGCTCACGCGGCCCGACATCGTGGCGACTGCTGCGGCAGACGTGGCGCAGATCCGCTCGGCGATCGGCGCGGCCAACGCCGCCACGGCGGCCTCGACGACCGGGGTGATAGCCGCGGCCCGCGACGAAGTATCGGAGCTCATCGCGAGCCTGTTCCGGACATACGGCCAGGAATGCCAAGCCGTCATGACACAAGCTGGCGCGTTTCACGATGCGTTCGCCCAGGCGTTGGCCACCGCGGCGGGCTCCTACGCGCAGGCCGAGGCCGCGAACGCCGCCGCCGTGTCGCAGACGCTGGCCACCATCAGCGCACCCGTCCGCGTGCTGCTGGGCGGTATCGCGCCCGGCGCTCCGGGCACCCTGGCGTCCGCGGTTCCAGCGGCGGCACCGGTGAACCCCATCACCTTGGTCATGGGTGGCAGTGGGAACCCGATTCCTTCGATTGATTATGTGAACAACATTGTCTCGAAATACATCGCGCCCGTTTTCACGGTCGATCCGAACCTGGTGCAGAGCTTTTTCACACCGGAGGGGTTCTATATCGATACCGGTGTCAAGACCTTGCCCCTCAACGTGTCGGTGGCTCAGGGCGTCACTATCCTGACCAACACGCTCGTCGGCACTAACCCTCCCTACGCAGGGCTGCTGACCAGCGGAAACACTGTCAACGTGTCGGGCGAATCGCAGAGCGCCATGATCTCCTCACTGGTAATGCGGGCGCTCAACCCCACCAACTCGGGGGCCGCCGGAAGCCCGTACTTCAACAATTTGAACTTCACGTTGGTCGGTAATCCGATGAACCCCAACGGAGGCCTGTTCGAGCGTTTCGTCGGGCTCAGCCTCCCAAGCCTGGGGATAGAGATGTACGGCGCAACCCCAGACAATTCCTTCCCGACCACGATCTACACAATCGAATACGATGGCGCCGCCGACTTTCCCCGATACCCGATCAATTTCCTGGCGGACCTCAACGCCTTCATGGGCATCCAATCCCTGCACGGCCAATATGCGACTCTGACCCCCGAGCAGCTTGCTACGGCAATTCCGTTGACCAACACGGTGGGCCCCACCTCGACCAGCTACTACATGATTCCCACCGATAATTTGCCGCTGCTGGACCCGGTGCGGGCAATTCCATTCGTCGGGAAGCCCATCGCAGATTTGGTCCAGCCGAACTTGAGGTATCTGATCAACTGGGGCTACGGCGATCCCGCCTATGGCTGGTCGACCTCGCCGCCGAATGTGCCCACCCCGTTCGGAGTGCTGCCGCCGCTCAGTGCCACCACTTCCCTGCCAGGCTATTTGGCGATCGGAACCCAGCAGGGAATCAGCGCGTTCATGAACGACATCAGCGCCGGGATGGCGACGTTTCCCGACCTCCCGGCCGCGCTGCTGGCGGCTCCACTGGGCGCGGCCGGCTCACCGTCGCTGCTGTCCGGGCTCTCGCCGGCGGCGTTCTCCCCGACCGACTTCATCCACTTTCTGCAGTCAACGAACACGACGGTCACCAACTTCATCACCAGGACCGCTGCGACCACCTACGCGGCGCTGCTTCCGACAGCCGACATCGCAAATGCGGTCTTCACCACGGTGCCGTCCTACAACGTCAACCTGTTCCTCAGCGGGATGGAACAGGCATTCACCGGCGACCCCGCCGGTGGGCTGGTCTACGCGTTTGGCGCTCCCATAGCGGCTGACATCGCGTTGGGTACCCTCTTAGCCGGCTTCCAACTCAGGTCGTTCTTGGGGATAACCAGTCAGTTCGTTTAGCCGCTGCGCTCAGTGGGCCGGGCGGTCGATGAGCCGGACCAGCTGGTGCCCGGCCAGCGCACCCTCGGCGGTTCTGAACCACCGACGGTGATCTGTTCTGTTCGGGTGACCCTCGCGAAAGGTCCATTTCGAGCCTGACATCACTGCGAGTGCCGCGGCCGCCGAATTCGCGGTGACGTCAAGCACTGCGCGCAGCACCAGAACGCCTCAGCGCCAGTGGAATTGACCTCTGCGTGCGCGTTGACTCATGGAAACATGCCCGCTCTTCGGCGACAAGCCAATGGGCACAATGAATTTGTCGCTGACAGGCGGGCGAAACGAGACACTACAAACCCGTGGAGACTGATGTTGCCGATGGAAAAGCCGCGGTTGCGTCCTACAACTTGGGGCACTAGAGCAGCGCCGGGCCTCCCGCTGGCCAGCTTGGTCGAAACGTTCACGGGTCTGCGGCATCGCGATGCGAGGCACCATCTCGAGGTCCGCGCTGAAACGGACAAAATAACTATTCTGGCCACTTTGGCTATACTGGTGACATGCCCACTCTGACCTACCGAAACCGCACCGGGGAACTCGTCGACGTGCCGACCGTCGCCGCCACGCGGTTCAAGAACCAGTTCGGCGCGGTCCTCGAGAAGGCCATTGCCGAGGGTGCGGTCGCGATCACCAAGCACAACACGCCGAAGGCGGTACTGGTGTCCTACGCCGAGTTCGAGGTGCTGACCCGCGCGGCTACCCCTGCTCTGGACGAGTTGACCGAAGAATTCGACCGCCTGCTGGAACGCATGCAGACGCCAAAATCCAAGGCCGCGATGGCCTCGGCCTTCGATGCCAGCCCGGAACAGCTGGGGCAGGTCGCGGTGAAGGCGGCCCGCGCGAAGCGGCGGCGCTGACTGAGCCGGCTGTACGTCCTTGCCGGTGTCAACGGCGCGGGCAAGAGCACCATCGGCGGCGCGATGTTCCGCGCGTCCGGCGCCGACTACTACAACCCCGACGAGGCGGCGCGGAGGTTGATCGCGGCGAATCCGGGACTCGATCAGACCACGGCCAACGCGACGGCGTGGCGTCAGGGTAAGCGGCTGCTGGAACGGGCGATCAACGAACGCCTGGATCTCGCGCTCGAAACCACACTCGGAGGAAGCACCATGCCCCGGCTGCTCGCCGAGGCGGCATCACAAGGCATTGAGGTGCGGATCTGGTATGTGGGATTGGCCAGCCCGGAAGCCCACATCGAGCGAGTGCGGCGGCGGGTCGACGCGGGTGGCCATGACATTCCCGAAGCCGACATCCGGCGTCGGTGGCGGCACAGCAGGTTGAATCTGGTGCGGCTGCTGCCCGTGCTGACCGAAGTGCGCATATACGACAACTCGCACGACGCCGACCCGGCCGAAGCCAAGGCTCCCCGCCTCATGCTCGTGATGCACGTTGTGCGGGGACAGATCGTGGGTCCATCGGATCTGTCGTCGACACCCGGGTGGGCCAAGCCGATCGTCGCCGCGGCAATTGAGCTGCACGGTTGACGCGGCGACAACCCAGCGGCCGCGCACGTCGAGCATAGTTAACCTTGTCCGGGGCGGCGACGACCAAGGCAAGCACTTACCACCACCGCTGCGGGCCCAGTCGCAGGCACTTCTGCAGGGCAGCGTCGGCGGCGCGCACCGCGGCTTCCTCGATGCGGTAGACGGCAGCGATATCGGCGAAGCGGCCGGTTGTCAGGTTCGCGCGTTGGCACACCATTCGTTCGATTCCGGCCGCGATCGCCACCGGGCCATGTGATTCGACCAAGGCGCCCTCGTCGGGCAGCCGCCACAGCGCGGCAAGGCAGCGCAGAACGGCGGGCAAACCGAACACGGGAATCACGCTGCGCCAGAGCAATTCGCCGACAGGGCCGAGGGGCAACCAGGGTTGCGGCGGAGCGTGCACGGCCCTGCCGCCCGGTCCCAGCACCCATCGCCTCAGGCGCGCGGTCTCGAACGGCCGGTCGTAGGGCAGAATCTCGTCGATCTGTGCGGCGTCTCCAACCACGTGCCACCGCAGCAGGAAGGGAAAGCGCAGTCCCGCTGCGGTTTCCACGTAGCCATGGGACGCATGGTGCACCCCCGACGAGGCGATTGTGCTGTGGCTGGCGACGGCGAACAGGCCCTCGGTCGGCATAATCCCCACCGCCCACGCGGCGCCCGAGGGACCGTACAGCCGGATCGCAGCCGCCGCCGGCGAATCCGGCGCACACATCCGTGCCAGCCGCCGGTCATTGCGGACCACCGCTTCCCACACTTTTCCGGTCAGCTTGTCGCCGAGCTTCGGAATTTTTTCCGGGGCCGGGCCGGAATCGGCGCGCACCGGCAACGATCGCGGCGTGGGCGTCTGCGGTTGTGCAACAACCGGTTTCGCCTTCACCGCTGGCTTAGCCGACGCTCTCGCGGGCTCAGGCACCACCCGCACCGTCGGCCGCGGGACGCAGCCAGCGCACCGCAGGCCCGTTTTCGTCGCCGCCAGCCGCTCATCGGCACCACAGTGTGGGCAGGCGATGTCGGCGAACCGGGCCAGTGGAATGAGCCAATCGAGAGTCAGCGGGTAGCGCCGGTCGCCGCGACGAACGTCGACCGGCAACCGCCATACCGGCACCTCGTAGATGTGCAGCCGATAAGGCCGAATCTGGTGGCTCCCCTGGTACTTCTCCCGAGTCTCGCCGATCCGTCGGCCACGCTCGATGCGTACACTGTCGGCGCGTGCGTCCAACAGCTCCCAGCGATCGGCAGGCGCGTTTGCGCGCCGACGCTCGATCGTCGCGAGCGCATCACGGTAGTACGCCTCGACACGTTCCAGCTCCTCGTCGCGCGCCTTGACGACGTCATCCGCGAGCTGGGATCGCCGCCGCTGCGCGCACTGCTCGATAACCTGATCCGCGAATCTGACCGCCGCGGCCAGGCCGTTGAGGGAAGGCGAACCATCTTTCGGCACCGTCGGGATGGCGGCGAGCCTGGTAGTGACGTGGGTCGGGAGCTGGCGCCGGGACTGCACATCCACCCAGCACTCGGCGCATTCCTGGTAGTGGTCGTCACTGGACAAGGTGTAGTCGACCAGCACGCCGAGGCGCAGAATCGCGCGAACCGACCGGGTCGGTGCGCCGGTGGCGTCGATCCGCCCATGCTCGACGGTGAACTGGTCGCGGGCCATCGCCTGCAGCTGCTCGGCCGCCGGCGGCAGCGCGGCAGCCACCGCGACGGTCAGCGCGGCGACGTCACCCACGGCCAGCACCTCGTCGGCGCAGCGACCCAGCGCGGGATGCCCCGCCGAGAGCAGGGTCGCACCGTCCTCGCGGGCGACATCGGGATCGGCGGTGACCCGCAGCACCTCCGGCAGCTCCAACATCGTCTGCAAGTCTGGTGGGAGCACCACCAGCGTCGTATCGCCGCCCAACTCGGTGAGCCCGCCGCTTGCCTCGACATACCGCAGCCAAAAGCCGAGTCCCACATCGGTGCTCGTCACGACGCCGCACCTGCGTTCGCTGAGCGGCGACCCGCCGCGCCCGGCTGCGCCGCGCTTGCGGTCGCCACGAGGAGGTCGACATCTTCCCGGCTTTTCACATAGCTGCGTCCCGCCTCGGCGAGCGCGTTGCCGAGGACGTCGAGTCTTCGCTCGAACTCGTCGTCGTCTACGGCATCGACGAACGCGTCGAAAACCTCGTTCTCGAAATCGAAGTCATCGTCGATCCGGCCGAGGATCATGTCGAGTTCACCGACGACGAGTTCGAACAGGTTGATCTTTGCCTCAAGCACATACATGATCTTTTGTTCGACGCTGCCCCGGCAGACCAAGTTGGTCAGCGTCACGTCGTGTTCCTGCCCGACGCGGTGCAGCCGGCCGAGCCGCTGCTCGATCTGCATCGGGTTCCATGGCAGGTCGAAATTCACCATCACATGGCAAAACTGCAGGTTGCGACCCTCACCCGCCGACTCCGTCGACAGCAGGATCGGCGTTTCGGCGCGGAACGCCGCGATGGCCGCCTCCTTCTCCGAGCGGGTGAGGCTGCCGTGATACAGCGCCGATGACAGGCCGGCCTCCTTCACCGCAGCGGTGAGCACGTCCAGTGTTTGCCGAAACCCGGTGAACACCAACACCTTTTCGCCCCTGCCGACGTGGCGCGCGAGCAGTTCTACGAGCACCCGCACCTTGTCCGGTTCGCGGATGGCCCGGGCCCGTTCCGCGAGGTCGTTCCAGCCGAGCTTCGCCAGCGTGGGTGCGGCGGCCCCGGGACTGGAACCGGCCAGCCGGGTCAGCCCGCGCAAGGCAAACCTGTTGAGTCCGGACCCATCCGGGAACCGCCTCGCCGCTGCCCTGACTCGCCGGACGATGTCGGCGTAGAGACCGGCCTCGTCGGCGCCGGGCGTCACCAAGATCGTCTCGGCCAGCCGAGGCGGCAACATCACGGCGACCTCGCTGCGGCGATGCCTGACCATCACCTCATTGGTCCGTACGCGCAGCTCCTCCAAGTTGTGCGGTCTCGAATCGACCGATGCCGCGCCATGTTTGGCGCGGAACTGGGCCGGTGTGCCGAGCAGTCCCGGTGCGACCAGGCTGACCAGCTGGTACAAGTCCGACAGCTTGTTCTCCACCGGCGTCGCCGTCAGCATCAGCAGATAACGGGCGCGCAAACAGCGCGCGAGCTTGCCAGACGCGCTTCGGGGATTGCGGAGCCGGTGCGCCTCGTCGAAGATCACCAGGTCCCAATCGGTTTCGGTCAGCCTGCCCAACAGGGGATCGCGACGAGCGGCGGCGAGCGACGCGATGGTGACCGGCCGGTCCATCCCAAGCTCGGCGGCCGGTGTCGACCCGGATTGGACGATGGTGGTCGGCAACCCGAATTTCCGCTCGAGTTCGTCACGCCACTGGTCGACAAGCCCCGCCGGAACGACTACCAGCACGCGGTCGGCGAGCCCGCGCATGCGCAACTCGGAGGCCACCAACCCGGCCTCGATCGTCTTGCCGAGCCCGACCTCGTCGGCAAGGATCCCCCGGCCGCGCATCCGCTGCAGCACGGTGCGCGCGGCCCGCAGCTGATAGTCGAACGGCTCGAACCGCAACCGAGGCACCGCAAGGAAGGTGTCAAACCCCGGCCGTGCCCAGACCTTGACCGCGTCATCGACGATCGCCGGCCAATCCGGTTGCTCCCGTGCGCCATTGCGTAGCCGTGCCAGCAATGGCAGGTAGGCGGTCAGCTCTGATGTGGACGTCTCTTCCGCGGCGATCGTGACAGTCATGAGGCCTCCCGGCGACCAGGTTGGCATTTGCTTGCGCAGGACGGTACCCGCGACCACCGACATGACCGACGACCCACGCCGAGCTGTGACAAATGAGGCCGATGCGGTTCTGGTGACGCGCTTGACGACAGCGGCGCCAATACACGGTAACCTCATTCTCGCCGTTGTTGTCAGCGGGCAAAGTGAGGAGACAAACGCCTATGACCGCCCCTAACGAGGAAGCGGAAATAACGCGCGCCGACCGCTTCATCAAGACGGCGGTCGAAATTCTGGGCGAAACCGGCCGCACCGACTTCACCGTGCAAGAGGTCGTGGCGCGCTCCAAGACCTCGTTGCGGGCTTTTTACCAGCATTTCGGCAGTAAGGACGAACTACTGCTGGCCCTCTTCGACAGGACTATGGCGCAGACGGCACAGCTGTGGCGCACCGAAACCGCCGGACTCGACAGCACCGCCGCACTGAAGCTGGTCATCGACCGCATCAGCGCACGACCGGAGTCCACCACCCAGGACAGCCTCAACCGGGCGCTGAGTCTCTACAACCAATACCTGGCCGAGAACCGGCCCCGCGAATACGCGCGGGTGCTTTCGCCGCTGCATCGACTGCTGCGCGACATCGTCGGGCAGGGCATCACCGAGGGGGTGTTCAACCCCGGCCTCGACGTCGGGGCCGCAGCGGCCATCATCATGCAGACGGTGCTCGGAGCGCTCCGATTGCACTGGCTGGGAACCGAATTGAACGGAACGCCGATCGACTCCGGCCAACTGTACGACTTCTGCAGCCGAGCCCTCGGCATTCGGGACATCGACGACCAGCCGGTGTCCTCGCTGGCCGAACTGTTCGCCCAAATCGGAATGCGCCCCGCCACCGCACACGACGGCGACTTCGCGATGACCATGCCGGTCAGCCCGCAGGTGGTCAACACCTCCGGCGCGCTGCAGGGCGGCCTGATCGCCACGCTCGCCGACGTGGCCGGCGGGCAACTCGGCTTGGAGTACCTGCCGCCGGGCACCGCCATGACGACAGCCGACCTCTTCATCCGCTACCTGCGCCCGATCAGGCAGGGCTGCGCGCTCGCGGTGCCGCGAGTTCTGCGGGCCGGGCGGCGATCGCTGGTCATGCAGGTCGACATCTTCGGTGACAGCGACAGCGACGTCGCGGCAACAGCAACCGTGAATTTCGCCATTGTCGAGCGCCACGACAGCCCCGACAGCGGTTAGCGGAACCCTTGCGCTAGGTGGTAACGTCATTACCACATGCTGAGAACCGAGACTTCTACAAGGAGATCGCCATGCCGTCTCGCGAGCTTCCCTTTCCGGTGTTCGATGCCGACAACCACATGTACGAGCCGCAGGAGGCGCTGACCAAGTTCCTGCCCGACAAGCGCAAGCACGTGATTGACTACGTGCAGATCCGCGGGCGCACCAAGATCGTGGTGCGCGGCCATATCAGCGAATACATCCCCAACCCGACGTTCGAAGTGGTGGCCCGCCCGGGCGCCCAGGAGGAGTACTTCCGGCACGGCAGCGGAGGCAAGAGCTACCGCGAAGTGATGGGTGAGCCGATGAAGGCGATCCCGGCCTTCCGGGAACCGGGCCCCCGGCTGGAAGTCATGGACGAGCTGGGCATCGACTACGCCCTGATGTTCCCCACCCTGGCCAGCCTGGTCGAGGAGCGGATGAAGGACGACCCGGAGATGACTCACGACGTCATCCACGCGCTCAACCAATGGATGTACGAGACCTGGTCGTTCAACTACCGAGACCGCATCTTCGCCACCCCGGTGATCACCCTGCCCATCGTGGACCGGGCGCTCGAAGAGCTCGCGTGGTGCCTGGAGCGTGGCGCTCGCACGGTGCTGGTCCGCCCGGCCCCGGTACCCGGCTACCGCGGCAGCCGCTCGTTCGGTTTCGAGGAGTTCGACCCGTTCTGGCAAGCCTGCATCCGCGCCGAGATCCCGGTTTCGATGCACGCATCGGACAGCGGCTATTCAGAATTCATGAACGTGTGGGAACCCGGCGACGAGTTCCTGCCGTTCAAGCCGACCGCCTTCCGGAGCCTGGCGATGGGACATCGGCCGATCGAGGATGCCATGGGTGCGCTGGTCTGCCATGGCGCGCTGTCCCGCAATCCGGAGCTACGCATCCTGTCCATCGAAAACGGCGCGGACTGGGTGCCGCACCTGTTCAAAGGACTCAAGGGCGTCTACAAGAAGATGCCGAACGCGTTCAGCGAAGACCCGATCGAGGCGTTCAAGCGGTGCGTCTACGTCAGCCCGTTCTGGGAGGACCGGTTCTCCGAAATCGCAAAGATGGTGGACACCGACCGGGTGGTCTTCGGTTCCGACTGGCCGCACCCCGAAGGCCTGAAGGACCCGATTTCGTTCGTCGACGAACTTGCCGGTTTCGACCAGGAAGATGTCGCAAAGATCATGGGCGGCAACATGATGGAAGTGATGAAGGTCGAAGCACCGGCAACCAAACCGGTCAGCGCGTAATCAGGACGCCGGTCAGCCTTTCCCGACGATCGCGTCGCGTGCCCGGTCCAGCATCGCCGCGAACGGGCCGGCCATGACGTTGGCGATCTGGGACCCAACCCCACCGCCGAGGAGGAAATCATTCCCCCGTGTCGGATTGATGACTGGACCCACCCGCATACGCCGTTGGCATGGAACAGTCTGGCGCAAGCCCCATCCGGCGGATTGAATGGTTGGCGGCGCCAAGCGTCGGTCACTGGTCGTAGGCTGACTTGCCGGCGTCGCGAAGTGAGGCCAATGGCGTAAGCAACATGCGTACTCTTGCGGGGTAGGTTCGGAAAGCTCGGGAGGTGAACTTGATGACCGGCAAGCAACTACCGGATCTGCGGTTCGACGTTCCGCTCTACACGCTTACCGAGGCATCCCGATACCTCCTGGTTTCCCGCGCAACCTTGGCGACCTGGGCTGACGGGTACGAACGTAGACCGGCCAACGCGCCAACCGTGAAGGGCCAGCCAATCATCACCGCTCTTCCTCACCGCGCGGGTAGCTATGCCAGGCTGCCGTTCGTTGGGATCGCCGAGGCATACGTGTTGAACGCCTTCCGCCGAGCCGGTGTCCCGATGCAACGCATCCGGCCATCCCTCGACTGGCTGATCAAGAATGTCGGGCCGCATGCTCTTGCATCGCAGGACTTGTGCACGGACGGCGCAGAAGTACTCTGGCGGTTTGCCGAGCGTTCAGGGGAGGGTAGCCCCGATGATCAGGTCGTCAGAGGACTGATTGTCCCTCGATCTGGCCAGTACGTCTTCAAGGAGATCGTCGAACACTACCTCAAGCAGATCAGCTTCGCAGACGACCGCCTCGCGTCAATGATCAGGTTGCCGCAATACGGTGAAGCCAATGTCGTCCTCGATCCCTGCCGCGGCTATGGGCAACCGTTATTCGACGGGAGTGGCGTCCGGGTGGCTGACGTGCTAGGCCCGTTACGCGCCGGGGCGACGTTTCGAGCAGTCGCCGATGATTACGGTGTGACGGTGGCCCAGCTTCAAGACGCAGTCGACGCCATTGCAGCCTGATCCGCAGGCTGCTAGCCGACCTCGATCACTTCTTTGTCGACCGCAGTTTGGGCGCGGTGCAAGTACCGAAACTCCTCCGTGAGGCCGGATTCCGGCTGACAACAATGCGTGAGCACTACGGCGAGGTAACGGCTCAGAGTGTCAGCGATCATGAGTGGATCACATTGACGGCCGAACGCGGCTGGATCGGCTTTCAAAAGATTGAACCGTCCCCGGTTTTATGCGCACTTCCTTTGTTGGGAAGGATGGCGCGATGCCGAGCAAGTACGACGAGAACACCAAGGCCAGAGCGGTGCGACTGGTCCGGGAACACCGCGACGACTATGACA
>NZ_UPHQ01000244.1 GCF_900566055.1 Mycobacterium innocens
GACCGTGGAACCCGGCGTCAGCGCACGACACGCGGCGGTGCCGCCTACGGACAAGCCGGAAATCAAGATCAACTCGTGATCTCAGCAGCCGCAAGGGGAGAACTCCGGCGACCGTGAAATTTTGAGGTCTGATCGCGCCGCCCAATACCAAATGCAGATCACCGGACACCCCGTCACCGAGGGATACATCGTCGACGGAGTCAAATTCGACGGATTCACAGACGGAACGCTCATCGAGGCAAAGAGTTATTATGCGCAATTTACCCACGATGGAACATTCATGCAGTGGTGGGTTAACAGCCCGACAGGAGGCGAGGCTGTGGTAAGCCAGGCCGTACGACAACTGGCAGCAGCTGGCGGTATGCCGATACAATGGTATGTAGCAGAACCAGAAGCCATATCGGCATTCCAACAACTACTATCCAGTAGAGGAATATCGGGAATTCAGCTAGTACTCGTGCCACCGAAGTAAGGAAATTATGTCCCACAATTCGCACAATTCTTACCTAGGCGCCTACTGGGGCATGCGTGCGGCGTCTGTCGATGAGTGTGCAGAGCACCTCGCAACGCTGATTGAACAGTTCGCTCGCGTTGACCCTCTATTGAGCGGCTGGCGCCAAGGCGCTGGCTCAAAGCGAAAGGCCATCGAGCAGCCGCTTGTGACAACTGACCACACTGATTTGATGACTCGGCTCCTTGCAGGACGCAATCGCCGGGACACCAACGGGCGGGCTATTGAAGAACTCGGCTACTCTGTCTCTTGGTGGAACGGAAATCCAGATGCATCCATCGGCCTCTCTATCGGATGTGGTCAGACATCACCATATGTAACAAACAACTTAGTTTTGAATCTGCCTAGACCCGGCGCCCGCTCAGATCATCTCTATGATCCGGCCATCGCAGCGAAATTGCTGAACATCGTGGTCGACACATGGCAACCAGATCACGCTGTTTGGACGAACCACGATTTAGTCGGCAAACAGCGCCAGCCTGATCGTCGGCTGGAAAACGGCGGCATAATTGCAGGTCAACTCGTTGGACATCCGGCGGGATGGGCTAATTTCCTCAGCGATTCCGATTCGGTAAAATTCGACATGGCGTTGTTGCCGGCTGGCGCAACAGTTGAACGCCTCGGCACTGGAACGTTGGTGCTGCTGGGGCAAGACCCAGCTAAGCCGCCGCTTCGCGATGTCCTTCAGGTGCGCAGGGCGATGGGTTACGAGGTGCCTACACAGCAGACAGAACCATCTCAAGACGTGGGCGCTTCCTCGGCCGTCCCGGCAGCACCACCGGTCGCACCGGGCAGCTCAGTGAAGCCTACGGACGGGGGGCAATCTGATCCTCGACGTGGCACCGAAATGCGCGGTGTCCCCTACCCAGCAAGCAACACGGATGCTAAGGACACGCAAGTAAATTAACGCTACGTTCGGGATTCTGGCCTTATTCTGTGTGATGCGGTGACGGCCGCCGATCGTGAGGGCGAGGTGTCGCGCAAGTTTGCGCTGCTGGCACCGGTGCTGGACGAGCGGCAGCGCCGGCTGTGGATGGCGGTGGAAGCCCGCGAGGCCGGGCACGGCGGGATC
>NZ_UPHQ01000224.1 GCF_900566055.1 Mycobacterium innocens
TAGCACTCCGGGAAGAGACGACGGGAGGGCCGTCGCCTACCAACTGACCTGATCACCGTGCCGCCCCGGCAGCACGAACAACAAATCGGGTTACCGCAACCCCACACACTGCTCACCGCCAGCGCCGGAACCCCACCCCCACGTGCTCACCCTGGATGCCCGCGAACAGGCAGTCCCCCAAAATCCATCCCTGTTTGTGTTACCTGTCCTCGCTCAGCCGGCGTGGCTGGGGTATCGCCGGCGTAACCCGCGCCGGGTACCAGCTCAATGATGGCCGTCGGTACCGAACTCTGGATTCGATAGCCACGGCAACCGCCGAACCGCGAAGCATTGTCAAGTGGGCAGGTGGGCACCCCAATAGCCCATACCGACAAAATGCATATCAAAAACTTGCATCTAACACATATACGCCAGAGGTCCCCGCGGATAGCGCCGGACGCGGCCGGGCATGGCTACATTTGAGGTTGTTATGACCTCCGTGACGATCCCATGTGAGCTTGACAGTATGGGGAAACATGACCGCAATGACCGGACAACCGCGCAGCCAACGTCCGCGCCAAGCCATCCTGGGGCAGCTGCCCCGCATTCACCGTGCCGACGGTTCACCGATCCGGGTTTTGCTGGTCGATGACGAGCCGGCGCTGACCAATCTGGTCAAGATGGCGCTGCATTACGAAGGCTGGGACGTCGAGATAGCCCACAACGGCCGGGAAGCCATCGCCAAGTTCGAAAGAATCAGCCCGGACGTTCTGGTCCTGGACATCATGCTGCCCGATGTGGACGGGTTGCAGATTCTGCAGCGGGTCCGCGAATCCGACGACTACACGCCCACGCTGTTCCTGACCGCCCGGGATTCGGTGATGGATCGGGTCACCGGTCTGACCGCAGGCGCCGACGACTACATGACCAAGCCGTTCAGCCTCGAGGAACTGGTCGCTCGGCTGCGCGGACTGCTGCGCCGTTCCAGCCATCTGGCGCCCCCGGCCGACGAATCCCTCAAAGTGGGCGACCTCAAGCTCGATGCCGCCAGCCGGGAAGTCACCCGCGGCGGGACGCCGATATCGCTGTCGTCGACCGAGTTCGAATTGCTGCGGTTCCTGATGCGCAATCCGCGCCGCGCGCTGAGCCGCACCGAGATCCTCGACCGGGTCTGGAACTACGATTTCGCCGGACGCACCAGCATTGTCGACCTCTATATCTCGTACCTGAGGAAGAAGATCGACGCCGACCGCGAGCCGATGATCCACACCGTCCGCGGGATTGGATACATGCTGCGACCAGCGGAATGAGCCGGCAGTGACCGGGGACCGCAACACCCCTCGCTGGTTTCCCCGTTCGTTACGCGGGCAGTTGCTGCTCGGCGTGCTTGCTGTCGTGACCGTAGTGCTGGTGGCCGTCGGCGCCGTCTCCGTACTCAGCCTGCGCGGTTACGTCACCGCGATGAACGACGCAGAGGTCGCGGAGTCCTTACATGCGCTCAGCCACGCATACGCCAGATACCGCAATGGCGAGCACACGTCGATACATACCGGCACTCCCCCGGTATCCCAGGCGCTGCTGGAGTTCACCGGGCAAACCCCGGGCAACCTCATCGCGGTGCTGCGCGACGGGGTGGTCATCGGCTCGGCCGTCTTCTCCGAGGACGAACCACAGCCCGCGCCGGCCGACGTCATCCGCGCCATCGAAGCCCAATCCTGGGACGACGGCCCCTCCCGTGTCGAAACCTTGGGCAGCTTGGGTTCCTACCAGGTTGCCAGCCGCGCCGCCGGATCCGACCGACTGATCGTCGGCGTCTCCCTCAACCTCGCCGACCAGATCATTTCCCGCAAGAACATCACCACCACCGTGCTGGTCGCCACGGCGCTGGTGATCACGGCGGTACTCACGGCCTGGGTGGTCGGATATGCCCTTCGGCCGCTGCGCCGGCTCGCCGCGACCGCCGCCGAAGTCGCGGCATTGCCGCTCGCCGGCGAGGACCACCGGATCGGCGTGCGAGTCCGGCCCGAAGACACCGACCCGGACAACGAAGTCGGCATCGTGGGCCACACCCTGAATCGATTGCTGGACAACGTCGACAGCGCATTGCAGCACCGTGTCGAATCCGATCTGCGGATGCGGCAATTCATCACCGACGCCAGCCACGAGCTGCGGACCCCGCTCGCCGCCATCCAGGGCTATGCGGAACTGACTCGTCAAGACAGTTCGGCCCTGCCACCCACCACCGAATACGCGTTGGCACGCATCGAGTCGGAAGCCCGGCGGATGGCATCACTGGTGGACGAACTGCTGCTGCTGTCCCGGTTGGGTGAAGGCGAAGACCTGCAAACCGAAGAACTCGACTTGACCGATCTGGTCATGAACGCCGTGAACGATGTGACGGTGGCAGCGCCGAGCCACCGTTGGGTCAAAGAGCTGCCCGACGAGCCGGTATGGGTAAACGGCGATCATGCCCGGCTGCATCAGCTCGTCAGCAATCTACTCACCAACGCCTGGGTGCATACCCCGCCCGGTGTCACCGTGACCACGGCGATCACCTGCCATACCGATGCGACCAACGGGTCCTACGCCGAGCTGACGGTGAGCGACGACGGGCCCGGTATCGACCCCGACGTCGTACCCCATCTGTTCGAGCGGTTCGTACGCGCCAACACGACGCGCTCGGGTGAGGCCGGCCATGGATTGGGCCTGGCCATTGTCAACTCGATCGTCAAGGCGCATGACGGCTCGGTGACTGCCGAGTCCGCGCACGGCCGCACCGCC
Source organism: Mycobacterium innocens (assembly GCF_900566055.1). GTDB lineage: Bacteria > Actinomycetota > Actinomycetes > Mycobacteriales > Mycobacteriaceae > Mycobacterium > Mycobacterium innocens. Next base: position 2,761 of record NZ_UPHQ01000224.1, read on the forward strand.
TTTCGGGTCCGACTGCCGATGATGGACCGGCCGGGCGCGGACACCGGATAGCCGCACCGCCGCAACGGTCGTAAAACTCGCGGGTGGACGCCGTAAAGAAACCGTTAAGGCCGCTCCCGCCCTGCTTCGGTCGCGCCTAGCCTCTGTCTGGCCCTCTACCGGAGAGGGTTGTCGATGCGTGTCGAGAAAGACAGATATGTCCGTGGTGGTTTACCTGGCGCTGACCGTGGCCGTCTTTGCCGCGCTGAGCGCACTGCTGAAGTTGGATTTGTGAGCACCGCCAACGCCGTCGGTCTGGCCCTTGCGGTGCTCGTCGCGCTATTGCTGGTTGCGGCCCTGGTGTCTCCGGAGAAGTTCTGATGAGCGACGGCACAGCAGCGGTGCTGTTCCTCGCGCTGCTGGTCGCCGCGCTGGTGGCGGTTCACGTCCCGCTCGGCGACTACATGTACCGCGTCTACATCACTGAAAAGCACTGGCGCGCAGAGCGATTCATTTACCGATTGGTCGGGGCGGACCCCGAAGCCGAACAGACCTGGGCCGCATATGCCCGTAGCGTGCTGGCGTTTTCGGCGGTGAGCATCATATTCCTGTTCGCCCTGCAGCTACTGCAGGGCAAGCTGCCGCTGCACCTCGCCCATCCGGCCACACCGATGACCCCCGCACTGGCCTGGAACACCGCGGTCAGCTTCGTCACCAACACCAACTGGCAGGCGTATTCCGGCGAATCGACCCAGGGGCATTTGGTGCAGATCGCCGGCTTGGCGGTGCAGAATTTCGTGTCCGCCGCGGTCGGCATGGCCGTCGCCGTGGCCTTCGTCCGCGGGTTCGCCCGCAACCGCACTGGCGAACTCGGCAACTTCTGGGTGGACCTGGTGCGCGGCACGCTGCGCATCCTGCTGCCGATAGCCGTCGCCGGCGCGGTCGTGCTCGTCATGGGCGGCGTCGTGCAGAACTTCCATCTCAACGATCACGTCGTGACCACGCTGGCCGGCACCCCGCAGACCATCCCGGGCGGTCCGGTCGCCAGCCAGGAGGTGATCAAGGAGCTCGGCACCAACGGCGGCGGCTTCTACAACGCCAACTCCGCACACCCCTTCGAGAACCCGACCGCCTGGACCAACTGGGTGGAGATCTTCCTGTTGCTGGTCATCAGTTCCGCGCTGCCCCGCACCTTCGGCCGGCTGGTGGGCAGCAAGCGGCAGGGCTATGCGATCGCGGCGATCGTCGCGGTGATCGCCGCCGTCAGCCTCACCACCATGCTGCTGTTCCAGGTGCAGCACCACGGCACCGTGCCCACGGCGGTGGGTGCGTCGACCGAAGGCGTCGAACAGCGCTTCGGGGTTGCCGACTCGGCGGTCTTTGCCGACGCCACCACGTTGACGTCCACCGGCGCCGTCGACTCGACCCACGACTCCTACACCAGCCTGGGCGGCATGATGACGCTGTTCAACATGCAACTCGGCGAGGTCGCGCCCGGCGGCACCGGCTCCGGCCTGTACGGCATCCTGATCCTGGCCGTCATCACCGTGTTCGTCGCCGGGTTGATGGTCGGGCGGACCCCGGAATATCTGGGCAAGAAGATCACGCCGCGGGAAATGAAACTGGCGGCCGGATACTTCCTGGTGACTCCGCTGATCGTGCTCGTCGGCACCGCCGCCGCAATGGCGCTGCCCGGCGAGCGGGCCGGCATGGCCAACACCGGGCCGCACGGGCTGTCGGAGGTGCTCTATGCGTTTACCTCCGCGGCCAACAACAACGGCTCGGCGTTCGCGGGTCTGGCGGCCAATACGGAGTGGTACAACACCGCCTTGGGCCTGGCGATGGTCTTCGGCCGATTCCTGCCGATGATTCTGGTGCTGGCGCTGGCCGGTTCGCTGGCCCGACAGGGGACCACCCCGGAGTCGGCCGGCACCTTGCCCACCCACCGGCCGCAGTTCGTCAGCCTGGTGGTCGGGGTGACGGTCGTCTTGGTGGCACTCACCTTCCTGCCCGCGCTGGCGCTGGGGCCGCTCGCCGAAGGGATCCACTGAAACAGTGACACGCACAACCACTTCGGCCAAACACCTGCTCGATCCGGCGCTGCTGGTGAAGTCGCTGCCGGACGCATTGCGCAAGCTCGACCCGCGCACCCTGTGGCGCAATCCGGTGATGTTCATCGTGGAGATCGGCGCCGGGTGGGCGACGATTCTGGCGTTCGGCGACAACACCTGGTTCAGCTGGCTGGTGGTGTTCTGGCTTTGGCTGACGGTCATTTTCGCCAACCTCGCCGAAGCGGTCGCCGAGGGACGCGGCAAAGCGCAGGCCGACACCCTGCGAAAAGCCAAGGCCGACACCATCGCACACCGGCTCAGGGATTGGCCACCGGGCGCGCTGGACACGTGTGTCGCCATCCCGGAAGACGTCGCCGCGCCACTGTTGCGGCCCGGCGACATCGTGGTTGTCGCAGCGGGCGAAGTGATTCCCGGCGACGGTGACGTCGTGGAAGGCATTGCCTCAGTGGACGAATCGGCGATCACCGGCGAATCCGCACCGGTGATTCGGGAATCCGGCGGCGACCGCTCCTCGGTGACCGGCGGGACGACCGTGCTGTCGGATCGCATCGTCATCCGAATCACCCAAAAGCCCGGTGAGAGCTTCGTGGACCGGATGATCGCGCTCGTCGAGGGCGCCAACCGGCAGAAGACTCCCAACGAGATTTCGCTCAACATCCTGCTCGCGGCGTTGACCATCATCTTCGTGTTCGCGGTCGCCACGCTGCAGCCGCTGGCGATCTACTCCAAGGCCAACAACCCCGGCGTGCCCGACACCTCGGCCCTCGGCGCCGACGGCATCAGCGGCATCGTGCTGGTCGCGCTGCTGGTGTGCTTGATTCCCACCACAATCGGGGCGCTGCTGTCGACGATCGGCATCGCGGGCATGGACCGGCTGGTGCAACGCAATGTGCTGGCGATGTCCGGACGGGCCGTCGAAGCCGCCGGTGACGTCAACACCCTGCTGCTGGACAAAACCGGAACCATCACCCTCGGCAATAGGGAGGCATCGGAATTCATTCCGGTGCATGGGATCAGCGCCGCCGAGCTCGCCGACGCGGCACAGCTGGCCAGCCTGGCCGACGAAACGCCGGAGGGCCGCTCCATCGTCGTCTACGCCAAACAAGCCTACGGATTGCGCGCCCACACACCGGGTGATCTCGACGACGCCTGCTGGGTGGAATTCACTGCGGTGACCCGGATGTCGGGTGTGGACCTGGACGGGCGAAAGCTGCGTAAAGGAGCGGCCAGCTCGGTCGCCGAATGGGTACGCGGCAACAGCGGTGAGGTTCCGGCCGAACTGGGCCACATTGTCGACGGCATCTCCGCTGCGGGGGGAACTCCGCTGGTGGTGGGCCGGGTGGATCATCGAAAGGCGCAGGTGCTCGGCGTCATCCACCTCAAGGACGTGGTCAAGCAGGGCATGCGGACCCGGTTCGACGCGATGCGCCAGATGGGAATTCGCACCGTGATGATCACCGGCGACAACCCGTTGACCGCCAAGGCAATTGCGGACGAGGCCGGGGTCGACGACTTTCTGGCCGAGGCCACACCCGAGGACAAGCTGATGCTGATCAAACGGGAGCAGCACGGCGGCCGCCTGGTTGCGATGACCGGCGACGGCACCAACGACGCCCCCGCGCTGGCCCAGGCCGACGTGGGGGTGGCGATGAACACCGGCACCGCCGCCGCCAAGGAGGCCGGCAACATGGTGGACCTGGACTCCGATCCCACCAAGCTCATCGAGATCGTGGAAATCGGTAAGCAACTGCTGATCACCCGCGGCGCGTTGACCACATTTTCGATCGCCAACGACATCGCCAAGTACTTCGCGATCATCCCGGCGATGTTCGTGGCGTTGTTTCCCGGCTTGGATCTGCTCAACGTGATGCGGCTACACAGCCCGCAATCGGCCATCCTGTCCGCGGTCATCTTCAACGCCGTAGTCATCGTCGCGCTGATTCCGCTGGCACTGCGCGGTGTGCGCTATACGCCCAGTCGTGCCTCGAAACTGCTCAGCCGCAACCTCTACCGCTATGGAGTGGGCGGGCTGATCGCGCCGTTCATCGGGATCAAGGTCATCGACCTGGTCGTCCAACTACTGCCCGGGATGTCGTAAATGGTTCGCCAATATTGGGCCGCGCTGCGGGCCCTGCTGGTTTTCACGGTCGTCCTCGGCCTCGGCTACCCGCTGCTGGTCTGGTTGGTGGCGTGGCTTCCCGGGCTGCACGACAAGGCGCAAGGTTCCATGGTCGATGCCGGCGGTAAACCGGTCGGCAGCAGCCTGATCGGACAGTTGTACCTCGATGCCGCCGGGCGCCCGTTACCGCGGTACTTCCAGGGGCGGCCCTCGGCGGCAGGTGCCGGATATAACCCGTTGTCCAGCGGCGGCAGCAATCTGGGGCCGGAGAGCATCGTGGATACTCCGGCCAACCCGGCAAAACTGGCGGCCGGCGCAAGTCCGGCCGAAGCCGGTTTCCGGCCCAGTCTGCTGACCCAGGTGTGTTCGCGCAGTGCGGCGGTGGCGCGATTCGAGGGCCTGAACCAGGCGGGGGGATCACGGCCGTTCTGCACGCCGGGCGGTGTCGGAGCCGTGCTGTCGGTGATCGGTCCCCGCGATCCGCGCGGCAATGTCTCGCGCCCAGTCCGAGTCGTCAGCGTCAACGAGCCGTGCGCCGCCGGCAGGCAGCCGTTTCTGGACCGCTACGAGGGCGTGCCGGTCCAATGCGCGACGTTCGGCGAGAACTACTCGCTCGGCCAGATCGTGCCCATCCGCGGCGCGGCTCCGGAGGTCCCGGAGGTTCCGCCCGACGCCGTCACGGCCAGCGCCAGCGGGCTGGACCCGGATATCTCCCCGGTCTACGCCGAGCTGCAGATTCCCCGGGTGGCCAGGGCGCGGCATGCCAGCCAGGAGCAGATACGGGCGCTGGTGGCGCAGACGGAAAGCGGCCCCGCCCTCGGCATCTTCGGCCAGGCGTGCGTCAATGTGCTGCGGCTCAACCTGGAACTCGACCGCAGATACCCGGTCTAGCGTTGCGGGTGGATGATGGGTGTGTGAGCGCCGTCGACCCCCCTCGCAAACGCGGAGAACTCCGCATCTATCTGGGGGCGGCGCCGGGAGTCGGCAAGACCTACGCGATGCTCGGCGAAGCGCACCGCCGGTTGGAACGCGGCAGCGACCTGGTGGCGGCCGTGGTCGAAACCCACGGACGAACGAAAACCGCTGTGCTGCTTGACGGTATCGAAATCATTCCGCCGCACTACGTCGAGTATCGCGGTACCATGTTCCCCGAACTCGACGTGCCCGCCGTGCTGGCGCGCCACCCCCAGGTGGTACTGGTCGACGAACTGGCTCATACCAATACCCCGGGCAGCAAAAACCACAAACGCTGGCAAGATGTCGAGGAGTTGCTCGATGCCGGGATCACCGTGATCTCCACGGTGAATATTCAGCATCTGGAAAGCCTCAACGACGTCGTCGCCCAGATCACCGGCATCCAACAGCAAGAGACCGTGCCGGATTCCGTCGTGCGGCAGGCAGCACAGGTGGAGCTCATCGACATCACACCGGAGGCGTTGCGCCGCAGGCTGTCCCACGGCAATGTCTATGCTCCCGACAAGATCGACGCGGCGTTGTCCAACTACTTCCGCCGCGGAAATCTCACCGCACTAAGAGAACTGGCGCTGCTGTGGCTGGCCGACCAGGTGGACACCGCGCTGGCAAGATACCGCGCGGAGAACAAGATCACCGACCTGTGGGAAGCGCGCGAACGCGTCGTCGTGGCCGTCACCGGCGGTCCGGAGTCGGAGACGTTGGTGCGGCGGGCGTCGCGGATCGCGTCGAAATCCAGTGCCGAGCTGATGGTGGTGCACGTCATCCGCGGTGACGGGCTGGCGGGCCTGTCAGGGGCGCGGATGAGCAAGATCCGGGAGCTGGCCGGCAGCCTTGACGCCTCGCTGCATACCGTGGTCGGTGACGACGTCGCCGACGCCCTGCTGGATTTCGCCCGCGAAATCAACGCCACCCAGCTGGTGATCGGCACCTCGCGCCGGACGCGATGGGCGCGTCTGTTGGAGGACGGTATCGGCCAGGCCATCGTCGAGCGGTCGGGCAAGATCGACGTGCACCTGGTCACTCATGAGGAATCCAAGCGCGGCTTGCGAACCACCCCGGTCGCGCCCCGGGGACGTCGAGTGGCGTCCTGGCTGGCGGCCGTCGTCGTTCCCTCGCTGATCTGCGCGATCACCGTGGCCGTGCTGGACCGCTATCTGGACACCAGCGGCGAAAGCGCGCTGTTCTTCGTCGGAGTCCTCGTGGTGGCGCTGCTGGGAGGCGTTGCCCCGGCGGTGCTTTCGGCGGTGTTGTCCAGCCTGCTGCTGAACTATTACCTGACCGATCCGCGGCACACGTTCACCATCGCCGAACCTTCCGCGGCCGTGACCGAGGCGGTCCTGCTGCTGGTCGCGGTCGCGGTCGCGGTGCTGGTCGACGGCGCGGCCAAACGAGCCCGGGAAGCCCGCCGCGCCGCCCAGGAGGCCGAACTGCTGACCTTGTTCGCCGGATCGGTGCTGCGCGGCGCGGACCTGGAAACACTGCTGGAACGAGTGCGCGAGACGTACTCCCAACGCGCGGTCAGCATGTTGCGCGAGCGCGCCGGCGAAGACCGTACCTTCGGTGAGGTGGTGGCCTCCGTCGGCAAAGACCCCTGCACCACAGTCGATTCCGCTGACACGGCGATCGAGGTCGGTGACGACGAGTTCTGGATGCTGATGGCCGGAAAAAAGCTGTCGGCGCGGGACCGCCGGGTGCTCAACGCGGTGGCCCGACAAGCCGCGGGTCTGGTCAGACAGCGCGAGATGGCCGAAGAAGCCAGCCGCACCGAGGCGATCGTGCGTGCCGACGAGCTGCGGCGCTCGCTGCTGTCCGCGGTCAGCCATGACCTGCGCACCCCGCTCGCGGCGGCCAAGGTTGCGGTGTCCAGCTTGCGCGCGCACGACATCGCCTTCTCCCCGGCCGACACCGCCGAATTGCTGGCCACCATCGAAGAATCCATCGACGCGCTCACCGCACTTGTCGGAAACCTGCTCGATTCGTCGCGGCTGGCCGCCGGCGTGCTGCACCCGGACCTGCAGCGGGTGTATCTGGAGGAGGTGGTGCAGCGCGCATTGGTGAGTATCGGCATGGGTGCCACCGGCTTCTACCGGTCGGCCATCGACCGCGTCAAGGTCGACGTCGGAGGCGCCGTGGTGATGGCCGACGCGGGCCTGCTGGAACGGGTCTTGGCCAACCTGATCGACAACGCGCTGCGCTATGCGCCGGACTGCGTCGTGCGGGTCAACGCCGGCCAGGTGGGCGATCGCGTGCTGATCAACGTCATCGACGAGGGTCCCGGAGTGCCGCCCGGAACCCAGAGCCAGATCTTCGAACCCTTTCAGCGCCTTGGTGATAACGACAACACCACCGGAGTCGGGCTGGGAATGTCGGTGGCCCGCGGTTTCGTCGAAGCCATGGGCGGGACTGTCCAGGCCGGAGATACACCGGGAGGCGGTCTGACCGTCGTGGTCGACCTGGCCGCACCGCCGGAAAACGGTGACCGATGACCCGCGTGTTGGTGATCGACGACGAGCCGCACATCCTGCGGGCGCTGCGCATCAATCTGACCGTGCGCGGCTACGAGGTGATCACCGCCTCGACCGGCGCCGGTGCGCTGCGCGCCGCCGCCGAACACCCGCCCGACGTGGTGATCCTCGACCTCGGCCTGCCCGACATCTCGGGCATCGACGTGCTGGCCGGCCTCCGCGGCTGGCTGTCGGCACCGGTGATCGTGTTGTCGGCGCGCACCGATTCCTCCGACAAGGTCGAGGCCCTGGACGCGGGCGCCGACGACTACGTCACGAAACCCTTTGGGATGGAAGAGTTTCTGGCCAGGTTGCGCGCGGCGGTGCGCCGCAACGCCGCGGCGTCGGAGGTGGATCAGCCGGTTGTCGAAACTGACGCGTTCACCGTCGATTTGGCCGCGAAGAAGGTCACCAAGAACGGTGTCGAAGTGCATCTGACCCCGACCGAGTGGGGCATGCTCGAGGTCCTGGTCCGCAACCGGGGCAAGCTGGTCGGCCGCGAGGAATTGCTCAAGGAGGTCTGGGGACCCGCGTATGCCACCGAAACCCATTACCTGCGTGTGTATCTGGCGCAGCTGCGGCGCAAACTGGAAGATGACCCGTCGCATCCCAAGCACCTGTTGACGGAGTCCGGAATGGGCTACCGCTTCGAGGCCTGAATCCCAGCTGCCACAGGAGTCACTGTCCGGGGTGATCCTCTTTGTGCCCACCTAATCCTAATAGCGACTTCGCCGGGGCCCGGGCCGAGGCCCGCAACGCCAGCACGCGTCGATGAATCCGGTATTCGGTGGCTCGCGGGATGTACGACGGGCCGTACCGACCCCTGCCGAGTCGGCGAACCCGGCCGCGTGCAATCTCCCAGCGCAACGCGTCCGAGACGGCCTTGGATGCCCTGCCGCACACGGAAAATCCGTGCCAGGCAAGCGCATCGAGCATTTCAGTGATGGTCGCCGGTCCGTGTTGGGACAGGTGCATGGTCAGCACGTAGCGAAGCTCGATTCCGCGAAGCATGGTGTTCATTGCCGAACCGTCGCATGCCGGTATGACATCGGCCGGAGTTGTCGCTATTAGGTGGGCACAAAGAGGGTCTCCCCGGGCAGTGGCTGTTGTGACAGATGTGACTCATCCGGACAGCGACAGCACGATACCGTCCAGGATGTCGTGCTCACTGACGGTCAGCTCGTCGATGCCGGCCCGGTCGCGCAACTCGCGCGCCAACTCCTCGACCACAATCGCCCCGCCGGCGATCACGTCCACCCGTCCCTCATGCATCGGCGGCAGGGCGGCGCGCTCCTTGCGAGTCATCTTCACCAGCCGTTCGCACACGATCAACAACTCATCACCCGGCACCCGCGAAAGGTGAATGGCCGCAGCATCATACGCCGTCAAGCGGTGAGCCAACGCGGACAGCGTGGTCATCGTCCCGGCCAGGCCGACCCAGGTCCGAGCCGACTCGACGGGCACCACCTGCAACGCGACTGCCAGCCGCTCCCGCACCACCTTTCGGGCCGCGGCGACCTCCCGCGCCGTCGGGGGGTCGGAGTGCAAACAGCGCTCCGTCAGCCGGACGCAGCCGATGTCAGCCGAGTAACTCGCGACCACCTCGTCACCGGCCTTCCCCAGCACAATCTCGGTGGAGCCGCCGCCCAAGTCTACGACCACGAAAGGCGCACCGGCGCTGTCTAATTCGCCGACCGCGCCGCGAAACGACAGCTCAGCCTCCGCGGCGCCGCTGATCACTTCCGCCATCGAACCAGGGATCACGGCACCCAGCACCTCGGCCGTCATCGCGAAAAAGGCGTCGCGATTGGCGGCGTCGCGGGTGGCCGACGTGGCAACCATTCGTACCCGCTCGACACCGTGCAGCCGCAGCAATGCGGCATAGTCGGTCAACGCTGCGCGGGTCCGCGCGATAGCATCCGGGGCCAACTCGCCGGTCGCGTCAACTCCCTGACCCAGTCGGACAATTCGCGTTTCGCGATGCACGTCGTGCAGGCGGGCGCCGGTGGCCTCGGCGATCAACAGGCGAATCGAATTGGTACCGCAGTCGATCGCCGCGATTCGTCGTCTCGATCCACTCATCGCCACTGCTCCCCCACAATCAAATCGGCTGCCGCCGGCTCGGCGGCCAACAGCGCCACCGCCTCATCGCCGAGTGGATTCACCCCGGGACCCTTGGCCAGCGAATGCGCGATCAGCACGTGCAGGCACTTCACCCGGTCGGGCATTCCCCCCGCCGACACCGCCGTCCCCAGCGGTTCGATGACATCACGCTCGGCCAGATACGACTCGTGTGCCCGCCGATACGCCGCAGCAAGGTCGGGGTCACAGCGGAGCCGATGGGTCATCTCACGCATGAGCCCGGTGGTCTCCAGCCTGCTCGCCGCCGCCGTCAGCACCGGATGCGTCAGGTAGTACAACGTCGGAAACGGCGTGCCGTCAGACAGTTTCGGGGCAGTTTTCACCACACCGGGTTCACCGTTGGGGCATCGATAAGCCACCTCGAGCACGCCGCGAGGCTCCCGGCCGAGCTGACGCGCCACCACCTGAAGATCGGCCCGGTCAACCACCGGGCGCCGTCGGGTTGGGCGGCACCGCACCGGGCGGACCGGGCTCGGGTGTGGGCTCCGGGGCGGCGGCAGGCGGCAGGTGTGGCGCATCGGCGATGGTGTGCCACAACGCGGTGTACCAGGGCTCGTTCTTGGCCGGGGTCGGCGCATCGCCGCGAGGCTGGGGCGACACCGCCGCTGTCGGCGGAAGCTGGACCTGAAACGGGATGTCGCCCGGCATCACGAACCCGAGACGCTCGCGGGCCTGGGCCGCGATATAGGCCGGGTCAGCCAACTGGTTCTTCTGCCGCTCCAGGTCGGCGATCTGGCGACGCAGCGCGGCTTCCGTCGCGGACAGTTGTTCCATCTCGGTGCGCTGCGCGAAGTAGGTGCGTACCGGCCCGGCGATGGTCAGCGTGAGCACACACACCACCGCGGCCAGCACCGCCGCCCGCCGGGCGGTGAACCCCAGCCGCTGATCGGACCGCTGTTCCATCGATTCGGTGAACGAGCGCTTGATGGGTTCGACGACATGCTCGCGCAGGGTGCGGGTGGTCTGGCCAGTGGCCGGCGACGGCGCGGGCCGGGACGGCGACGCTGAGCGACGGGCCCGGGACGTGTCGCCGGCCTTCCCCGGCCGCGAAGCCGGGGAGCGGCGTTTCGAATCGGGTCGTTTCGCGTCGGGCATGTCGTTTCAGCCGCGCCTCAGGTTGGCGGCCAACCTATTTTTGGTCCCCAAGGTATCGGGGAAAGGCCAGGTCGCCGGCGTAACGGGCGGCGTCGCCGAGCGTGTCTTCGATCCGCAACAGCTGGTTGTACTTGGCGACCCGTTCACTGCGGGCCGGTGCGCCCGTCTTGATCTGTCCGCTGCCCACCGCCACCGCCAGGTCGGCGATCATGGTGTCCTCGGTCTCGCCACTGCGGTGGCTCATCATCGTGCGGTATCCGCTGTGGTGAGCCAGCGCCACCGCGTCAAGTGTCTCGGTCAGCGTGCCGATCTGATTCACCTTGACCAGCAACGCGTTTGCCACGCCGCGTTCGATGCCCTCTTCGAGCCGCTCCGGATTGGTGACGAAGATGTCGTCGCCGACGATCTGTACCCGGTCGCCGATCGACGCCGTCAGCGCGGTCCAGCCGTCCCAGTCGTCTTCGGACAGCGGGTCTTCGATGGACACCAGGGGGTAGGAAGCCAACAGTCCGGCGTAGAACTCGGCCATCTGCTCGGCGGTGCGGGTCGAACCCTCGAAGGAGTAACCGGTGCCGTCGGTATAGAACTCGGTGGCCGCGGCGTCGAGTGCCAGTGCCACGTCCGAGCCGAGCTGAAAACCCGCCGACTCGATGGCCCGGCTGATCAGATCCAGCGCCGCGGTGGTGCCGGCCACGTCGGGGGCAAAACCGCCTTCGTCGCCCAGACCGGTGGACAGCCCCTCCTTCTTCAGCACCGACTTGAGCGCGTGGTACACCTCGGCACCCCAGCGCAGCGCCTCGGCGAAGCTCGGGGCGCCGATCGGGGCCACCATGAACTCCTGGATGTCGACGGCGGTGTCGGCGTGTGCGCCGCCGTTGAGGATGTTCATCATGGGCACCGGCAGGATGTGGGCGTTGGGGCCGCCGATGTAGCGGAACAACGGCAGTTCCGCCGATTCGGCGGCGGCCTTGGCAACGGCCAGCGAGACACCGAGGATCGCATTGCCGCCCAGCCGGGATTTGTCGGGCGTGCCGTCCAGGTCGACCAGCGCCTGGTCGACCAGCCGCTGGTCGTCGGCGTTGAGGCCGATGACAGCCGGGCCGATTTCATCGAGTACGGCTTGGACTGCCTTCTTGACCCCCTTACCGCCGTAGCGGTCACCGCCGTCGCGCAGTTCGACGGCCTCATGCTCGCCCGTCGATGCGCCCGAGGGCACCGCGGCGCGGGCGAAGGTGCCGTCCATCAGAGCCACCTCCACCTCGACCGTCGGGTTGCCGCGGGAATCCAGAATCTCGCGGGCCCCGACCTGCTCGATAATCGGCACTGGATTCTCCTTTGCGCTGTGGTTCTCTTATGGTCCCGGACCGCCCATTAGCGTAAAGCCTGGCTCGGCGCTTTATCCTGCTACAGCGGGTGACCCGCCGCGTAAGCGGTCGCCCAGTCCCGCACCGCCCGGGCGTAAACACCGGAATTGTTGTAGGCGCGCAACGCGGTGATCCAGCCGCGCGGCGTCGCGAGATCCTTTCCGCGCCAGCACATGTAACCTGCCGCCGAGAGTGCGGCATCGTCGATGTTGTCGGGGCTGACAATGCCGTCGTTGTTGGCGTCGACGCCGTAGAGCCGCCAGGTCTCGGCGATGAACTGCATCGGCCCCATCGCGCGCTGCACCCCGTCTCCGTCCGAAGCACCGTCGATGCTGCCGTGGTCGCTGTCCACGATGCGCAGCGTGCCGCCGGTGCCGTCGAGGCGAACGCCGCGAATGGGCGGGGTCACGTCCCCGTTGGGCGCTATGGTCGCGCCGTGATAGGTGCCGTTATGACTTTCCACCTGCCCGATACCCGCCAGCGTGGTCCACGCGAGGTGGCACTTGGGGTTCTCGACCTCCGCGACGCGCGCGGCGTAGGCGTAGGCCTCGAGAGCGATGACCGGCATTTCCAGCGCTGGGGCTCGCTGCTCGGCCCATTCTCGCAACTGATCGGCGGGCCGGCCGCTGGCGTAGGTGTCCACGGGCGGGACGGGATCGCCCGGAGGTGGCGGCACACCGTCGGGAATGAACAAGCTGAGCTGCCAGGTGCAACTGGACGCCAGCAGCATCGCGGTCGCCCCTATCACGGCGACCGCGCGCAACCAACGTCTCGGCGTCACACTGCTCCTTCTTGGCTCCTCGTGGGCTCCTCCTGGGCTCCGCTGCGGGCTTCGCTCGGGCCCTGGCTGCCGCTCCCCTTACGTCCTCTTCCGGTCCGTTACCAATTTGGTCATGATCATCGTCCCACGGGTTGCGATCGTGTCCCTTCTCGTTTGCGGCTCAGCACACCGGCATACCGTTGTTATGACGTAGATATCGGTTAGCTGTGAGCGTGTTTGGCTATCGCTGTTCCCGTTTCTGTTGGCAGCAAACGCATCTGTCGCAAACTTCGGGATGATCGCTTGCTGTTGCCGGGTCTTACCGCCTGCCCTTGCGTTTCTTCGGGCCGCCGCGGGATTCCTTACCCGCTGCCGGGTCGGTTTCGGGGCAGGTTTCCAGCACATCGTCCGTCGGTCCGGGCCAGTGGGCCAACCACTCTTCTGCGGTGATGGTGCCGATGGGCGTCACGTCGAGTTCCTCGGCAACGCTGTCGTCACGGCGCGCGGCCGCAATCGCCTTCTCCGCGCTGCGGACCTTGTCGACAAAATCCAAAATAGCTGCACGCAAAGAGTTTTCCGCATCGACCTCCGCCGAAACGGTGATCGAGGTGATGCCGGACGGAATCAGTTGCGCAGGTAGTCCCGCCTTGCTGACGCGCTGAATGACCTTCTGCGCCAACGCTAATGCTGGCTGACCAGTATGGACATCGTCCAATACTGAGTTCCGGGATTTTTCGGCCGCCTTGCGTTCTTCCCACTGATTCATCTGTTCATGAAGCGAAATCTCTTGTCCGGAAAGAACTCCCGGCGCGCGATTGGCCAGCTTGCGGATCAGCGTGTCGGCGACGTCGTCGATGGTGAAGGGGAGCAGTGCCGCATCTTCGGCGATGCGGGCATGGAAAAGCACCTGCAGCAGCAAGTCACCGAGTTCCTCGCGCAGTTGGTTCACATCGCCGCTGTGCACCGCGTCGAGCAGCTCGTAGGTCTCCTCCAACAGGTAGCGGCGCAACGAGTTGTGGGTCTGCTCGCTTTCCCACGGTCCGTCGGTGCGAAGTCTGTCCATGATGGCCACGGCGTCGAGCAGTCGTTCCCCGCGCTGGCGATCCGGTACCGAAATCAGTCGCGCTCCGCCGGCCAGTCGTGCCACCACGGCCGGGTGATCGGGGTCCGACGACAACAGCACCGGTGCGTCGTCTCCCATGTGCACCGGGTGCGCGTCGGGCAGCGACCACGGCACGGCGACCGGCATCTCCTCGGTGTATTGCACCGGGCCGCTGAGCAACTCGATGGCTTCGACCGGCACCAGCGACGGGCGGCGCGGGTCGACCAGGACGACAATCATCGCGCTGGTCGCTCCTTACTCGACTCGGGGCGACCCGCATCGTCGCCGGACGGACTCGTTATACCAACATCCTTCTGGGGTTTACCCGCCAACGCCGTCACCAGGTCGGCGACCATCTGCACCAATTCCACGTCTCTGATACGCGGCGCGCTCCCCAAACCGGTGGCACCGCCGGCACGTGGAATGGGGACCTGCACGGTAGCCGTGGTAGCGCGGTAGTGCGCCCCCGGGTACATCCGCTTGAGCCGAACCTGCGCGGAGTCCAGCAGGTTCAGCGGCGACAGTCGCACCGTCGCCGCCGACGGGGCCGACGGGGCCGACACTTCGGTGATGCCGGAGCCGCGACACAGCAGCCGCAGCCGCGCCACCGCCACCAGTCGCCGGGCGGGTTCGGGTAGCGGCCCGTAGCGGTCGTTGAGCTCCTCCACAACGGCTGCGACGGCCGCGTCGTCACATGCGGCGGCCAGCCGCCGGTAGGCCTCCAAACGCAGGCGGTCGCTGCCGATGTAGTCCGGCGGCAGGTGCGCATCGACCGGCAGGTCGATGCGCACGTCCTTGGGCTCCTCGGCAGTGGTTACCGTCTGACCATCGGCCGCCGCTCGGTATGCTTCGACGGCCTCACCCACCAGCCGCACGTACAGGTCGAACCCGACGCCGGCGACGTGGCCGGACTGCTCGACACCCAACACGTTGCCGGCCCCGCGGATCTCGAGGTCCTTCAATGCCACCGTCATGCCCGCGCCCAGTTCGTTGTTCTGCGCGATGGTGGCCAGCCGGTCGTAGGCCGTCTCGGTCAGCGGCGCCTGCGGCGGATAGAGGAAGTAGGCATAGCCGCGCTCGCGGCTGCGCCCGACCCGGCCCCGCAGCTGATGCAGCTGGGCCAGCCCGAAGGTGTCGGCGCGCTCCACGATGAGCGTGTTGGCGTTGGAGATGTCCAGCCCGGTCTCCACGATCGTGGTGCACACCAGGATGTCGTATTCGCGGTTCCAGAAGCCCTGCACGGTGCGTTCCAGCAGCTCTTCGGGCATTTGCCCGTGCGCGACCACCACCCGGGCCTCGGGCACCAACTCGCGGACGTGGGCCGCGGCCCGGTCGATGGAGCTGACCCGGTTGTGCACGTAGAAGGCCTGCCCGTCGCGCAGCAGCTCCCGCCGCAACGCCGCCGCGACCTGCTTGTCGTCGTGCGGGCCGACGTAGGTCAGCACCGGATAGCGCTCTTCGGGCGGGGTCAGGATCGTCGACATCTCGCGGATCCCGGCCAAACTCATCTCCAGCGTGCGCGGAATGGGGGTGGCGCTCATGGTCAGCACGTCGACGTGGGTGCGCAGCGATTTGATGTGCTCCTTGTGCTCGACGCCGAACCGCTGCTCCTCGTCGACCACGACAAGGCCCAGATTCTTCCAGCGCACCCCGGTCTGCAGCAGCCGATGGGTGCCGATCACGACGTCCACCGACCCGTCGGCCAGGCCCTCGATCACCGTGCGGGACTCGGCGGCGTCGGTGAACCGCGACAAACCCTTGACGGTCACCGGGAATCCGGACATTCGCAACGCGAAGGTTTGAAGATGCTGGTCGGCCAGCAGCGTGGTGGGCACCAGCACCGCCACCTGCTTACCGTCTTGAACGGCCTTGAACGCCGCCCGAACCGCGATCTCGGTCTTGCCGTAGCCGACATCGCCGCAGATCACCCGGTCCATCGGGATCGGCTTTTCCATGTCGGCCTTGACCTCTTGGATCGCGGTGAGCTGGTCGACGGTCTCGGTGAAACCGAACGCGTCCTCCATCTCGGCCTGCCACGGCGTGTCCGGCGCGAACGCATGTCCGGGACTGGACTGCCGCTTGGCATACAGCGAGACCAGCTCGCCGGCGATCTCACGCACCGCTCGTCGTGCCTTGGTCTTGGTGTTGGCCCAGTCACTGCCACCCAGCCGGCTCAGCGCCGGCGCCTGCCCGCCGACATACCGCGACAGCTGATCCAGCGAATCCATCGGGACATACAACTTGTCTGATCCACCACCCCGTTTGGCCGAGGCGTACTCCAACACCAGGTACTCCCGGCGGGCGCCCCCGACCGTGCGTTCGACCATCTCGACGAACCGGCCGATGCCGTGCTGATCGTGCACCACCAGGTCGCCGGCCGTCAGCGCCAGCGGGTCCACGGTGTTACGCCGCTTGGCGGCCAACCGCTTGCCCTCGGCGGCGCTGACCCGGCTACCGGTCAGATCCGCTTCGGTGACCACGACCAGGTCGGCGCCGGACACCACGCCCGGTACCACGATGCCGTCCCGCAGCGGACCCTTGAAGACACCGACCAGGCCGAGCCTGGGTGTGGCGCCGGGTTCCAGCATGGTCGCCGGGACGTCGGATTCGGTCAGCCGCTCCACCACCCGATGCGCGGTGCCGGTCCCGGGCGCGACCATCACGGCATATCCGCCGGCCGCGACGTGTCCGCGCAGCATCGCAAAGATGGCGTCGATATCTCGCTGATGCCCGCGCGCCGACGGCGACGGCCGGACATCCAGCTCGAGCGCCGACTCGTCGGACAGCTGACTCAACGTCCACCACGGATGACCCGATCGGGTCGCCGCGGTGCGCACCTCGTCCAGCTCGGCGAAGCCTGATCCGCCCAGTAGCTCGACGTCGACCGGTGCCTGATTTTCCGGACCGGCGCCAAGTGCGGCCACCGACCACGCCGCCTCCAGGAATTCCCGCCCGGTCTTGATCAGGTCAGCCGCCCGGGTCCGGATCTTCTCCGGATCGCACAGCAACACCGGGGTGCCCTCGGCCAGCTGGTCGGTCAGCAACGCACGGGCCCCAATTGCCCCGTCTTCCGCAGGAAGCAGCACCGCCAGCAGTGCCTCCATCCCGTCGACCGGGATGCCCTCGGCCAGCTTGGCCAGCATGTCGGAGACGCTGCCGGTCACCGCATTCCCGGCGGCCGGGTGCTGCGCGGCCAATTCGGCGGCCCGCGCCCGCACGTCATCGGTCAGCAGCAGCTCACGGCAGGCGACCGCCACCAGCGTGTCGACCTCGATCTCCGGAATGGAGCGCTGGTCGGCGACCGAGAACATCCGCATTTCGGTGATCTCGTCGCCCCAGAATTCGACGCGCACCGGATGCTCGGCGGTCGGGGCGAAGATGTCGAGTATCCCGCCGCGCACGGCGAACTCGCCGCGCCGGCCAACCATGTCCACCCGGGTGTAGGCCAATTCGACCAACCGGGCGATCACGTCGTCGAAGCCGATCTGCTGCCCCACCCTCAAGGCGACCGGCTCCTGCCGCCCCAGCTGCGGCGTCATCGGCTGCAGCAGGGAGCGCACCGCGGTCACCACCACCCGCAACGGCGGACCCAGCGTGGCGTCGGCGGGATAGGCCAGCCGGCGCAGCACCAGCAGACGGGCACCGACCGTGTCGACACCCGGAGAGAGCCGTTCATGCGGCAGCGTCTCCCACGACGGAAACACCGCGACCGCGCCGCCGAAAACGCCCTGTAGTTCCGCGGCCAGGTCGTCGGCCTCGCGGCCGGTGGCGGTGACCACCAGCAACGGACCCTGCCGCGCCAGCGCGCTGGCGACAAAAAGGCGCGCACTGGCCGGCCCTACCAGGGTTAATTCGTCGGGTCGATCGGAGGCGCGCGCAATCAGCTGTTGGAAGGTTGGCGCGGCCAGCGCCAATTCGACGAGCCCCGCGATCGGGGTATCTGGGCCAGCAGCCCCCGGTGCGGTCATGATGCGGCCATTCTAGGGCGCAGCCGATTCGTCAATAGCGAGCCCGCCGCCGTCAAGAAAACGTAAGGACACCGGTACCCGCTCCGGCCGCGGCACATGGTGGAGCCATGACACTGCTCGACCTGCTGCCGTCCATCGGCCACGCGGCACCGCGGCGGTTCGACCCCGCGATCTGGCCGACCACCGCCAGTTCCGACGAGGACGGCCGGCTGTGCGTCGGCGGCATGTCGCTCTCCGACATCGCCGACGAGTTCGGCACCCCGGCTTACGTGATCGACGAAACCGACTTCCGCCACCGCGCCCGCCGCTACCGCACGGCGTTGCGTGATGTCGAGATCGCCTATGCCGGGAAGTCGTTGCTGACCACCGCGGTGGCACGCTGGGCCCGCGAAGAGGGACTCGGCGTCGGCATCTGCTCACCGGGCGAGCTGGCGGTCGCCCTGGCCGGTGGTGTGGATCCGTCCCGCATCGTCATGCACGGCAACACCACATCGCCCGACGAGCTGCGCGACGCGGTGGCCGTCGGTGTCGGGCGCCTGGTCCTGGATTCCAGCCTCGACATCGCCTACCTGGCCGGCCCGGCACGCCGGCACCAGCGGGTGCTCATCCGAGTGACCCCCGATACCGACATCCATGGGTACCGCGCGGTCACGGCCGGGATCAGTGACCCGAAGCCCGGATTCACCCTCACCGGCGGCCATGCCGCCGAGGCGGTAAGGGCCGTCCTGGCGCACCCCATCCTCGACCTGATCGGACTGCACTGCCACCTGGGCTCGCAAGTCAGCGACCCGGCCCGCTACGGCGAAGCGATCCGCCGGCTGGTCGCCGCCATGGCCGACATCCGCGCACACCACGGCGTCATCCTCACCGAACTCAACATCGGCGGCGGCCATGCCGTCCCGTACCTGCGCGAAGACCCGGAGCTCGACCTCGACGAGTTGGCCGGCGTCATCGAAGATGCGCTGGACGAGGCCTGCGCCGCCGAGCGCTTCCCACGCCCGGCGGTCGTCGTGGAACCCGGTCGCGGCATCAGCGTGCGGGCCGGTGTCACGCTGTACCGGATCTGCTCGGTGAAGACACGACCGAACGGCCACACCGTGGTCGCAGTGGACGGCGGAATAAGCGACAACCCGCGGGTGGCGCTGGGCGGCGCGCGGTACACGGTCGCCCTGGCCAACCGGCACGCCCGCACGGAAAGGCGGGCCGTCACCGTGGCCGGCCGTCACGGGGAAGCCGGCAACGAGATCGCCCGCGATGTCGAACTCCCGGCGGATATCCGCGCCGGCGACCTGCTGGCCGTGGCGGGTACCGGCTCCTACCACCACAGCATGGCGTCGAACTACACCATGGTCGGGCGCCCGCCGCTGGTGGCGGTCAGTGGCGGCCGGGCTCGCGAACTGGTTCGCCGCGAAACGATCGCCGACCTGCTGGTGCGCGACTGCGGGTAGCGGGCCTACTCCCCCTGCAGCTGGGGATCGGCCTCGAGATGGGTCAGCCCGTTCCAGACCAGGTTGACCAGGTGGGCGGCAACCACTTCCTTCTTGGGTTCCCGCGCGTCGAGCCACCACTGCGCGGTCATCGACACCGAACCCACCAACGCCTGCGCATAGAGCGGCGCCAGATCCGGATCCAGGCCCCGGCGGGCGAAGTCGCCGGCCAGGATGGAGCTGACCTGGCTGACGGCGTCGTTGAGCAAGCTGGAATAGGTGCCCGAGCTGATCGACGCCGGCGAATCGCGGATCATGATGCGAAAGCCGTCGGTACGTTCCTCGACATAGGTCAACAGGGCCAATGCGACCCGCTCCACCCGCACCCGCGAGCGGTTGTTGGTCAGCGACGAGGTGATGCCGTCCAGCAGCGCCTGCATCTCCCGGTCGACGACCACCGCATACAGGCCCTCCTTGCCGCCGAAATGCTCGTAGACGACCGGCTTGGAGACGTTGGCGCGTTGCGCGATCTCCTCGATCGAGGTTCCGTCGTATCCGCGTTCGGCAAACAACGATCGGGCGATGCCGATGAGCTGGTGCCGGCGCTCGCTACCGGTCATCCGGGCGCGCGGCGCCCGCGGTTCCCTTTCCGGATCCTTATCGGCCACAGCCACGTCAATCAGGGTATCCGGTCGCGCGGATGTTGGCGGTCTCGAGCGTGCGCCGACGGCACCGAGTGTGCGTTGACGGCTTTGACTGTGCCATCGGGGTGGGCGGAGCGCGATGTTCCCGCCCTACGTGCGCGCTCAAAACCGTCCGTGCACACTCGATGGGCCGTGCCGGTCGAACGGCACCGGTGTTCGCTCTGCCGCTCACTGACAGGTCAGCACGTACGGGACCTCGGCCACCTCGTGCAGGACAAAACGATCGTCGCGGTTGCGAACAGATTGATGGTCATCGCCCAACGCTTGCTGACCGACTCTCGTTCAAGGGAGATAGGCGTAAGGCTCATGCACCGCCATTAACGATGATCACTGTGGAAATCCGGTGAACACTTCGGCGTCGAACGACAGTGTCATATCCGGTATTGCGCCATCTGGTCCATCGACATGTCCGATGTAAATTTGACAACCGCGGGTGCGAGCACGGGCATGGCTGCACGTGGGCGCATCGCCGTCGGACTAGAGTTTCATGGTGGTGCGCGGGCAAAATGCTCACCGTCGACCGGCAATCCGTCGTGGTGTAATCGGCAGCACATCAGATTTTGGTTCTGAGAGTTCAGGTTCGAGTCCTGGCGACGGAGCGTGGTTGGTGCCGCGGGCGTGCGCGATCGCGTGCCGAAACGTAAGGAGGGTCGATGACGTTTCGTGGTGACACCGCGGTCGTGGTCCTCGCGGCCGGACCGGGCACCCGGATGCGGTCGGACACCCCCAAGGTTCTGCACACCCTGGGCGGGCGCAGCATGCTGGCGCACTCTCTGCACGCGATGACCAAGCTGGCGCCGCAGCATCTGGTCGTGGTGCTGGGCCACGATCACCAGCGCATCTCCCCGCTGGTCGCCGAGCTGGCCCAGACCCTCGGACGCACCATCGACGTCGCATTGCAGGACCGGCCGCTGGGGACCGGGGACGCGGTGCGGTGCGGCCTGTCCGCACTGCCCGACGATTACGCCGGCATCGTGGTCGTCGCCTCCGGCGATACGCCGCTGCTGGACGCGGACACCCTGGCCGATCTGATCGCCACCCACAGCGCGACCCACCCCGCAGGACAGGCCGCGGTCACGGTGCTGACCACGACCCTGAGCGACCCGCACGGCTACGGCCGTATCCTGCGGACCCAGGACAACGAGGTGATGGCGATCGTCGAGCAAACCGACGCGACGCCCTCACAACGCGAGATCCGCGAGGTCAACACCGGCGTGTACGCCTTCGACATCGCTTTTCTGCGGTCCGCCTTGAGCCGGCTGAGCTCCAACAATGCTCAGCAGGAGCTGTACCTGACCGACGTCATCGCCATCCTGCGCCGTGACGGGCACACCGTAAGTGCCCGCCACGTCGACGACAGCGCGCTGGTGGCCGGCGTCAACAACCGCGTCCAACTGGCACAACTGGGCGCCGAGCTCAACCGCCGGATCGTGGCCACCCACCAGCTGGCCGGCGTCACCGTCATCGACCCGGCCACCACCTGGATCGACGTCGACGTCGCGATCGGGCGCGACACCGTCATCCACCCCGGCACCCAGCTGCTGGGCCGGACCCAGATCGGCGGCCACTGCGTCATCGGTCCGGACACCACCTTGACCGACGTCACCGTCGGCGACGGCGCCACGGTGATCCGAACGCACGGCACGTCGTCGTCGATCGGCGACGGGGCCACGGTCGGCCCCTTCACCTATCTGCGGCCCGGCACCGTGCTGGGTGCCGACGGCAAATTGGGTGCTTTCGTGGAAGTCAAGAACTCCACCATCGGCACCGGCACCAAAGTTCCGCACCTGACCTATGTCGGCGACGCCGACATCGGCGAGCACAGCAACATCGGCGCGTCCAGCGTGTTCGTCAACTACGACGGCACCGCCAAGCAGCGCACCACCATCGGGTCGCACGTCCGCACCGGTTCGGACACCATGTTCGTGGCACCCGTGACGGTCGGTGACGGCGCCTACACCGGGGCCGGCACGGTCGTCCGCGAGGATGTTCCCCCGGGGGCGCTGGCGGTGTCCGCGGGCCCGCAACGCAATATCGAGAACTGGGTGCAACGCAACCGACCCGGAACAGCGGCGGCTCAGGCAGCGGCAGCCGCCGAAAAGGCCGGGCAGAATTCCGAAGGCAACCAGACAGCCTGAATCAGGGTGCCGGCTACCCGGCAACACCTCCAGGCCCCGTACGATAAGTCATCCATTTCGATCCCGATACGGCGAGGGCAGCGCGTTGAGCCACGACTGGACCGACAATCGCAAAAACCTGATGCTCTTCAGCGGCCGCGCCCATCCGGAGCTGGCCGAGCAGGTCGCCAAGGAACTCGACGTCCATGTCACCGCGCAGGACGCGCGGGAGTTCGCCAACGGCGAGATCTTCGTGCGCTTCAACGAATCCGTGCGCGGCTGCGACGCATTCGTCCTGCAGTCCTGCCCGGCACCGGTGAACACCTGGCTGATGGAACAGCTGATCATGATCGACGCGCTCAAGCGGGGCAGCGCCAAGCGGATCACCGCGGTCATGCCGTTCTACCCCTACGCCCGGCAGGACAAGAAGCACCGCGGCCGCGAGCCGATCTCGGCGCGACTGGTCGCCGACCTGCTCAAGACCGCCGGCGCCGACCGCATCGTGACCGTCGACCTGCACACCGACCAAATCCAGGGCTTCTTCGACGGACCGGTCGACCACATGCGCGGCCAGAACCTGCTGACCGGCTACATCAGGGACAACTACCCCGACGGCAACATGGTGGTGGTCTCCCCCGACTCGGGCCGAGTGCGCATCGCCGAGAAGTGGGCCGACGCACTGGGCGGCGTTCCGCTGGCCTTCATTCACAAGACCCGCGACCCGCGCGTCTCCAACCAGGTGGTGTCCAACCGCGTCGTCGGTGAAGTCTCCGGCCGCACCTGTGTGCTCATCGACGACATGATCGACACCGGCGGCACCATCGCCGGCGCCGTACAGCTGTTGCACAACGACGGCGCCGCCGACGTGATCATCGCGGCCACCCACGGTGTGCTGTCTCACCCGGCCGCCGAGCGGCTGGCGGCGTGCGGTGCCCGCGAGGTGATCGTCACCAACACGCTTCCCATCACCGAGCAGAAGCGTTTCCCCCAGCTGACGGTCTTGTCCATCGCGCCGCTGCTGGCCAGCACCATTCGGGCGGTTTTCGAAAACGGCTCAGTCACAGGGCTTTTCGACGGAGACGCGTAGATGGCCGCGGCCGCAGGGGAACCCGTCATCTACCACAACCCCAGGTGCAGCACCTCCCGCAAGACGCTGGAGTTGTTGCGCGACAACAACCTCGAGCCCGTCATCGTCGAATACCTGAAAACCCCGCCGTCCCGGGACCAGCTGGTGCAGCTGATCCGAGACGCCGGCATCGAGGTACGAACCGCGGTACGCAAACGCGAACCCCTCCACACCGAACTCAACCTCGCCGACGCCACCGATGACGAACTGCTCGACGCCATGGTCGAGCACCCCATCCTGATCGAACGGCCTTTTGTGGTCACCTCGAAGGGCACCCGGCTGGCTCGGCCGGTCGACGCCGTTCGCGAGATTCTGTGATCGCTCGCCGGCGCAACGCGGCCGTCGTCGCCATGGCGGTGGCGATGTCGTCGGTCGCCTGCTCCCCGGCGAAGCCCCCGGACTTCCAGTCCATCTTGACGACGGGTGCGACCACCAGCACCCCGACTACGACGGCACGGCCCGTTCCGCTGTCGAAGTACCTGGAAAGCATCGGGGTCAGCGGAGAACAGGTGGCGCCGAGCAAATTGAGCGGTCTGACGGTGTCCATTCCGACCCCACCGGGCTGGTCGCCGTACACCGGTCCGAAGATCACCCCGGAGACGGTGATCATCTCCAAAGGCGGCAAGTATCCGACCGCCAGGCTGGTGGTGTTCAAGCTGCACGGAGATTTCAATCCCGCCGACGTGGCCAGGCGCGGCAACGAAGACGCCCAACTGTTCGACAACTTCAAGCAACTGGACGCCTCGACGGCAGACTTCAACGGCTTTCCGTCGTCGATGATGCAAGGCAGCTACGACCTCGACGGCACCCGGCTGCACAGCTGGAACCGGGTCGTGGTTCCCACCGGCCCACCGCCGGACAATCAGCGGTATCTGGTTCAGCTCACCATCACCAGCCTGGCCACCGAGGCGGCCGCGAATGCGCCCGACATCGAGGCGATCATCCGCGGTTTCGTGGTAGCAGCGAAGTCGCGGTGATGACGCGCTGATGACCCACGGCGGCAGCCGAATTTCCCCTCTGCGGTGCCGATGCGCTAACCTGGCCGGGCGTCACGGCGAGGGTGCGGAAAGACCAGCACCGTTATCGACGGAGACCGACACTTTCGTCGCGATCCTTGCCGTGCCCTATGACTCGGGTTCAGAGCACACAGGAGCGACACAATGGCCAAGGCTGCAGTCAACCAACTGAAGGTCACGGTGCGGACCGAGACCGGCAAGGGCGCGTCCCGGCGAGCCCGCCGCGACGGCAGGATTCCGGCCGTCCTCTACGGCCACGGCGCCGAACCCCAGCACGTGGAGCTGCCCGGACACGACTTTGCCGCGGTGCTGCGGCACTCGGGAACCAATGCGGTGCTGACCCTGGACATCGCCGGCAAGGAGCAGCTGGCGCTGACCAAAGCGCTGGACATCCACCCGATCCGCCGCACCATTCAGCACGCCGACCTGCTGCTGGTGCGGCGTGGTGAGAAGGTCGTCGTCGAGGTCGCCGTCGTGGTGGAGGGCGAGGCCGCGTCGGGCACCTTGGTGACCCAGGAAGCCAACGCCATCGAGATCGAGGCGGAGGCGCTGTCGATTCCCGAGCACCTGACCGTGTCGGTCGAGGATGTGCAGCCCGGCACCCAGTTCACCGCCGGGAAGATCGCGCTGCCACGGGGCGTCAACTTGATCTCCGACCCGGAAATGCTGGTGGTCAACGTGGTGAACGCGCCGACAGCCGAAGATCTCGCCGAAGAGGGCGCGGGCGAGGTTGCCCAAGCCGCGGCTGCCGAAGAAGAGGCCGGCGAAGCCGAAACCGCCGCAGAAGAGTCCGAGTAGGCGGCCCGCGACGTGGCCGAGCCGTTCCTGGTCATCGGCCTCGGCAACCCCGGAGACACCTACGCGCGCACCCGGCACAACCTCGGGTTTATGGTTGCCGACCTGTTGGCCGCGCGGTTGGGCTCGAAATTCAAGGGGCACAAGCGTTCCGGGGCCGAAGTCGTCACCGGCCGGCTGGCGGGACACTCGGTGGTGCTGGCAAAGCCGCGCTGCTACATGAACGAGTCGGGCCGCCAGGTGGGCCCGCTGGCCACGTTCTACTCGGTGGCGCCGGCCGACGTCGTGGTCATCCACGACGACCTCGACCTGGACTTCGGTCGCATCCGGCTCAAGCTCGGTGGCGGCGAGGGTGGCCACAACGGGCTGCGCTCGGTGGCGGCTGCATTGGGCACCAAGGACTTTCAGCGGGTGCGTATCGGCATCGGCCGTCCGCTCGGACGCAAGGACCCCGCGGCGTTCGTCTTGGAGAACTTCACCGCCGCCGAACGGGCCGAAGTCCCGACCATCTGCGAGCAGGCGGCAGACGCCACCGAGTTGCTCATCGAAATGGGACTAGAGCCCGCGCAAAATCGGGTCCATGCCTGGCAGTGCTGATCCCGGCCGGCGGTGTCGAATCCATCCAGCGGCATCTAGTGCGTCGCCGCCGCGGCGTCGGCAACGGTGCGGATTGTCTGCGACACCTGCTTCCCGACGTCGGCGCGAGCCGGGTCGATGACGCTGAACAGCGGCGCCGGGTCGAAGTAGCTGATGTGCGCCGGACCGCGGCTCTCCGCCCAGACCTGCATGCGTACCGGAACCACCGCGCCGATCGCTTGTGTTGCGCCGAAGAGCGTCTTGCCGATCTGCGGATTGCCGACAAAGAAACTGTGCGACCGCTGCAACTGCAGTCCGATCGCCTCGAGCCTGCTGGCCTGGTTGACATCGCCGAGGACGATCATCCCGTTCTGGTCGGCCGCGGTGTGTAACGCGCCAATCGTCGCCTCGAACGAACTTGATGTGTCGACGGTGATGAATGTGGTGTCGACTTTCGTTACCTGAGGGGTTGCCTGAGGTGCGGCGCCGGCGCCCACCGCGGCTTCGGCGATGGTGCGGATCGATTGGGAAATCTGCTGCCCGCCGTCGCCGAGAGCCGGATCGACGGCGGTGAACTCCGGGGCCGGGTCGAAGTAGCTGATATGGGCCGGACCGTCGCCGTCCACCCAGACGTGCATACGCACCGGGATCACCGCGCCGATCGCCTGAGTGGCGTCGAAAAACGTCTTACCGATCCGCGGATTGCCGATAAAGAAACTATGCGCCCCCGGCAATTGCAGCCCGGTAGCCGCCAGCACCGCGTCCTGGTTGAGGTCTCCGACGATCATCATCCCGTTGTCGGCGGCCGCCTTCTGCAGCGCATCGACGGTAGCTTCGAACTTCTGGTTCGAGGTATAGCTGATGAAGGTCGTCGAAACGGTCCGCGGCTGGCTTGGCGCACTGGTCGTTGCCGGCGCATTCGTTGCTTGCGGAGCGCTATTTTTGGTGCTGCTGCAGGCAGCCACGATCAGAATGACGACGGAAAGGCCAGCGACGACTCTCATCACCGCTGCTCGGGAGGCGAACAACATGGGTACTGCTCCCTTCGGTTTCGATGGGGCCAGCTGTTCGGCAACCAGCACTCCGCAGCGGTCACACATCATTCGGGCCGCCCATTATCGATCGGCCAGACCATTCCACCACTGGTTGGCTGTCCAGGGAGGTGGTTTGTATCGCCAACCCGCCATAGCGGGCACCATCTCCCGCTCGCGAGCTGGGGGACCTCCCACTCGTGAGCGGGGGGTACCTCCCGCTTGCGGGGGAACGCAAAATCGCCCAATTCCCTTGGGAAATGGGCGATTTTGTGTCTGCTCGCGATCGAAACGCTAGGTGACCAGGGTGACGGAATTGGCCCGTCGCAGCTTGCCCGACGGCGTCTTGGGGATGGTGCCCGGACCGAGAACCACGACATTGCGCGGACGCACGTCGACCTCGGCGACCACCTCGTGGGCCACCTGGTGCTCGATGCGACGCACCTCGGCAAGGTCCTCGAAGGCATTGGACTCCACCGCCACCGCGAAAGTCTCGCGCGAGTGCCCGGCGTCGAGCCGCACCGCCACCGCACAACCCGGACGCACCCCCGCGACCCGGCCGGCGGCCCGCTCGATGTCGGTCGGGTAGATGTTGCGGCCGGCCATGATGATGACGTCCTTCACCCGGCCGCAGACGACGACGTGTCCGTTCTCCATCCGGTAGCCGAGGTCACCGGTGTCATACCACCCCTGCGCGTCCTGCGCCGGGATGAATCCGCCCATCGTGATGTAGCCGGGTGTCACCGACTCGCCCCGCAGCTCGATCACCCCGACGCCCCGCGGCGGCAGGATGTTGCCGTCCTCGTCGACGATGCGGGCCTCGATCCCTTGCAGCAGCGGGCCCAGCGAAGCCAGCCGACGGGTGTTGCCCTTGGTGGCCGGCACCGCGCGGCGCAGCGCGGCCAACAGGTCGGCGTCCACCTCGTCGACCACCAGACCGGCGCCGCACTCGGAGAACGCCACCGCGAGCGTGATCTCGGCCATCCCGTAGGCGGGCAGGATCGCCTGCGGTTTGAGCCCGAACGGGGCGCCGGCTTCGCACAGGTCCTCGACGTCGGCCGGCTCGACCGGCTCGGCGCCGGACAGCGCCAACCGCAACGTGGACAGGTCGAACTGGCCAGGCTTGGCCTGCTTGCGCAGCCGCTTGGCGAACAGCGAATAAGCGAAGTTCGGGGCGGCCGTCATGGTGCCCCGGTACTTGTCGATCAGCTTGGCCCACAGCAGGGTGTCGCGCATGAAGTCCATCGGGGTGACCTTGACCAGCTCACCGCCGAAGTACATGGGCACGGTCAAGAAGCCGATCATCCCCATGTCGTGAAACAACGGCAACCAGCTGATCATCACGTCGGTGTCTGCGTTGTACTCGGCGCTGATGTACATCGCCTCGAGATTGGCGAACAGGTTGCGGTGGGTGATCTGAACCGCTTTAGGGGATCCTGTCGACCCAGACGTTAGTTGCATCAACGCCAGATCGTCCTCGCCGGTCTCGATCGGGTCGACCGGGTCGGACACCAGCAGTTGCTCGACCGTGAGCACCTTGATGCCGCGCTCCTGCAGCACCGGAGCGGCGGCCAGGAAGGGCTCGGAGATGATGACCGCCTTGGCCTCGATCATGGCGACCACGGTGGTGGTGTCCTCGGCCCACAACGCGAGGTCGGTGCGTGGGGTGGGCTGGTGCAGCATGGTCAGGCTGGCGCCGCGCATCCACAGCCCCTGAGCGGTCGGGGCGATTTCGACCGGTGCGCCGGCCAGCACACCGACCGCGTCGCCGTGGCCGACGCCGACGGCCGCCAAACCGCCGGCTATCTGCCGCGCTCGCTCGTGGACTTCGCCCCAGGTGTGCCGAACCGGGGTGTGTGGTTCACCGGTCACCATGCCCTTGGTGGTCTCCCGGGCATTGCGGAACATCTTCTCGGTAAACCTGCTCAAATCATCCTCCTCGGTTCCGGCCCAAGGTCCGGGTTTCATGTTCCGCCTGCTGGACGGCACTTGGTAGCAGGCACGCGCACACAATTGGGAAGCGGTTAGGTCTCGGTTCGGTGATGGGCTGACGATCCAAAGCCGGATCGCACGACGCGCAAGAGCCTGGCCCGATATCCGGGCCGAGGGTGGTTCGCGGACCGCCCGGCGCGTTGCCCGGCGGACGACGAAATCGCATTCCCTTGCTTACCGCTAGCCGTCACCGCCGATTATCTTAAGCAACTCTTAAGTAACTGCCAAACTCTTAGGGCGTTTGAGGCGGATTTCACAGCCAAGTCACACTCGGTTATTCGGGGGTTACCGGAGCCGGGACCACCCGGGCGCCCGGCACCGGTCCGGTGGCCACTCGCACGGTACGGCACACACCCGCCCCCGACAGCTGCGCGCCCACGTCGATCGCGGACTCCGCCGAGGCGCACAGAAACGCACACGTGGGACCCGAACCCGACACGATGCCGGCCAGCGCGCCGGCCTCCACACCGGCCCGCAGCGCCCGACGCAGCGCCGGGTCCAGGCTGACCGCGGCCGCCTGCATTTCGTTACCCAGCAGCGGCGCCAGCCGATCCGGATCGCCCGCGGCCAGCGCTGCCAGCACCGGTCCAGGTTCGCCGAGGCGCGGCGGGTCGCCCGCCTCGCGGAGTCGGTCAAGCTCGGTGAATACCGCCGGCGTGGACAGCCCGCTGTGCGCGAACGTCAGTACCCAGTGGAAGGTGTTGCGGGACAACACCGTTGCCAGCTCCTCACCGCGGCCGGTGCCCAGCGCGGTACCGCCGTGCAGCGCAAACGGCACATCGCTGCCCAGCCGCTCGGCGAGCAGGCGCAGGTCGCGGCGAGGCAGACCGAGTTCCCACAGGGCATTCATCGCGACCAGCACGGCCGCCGCGTCGGCGCTGCCGCCCGCCATTCCCCCGGCCACCGGGATGGATTTCTCGATGAGAATCGACACATCCGGCGCCCGGCCCACATGTTCGGCCATCAGCTCGGCCGCCTGCCAGGCGAGATTGCGTTCGTCGACGGGCAGCTCACGTGCCCCCTCGCCGACCAGCTCCAGCGACAGCACATCGGCATTGCGCACCGTCACCTCGTCGACCAGCGAGACGGCATGAAACACCGTCGTCAGCTCGTGGTAGCCGTCGTCGCGGCGGTCACCGACCGCAAGGTACAGGTTCACCTTGCCGGGCACCCGTACGGTGACCGACCCGGTGGGCACCCACAACTCAGCAGTGTTGCCGTCCGACGCCCTGACCACCGCAGCAGACTATCGCTGTAACCGGCGAACCACACGCAACGGCGCCCGGCGGCTCATGATCAACCCGCCGGGACCTGCTGTTCGCCGGCGGTGCCGCTGGTCTGCGCCACCTCACCGGACCCCTGCTCAGAGCGCCGCAGCAAACGCACGAAATCGGCGATCGACAGCGTCTCACCGCGTCGAGCGGGGTCGATGCTGGCCGCAAGCAACCTATTCGCCGACTCGTTGCCCGAGCCCGCCCACTGGGCAAACGCGTTGCGGGACGTCTTGCGGCGCTGCGCGAAGGCGATGTCCACCAGTTCGAACACCTGCCGCCGAAACGCGCCGTCGGCCGGCCACGGTGACGTCTCGTACCGATCGATGCGGACCAGTCCGGAGTAGACCCGCGGGATCGGCCAGAAGACGGTCGGCGACACCATGCCGCAACGCCGGACCCGTCCGTAGAAGCGCACCTTGACGCTGGGCACGCCGTACTCCTTGCCGCCCGGCTCGGCGGCAAGCCGTTCGGCGACCTCGGCCTGCACCATGACCGTCACCACCCGGATCGACGGGAACTCGGCCAGCAGATGCAACAACGCCGGAACCGCGACTTTATATGGCAGGTTGGCGACCACCGCGGTCGGCTCGACGGCCAAATCCTGCGGGTGCAGGCTCAAGATGTCGCGGTTGAGCACCGTAAGTCGCTGGATCTCGCTGTGGGAATGCTCGGCCACGGTCTGCGGCAGCCGGGCGGCCAGTACCGGGTCGATCTCGACGGCCGTCACGGACGCGCCGCGGTCGAGCAGCGCCAGCGTCAGCGAGCCCAGGCCCGGCCCTACTTCCAGCACCCGGTCAGCCCGGGTGATCCCGGAGGCCGCAACCACCCGGCGCACCGTGTTGGCGTCGTGCACGAAATTCTGTCCGAGCGATTTTCGTGGCCGGAACTCGAGCTCTTTAGCCAGCCGCCTGATCTCGGTGCGCCCGAGCAGCCGGATAGTCAGCGTGTCCCCCCTCGTCCACTGCACACCGGCCACGCGCCCCAGCCCTGGCGTTGGCGGGTCACCTCGGCGACTGCGATCTGTTCTTCGCGGGTGGCCAGGTCGGCGCGGGGCGCATACCGCAGCCCGCCGTTGGCCTCCCAGGTGCCCTGGTCGAATTGCACCCCACCGTAGTACCCGTTGCCGGTGTTGATCGCCCAGTTGCCGCCGGCCTCACAGCCGGCGACGGCGTCCCAGATGTCTCCGTCGCTCACCGGAGGAACGTCGGTGCCCGGCTTGGCGCCCACCCGCACCACCGCGTCGCGCGCCGGCGTCAGCACGACGTTGGCGATCGGCAGCTTTCCGGTGACCACGCCGTTGACCTCGGCCACCGCGAACGTCACATCCTGCTCACCGGGAGTCCCCGCGTCTTCGACGACCTTGCGGCTCATGTTCATTTCCGGGTCTTCGATGCGACGCGCATTCGGCAGCAGCGGCAACCGCTCGGTGACCCGCTCGATGCGGTACCGGGTCACCTGGATCTGCATGCCGTCGGTAATCGGCGTCGTCGCGCCGGGCACCACCTGGTCGCTGCCCTGCAGCGGTACGCCGGCGGCGTCGAGCAGGCCCGCCACGTTGGGCGCCGCCAGGTGCACGGTACGCACCACCCCGCCGTCGTTGATCTCCACCGTTTTGGCGCTGACGACCGGCAGCGCCATCCCCGCCAGCGGGACCCGGCTGCCGCGAGAGGCGGCCGCAGGCGCCGTATCCGTCATGGCCAGTTGGGCCAACGCTTCGTCGACCGTGGATGCCGTCGTCCAGACCTTCTTGACGTCGTGGCCGTCCAGCGAGATCTCCAGCGGGCGACTGCGCCGCAACACGATGTTCTCCGAGTCGTGGACCACCACGTCCGCCGCGGGGTACAGGTCGTCGCGCGCGTCGACGGAGAAGCCGTTCTCCTGCACGACGTCGATCACCCGCGACTTCATCGTGGTGACCCGCATCGCGGTTCCATCGACGGTCAGCGTCACGGTCTTGGCCGCCGACACGGCATACCCGCCGGCGAACGCCAGCCCCAGCAGTAAGGCGCCAACCACAAGGCGCAACATCGGTGATTCGGTTTGATGAAGTTTCGTAAGCAGATTCAATGTGCGACTATCCCCGACCTAACCAACAACCTCAGCAACGACCCAGCAGCAAGTTCCAGACATTTCAGCCGAATTCAGCTGAAAACGCCAAAATGGGCCCCCAGAGGCCCACCCGTACGATCACAAGACGGTAACGAACCGATCAAGGCTGAGCAACTCCGGCGCGCCGGGCGTTAGGGCCACCCACCAGGTGTGTGACCCAGTTCATACGCCCGCGCGGCATTGCTCGTGGTGATCTGGGCCACTTCCTCGGGACGGCGATTGACCAGCTCAGCCAGTGCCCGAACGGTGTAGGGCAGGCAATACGGCTCGTTCGCTGTGCCGCGGTAGGGGTGCGGGGTGAGAAACGGCGCATCGGTTTCCACCAGAACGTGCTCCAGCGGTATCAGCGGAACAGCTTCCCGGAGGTCACGGGCATTGCGGAAGGTCACAGTTCCGGAAAGACTCAGCAACCATCCGGCGGCCACACACTCGCGGGCCATCACGCTGCCGGACGAGAAGCAGTGAAAGATCACGGTGTCCGGGGCACCCTCGGCCCGCAGCACGTCGAGCACCTCACGGTCGGCCTGCCGATTGTGGATCATCAGCGGTTTTCCGGCGCGCTTGGCCAGGTCGATATGCCACGCGAAGGCCTCGCGTTGCACGCCGGGCTGCGCGCACCCGTCGAGGCGGCCCGGCCAGTACATATCCATCCCCGTCTCACCGACCGCCACGACACGCGGATGGGCCACAAGTTCCTCGATTTCGGCACGCGCGGCGTCGGTGAGCGCGTCGGTGCGGGTGGGGTGCAGTGCCACCGCGGCGTAGACCCGCGGATCCCACTCGGCCGCCCGGGTCACCCAGCGCGCCGATTCCAGGTCGTCGGCGATGGTGACCACCGCGCGCACCCCGACGGCCGCGGCGCGGTCGACGATGTCGGCGACGTCTCGAGCGTCGCGGGCGCCGCACGCGTCGAGGTGGGTGTGCGCGTCGACCAGCGGGGTCAACGGCTCCGGGGCGGGCGGTGCTTGCGGTGTGCCGGGCCGGTTGGTGCTCACGCGCACACAATAGGACCACCCAATAGGGTGGGATCCCAATGAAGCCATCGCAGCCCTATTACGTCACCACCGCGATCGCGTATCCCAACGCGGCGCCGCATGTGGGTCACGCCTACGAATACATCGCCACCGACGCGATCGCCCGGTTCAAGCGACTCGACGGCTTCGACGTGCGCTTCCTGACCGGTACCGACGAACACGGCCTGAAGGTGGCGCAGGCCGCCGCGGCCGCGGGCGTGCCGACCGCACAGCTTGCCCGGCGCAATTCCGACGTCTTCCAGGGCATGCAGGAGGCGCTGAACATCTCCTTCGACCGGTTCATCCGCACCACCGACCCCGACCACTACGCGGCGTCGCAGGAGATCTGGCGCCGGATGGAGGCGGCCGGTGATCTCTACCTGGACAACTATTCCGGCTGGTACTCGGTGCGCGATGAGCGGTTTTTCGTCGAGTCGGAGACCCAACTTGTCGACGGCACCCGGATCGCGGTCGAGACCGGCACGCCGGTGACCTGGACCGAGGAGCAGACCTACTTCTTCCGGCTGTCGGCTTACGCCGACAAGCTGCTGGCTCACTACCATGCCCACCCCGACTTCATCGCACCCGAGGTCCGGCGTAACGAGGTGATCAGCTTCGTGTCCGGTGGCCTCAAAGACCTGTCGGTGTCGCGAACGTCGTTCGACTGGGGCGTGCCGGTTCCCGAGCATCCCGACCACGTCATGTATGTCTGGGTGGACGCGTTGACCAACTACCTGACCGGCGCCGGCTACCCGGATACCGGCTCGGAGTCGTTCCGCCGCTACTGGCCCGCCGACCTGCACATGATCGGCAAGGACATCATCAGGTTCCACGCCGTCTACTGGCCGGCCTTCCTGATGTCGGCGGGCATCGAGTTGCCGCGAAAGGTGTTCGCCCACGGGTTCTTACACAATCGCGGCGAGAAGATGAGCAAATCGCTGGGCAACACCATCGACCCGATGGCACTGATCCAGGCCTACGGCGTGGATCAGGTCCGCTACTTCCTGTTGCGGGAAGTGCCGTTCGGGCAAGACGGCAGTTACAGCGACGAGGCCATTATCACCCGGATCAACACCGAT
Source organism: Mycobacterium innocens (assembly GCF_900566055.1). GTDB lineage: Bacteria > Actinomycetota > Actinomycetes > Mycobacteriales > Mycobacteriaceae > Mycobacterium > Mycobacterium innocens. Next base: position 37,100 of record NZ_UPHQ01000224.1, read on the forward strand.
CTGGCCAATGAGCTCGGCAACCTGGCCCAGCGCTCGTTGTCCATGGTTGCCAAGAACCTGGGCGGGGTGGTGCCCGAACCCGGGGAGTTCTGTGATGCCGACACCGAGTTGCTGGCGACGGCTGACGGGTTGCTGGATCGGGTGCGCGCCCACTTCGACCGGCAGGCAATGCATCTGGCGCTGGAGGCGATCTGGCTGATGCTCGGCGACGCCAACAAGTACTTTTCGACACAGCAGCCATGGGTGCTGCGCAAGAGCGAGTCCGAGGCCGACCAGGCGAGGTTTCGCACCACGCTCTACACCACGTGCGAGGTGGTACGCGTCGCGGCGCTACTGGTCCAGCCGGTCATGCCGGAGTCGGCCGCCAAGCTGCTGGACCTGCTCGGCCAACCCGAAGACCGGCGGGCGTTCAGCGCCGTCGGCACCCGGCTCGCGCCGGGCACCCAGCTGCCGCCGCCCGCGGGGGTATTCCCGCGGTACCAGCCGCCACCCGAAGTCGAGTGAGCGGAACGAGCGCAGCGAGTGACGGGAACGAGACGAGCATCAGGCACCGAAGTCGAGTGAGCGGAACGAGCGCAGCGAGTGACGGGAACGAGACGAGCATCAGGCACCGAAGTCGAGTGAGCGGAACGAGCGCAGCGAGTGACGGGAACGAGACGAGCATCAGGCACCGAAGTCGAGTGAGCGGAACGAGCCCTACAGCAAAGTCCAGGCGGGAGCGAGCCGAACGCCGGACACCCCGATCCCCGGCGCGTCGTCAGGAACCGGACATCTCGGCACGAGGTCATAGTTGCTTTGTGCTGCAATCAAATTCGTTGCCGCTCGCTGCGGTGACCGCCGCGGCGCCGTCGTCAACGACCTGCTGTCGCCCGGTGCCTCGCAACGAAATGCGCCGGCCCCTGTCGCGACCCCGCAGCGAACTCCGACTTACCGGAAACCGCCCGGCCAACTCGCTGTCATAGGCAATAATCAGGGGCTGTGGAGCGCCGACGGAACCGGCAGGCAAGCCAATCGCCGATGATCGCCTTGAAGCAGTTGCCCGCGCTGGTCGTTCTGGAGCGGATTCCGGTCCCCGTGCTCGCCACCGGAGATGACGGCAGCATCCTGTTCACCAACACCGCATTCGCCCAGATGGTCGGCCGCGACCCGGACGAGGTGCTGTCGCTTCGGTTCCACGAGATCTTCCATCAGTGCCCGGACTCGGAATCGTCGACGCTGTCCTTCGTGCATGCGCTGGCCAACATGGTCGTCGAGTTGGCCCACAAGGACGGCTCGGTGGTGCGAGCGCTGATGAGCAGGTCGGCCGTACGACGCGTGGACGACAACTTCGCCCTCGCGGTGTTTCAGGATCTGACTGAACAACTGTGGGAAGAGGAGCGCTGACTGTCCGCTGTGTTGCCACGACGGCCGGCGGCGGACTTCCCGCGCACGGCCGCGATCAATGGCGGCTACGCAGCGCCTCGCGGGCTAGGAATTCCCGGAAGTACGGCAGCGAGGTTTCAACGGTCATGCCGGGAAGCAGGAGTCCCCACAGCTGACCCAATCGCTGCCCGGGGCTCTCGACTTGGTGCCCATTGGCGCCGGATAACGCGTTGGAGAGCAACCGCATTCCGAACGCCGCGCCGGCAATCGACTCGCCGACCAGTTCGGGTTCGACGTCGTCCCGGAGATCGCCTTCGGCAATCGCCCGCCGGGCCTGGCCGGCCATCTCCCCCGCGCAGGCCCCGAAAAATTGCGCGGCAGCGGTGTTGAATCCGGCAAGGACAGCGGTTAGCTGCTCGGCCGCACGAGCCGTCTTGTCGGCACTGAGCAGGTGTGCGACGGCGAAGGTGCCGTGAATCATGTTCTCCAGGGCGGGCGACGCCGACCCGCATACGTTGCGAAATGCACCGAGAAGCGCGTCGGAACCTTCCTCGATGATCGCTGACGCCAACGCTTCCTTCGAATCGAAGTGGTGGTAGAGGGCACCTTTGGTCATGCCCGTCCGCTCGATGATCGTGGCCCAGCCGGCGGCCGCGTACCCGACCTCGCCGAAAACGTCGACGGCGGCATCAAGGATCTTTCGCCGGGTTACCTCGGATCGGACCTGGCGTGCCATCGCTCCCGTACCTTCGCCGGTGCGGTGGATCCGATGAGGCTCCGGACCTCCGCATTGCTTACTTTCCTGGTCAGCCGGCTAGCCGAACAGCGGCCGCCATGGCTTCGATCTTTTGTCAACCCGGCGCCACCTGGGCTGTTGCCGAGCGGATGGCCAGCGCGGTCCGCCGGGTGACGAACTGCGTGAAGTAGTCAATTCTGGCCGGCTGCACTATTCCGCTCAGCACCAGCAACCAGTTCTTCTCGAGATCGCGGAGAAACCGCTCCGGTGCGTCCAGGTCGCTGGCCTGCCGCAAACCCAGGTACATCGACACGATCAGACGGCCAACGTCTTGCGAGTCGCAGCCTTCGGCCACGTCGCCTTCGACGATCGCGCGCCGTACTACAGCCGCCAGAGCTTCGATCCACCCGTCCAGCAATTTCGCCTGCAGGCCTTCGGTACGACCGACCGAGTCGAGCAGGTGTAGGGCCGCCCTGGCCATGTCCTGGCTGATGTCGCGGACGGCGACTAGGTAAACGAAGTCGACCAGCGTCTCCAGGCCGGAAAGCTGCCTGGCCAGCAGCTCCTCGACGGCAACCCGGCCCGCGGCGGTGTGTTGCAAGATGATGGCCACGGCCAGCGCGTGCTTGGACCGGAAGTGGAAATACATCGCACCCTTGGTGAGCTGGGCCGCCGCGAGGATGTCGTCGAGCCCCACGTCGTGGTACGCGCGCCGGGCGAACTGATGGGCGGCGGCGTGCAGAATCTGCTGGCGGGTGGTGTCCGCTCGCCCGCTCGTCGAGTCGGTCGTGGTCTGAGCCGAAGAATTCATGCCGGCCGCTGACGGTCGCGCTGCGGATGGGTGGCGTCTGTTTCCAGGCTGTCTCGAGCGGTTCCGAAACCGGAACCACCGGCCGGGACGATCGCCGTCACCTTCGCGATGCCCTCCTCGAGCGGGATCGAGCGGGGAAGCCAGATGGTCATCTCGTGATGGCTTACCGGCTGTGCCTCAGGGTTGCATTGACGCCGATTTCGAGGGTATCAGCCCATTTTCTCGCCGCGACGCTTAACGCGGGGCAGCACTATCCGCAAAACGAAATACTCCCGGTACGTTTAATGGATATTTCCATGCGAGCGGTATGCCCAAGCCCGGACTTTGGCCTGGCCACGCCGCCTCACGCACCGTTCGTTGCGGTCTGCACGTCGCGCGGAATGTCGAGCGTCGCGACGGGATAAAAGCCGGAATCGTCGCGGCCGTCGCGGGCCAGCTGCATCGGAGGGTAGTTGACCACATGCGAACCGTTCGGCTTGTGCTGTTGCCAATCTATTGACGCCCGCAGCGTGTAATGCCCCGCCGGCAAGCCGGCCAGCTCGACGCGAACCGTCTCGGAGGCCGACGCCGGTATGGGCTGCTGGGCGGTGCGGTCCCCGGGCGCCTCCGGGACCAGCAACTTCAGATCCACGCTTGCGGGCAACATCCGAACCGTCTGCCCGGTGAAATCCACCAATCGGTAACCCGGGACCCATTTCTCGGTCGCGGCCGCGGAGCCGTAATTGGTCCAGACAACCGAAATCGTCGCGACTTTGCCGTCCTTGCTCAGCCCCTGCGACCCGGGCTTGGCCTCCACCGAGTACCGGTAGCCCGCCGTCGCATTGGCCTGGGCCCACAGCACATACAGCTTGGGGTCCATCGGCGAGGTCGCATCGTCGTCCGGGAAGTTGATGCTCGAGGTCATCGAGACGTGATATCTCATGATGTCGCGCAGACCCTTCTCGTAGTAGGCCTGCCGCGTGGTTCCGCTGGGCAGCTGGCACCATTCGGTGATCACCGGAGCCGTCGACAGCCGCTTGCGCAACGCGGCGACAACCGGATCGTTGGTCTGCACGTAGTGGGCGGCGCTGCCGTCGGCCCACGCCGGCATGGGCGCATAGACGCCCAGGCAGTCCGAGCGAATTCCCACCGGCGCGGCGAGCTTCTTGGTGACGTCGTCGGCGAGCAATTCCCGGACGATCTCCGGGTTGGCTGCGCTGGTCACCAGCTGGGTGCGGGGAAAGGCGCTGACGTTGGCCTCGACCAGGCGCTGGATGGACGCCTTGGTGATGTTCTGATCACGGAACTGGCTGTAATACCCCAATGCCGCAACGCTGTCATCGGGCGCCGGACCGGCGGCGTTGAGCGAGTCGCGCAGATAGGCGATGTGGTTTTCGCTGAAATCCCCATACCCGGAGAACTCGAAAACGCTGAGTCGTTCGTCGCCGTCGTAGCGGCGACCCAGTGCCGCCAGTAGCCCTACGAAGTCGCTGAGATAGGTCGGATCGTTGAAGTTCGGCACCACCTGCAGCACCCCCGCCGCGGCACCGGTGGCCGGCCCGGGATAGGTCGTGTTGGTGCCCGGCCGGGCGCGTTCCCAGTCGGGAATCGCGATGTTGGTGTTGTTGGGATACGTCGCATTGCAGCAGGAGTTGTACGCGTACACCCGAAGCGTCAGCCGCATGCGCCGCTCGGCCAGCCGGCTCAGCGCGTCGTCGATCACGCTGAAGTCGTACTTGCGCTCGTCCGGAGCGTCCGGCGGCAGCGTGGCCGGGTCGGTGGGCTGCAACTGACGCCACGAGACCCGCAGGCTGGCATCGTAGGACGCCGGCCACGCCGGATACCGCTGCTGGGCCGGATCGCGTTGCGGGAAAAGCGGTTCCAAGAGGTCTTCGTATTGGCCACGCAGCGGGTTAGATATCTCCAGGACCGGGGACGGTATGGCCGGGCTGACCATCGCGGTCAGCGGGCTGTTGCCGGGCTGGTGGCTGCTGCATCCGGTGAGCACCCCAGCCGGCAGCAAGACGGCGCAGGCGGCAACGATCGATGATTTTCTAATTGCTCGAACCATTTTCACACTTGAGCTAGATCGCGCCGAGCGTCAGTGCCTCGCGGTCGGCGAGGAACGGCATCGGCATCCAGCGAGCGGACAGCAACGCCTCCATGGCGTTGCCCGGGACGGGGCGCGACAACAGGAATCCTTGCGCCCGGTGGCACCCGTGCCGCATCAAAGTCAGTGCAGCAGCAGGGGTCTCGACGCCCTCGGCGACCACTTGCAGTCCGAACGCCTCGGCGAGGCCGATGATGGCGCGAACGATCGCCAGGTCGCCGGCGTTGGTGCCCAGGTCACGGACGAAGCCGGTGTCGATCTTGAGCATGTCGACGGGAAGCGACTTCAGATGCGACAACACCGCGTAACCGGTGCCGAAGTCGTCGATGGCCACCTGCACACCGACGTCCTTGAGCTCTGACAACGTCTTTCGCGTCGCCTCGATGTCGTGCACGACCGCACGTTCGGTGATTTCCAGGCACACCGATCCGCCGTCGATGCCGAACTCCTCGATGGTGTCGGCCACACTGCGGACAAAGCCGCGGGTTATCAGCTGGACCGGCGACACATTGATGCGCAACACCGCGCTCTGCCCGACGCCGTTCCTACGCCACCGGCTGAATTCGGCACACGCGCTGCGCATCACACATCGGCCGAGTTCGCCGGCGAGATTGGTGGACTCGGCCACCCCGATGAACGAGTCCGGCAGCAGTAACCCCCAAATCGGGTGGCGCCAGCGAACCAGCGCCTCGGCCGCCACGACCGCGCCGGTCCACAGGTCGACCTCCGGCAGATAGTGCAGCAACAGCGCGTCGCTGTCGATATTGCCCTGCAGATGCAGCTCGATGTCGTTGCGGAACGCGCTCTTGAGCGACATGTCGTCAGTAGACAGCGCCACCTGGTTGCCGCCGGCGCGTTTGGCGGTGAGCACCGCCTCGTCGGCGCGGCGCAGCAGATCGGTGCTGGTGTCCCGGCCCGGCATGCCCACGGCCAGACCGATGCTCACCGTCCGGGTGATCTGATGGCCGCCAATGGCCAGCCGCTCCCGCAGCATTGCCGAAAGCCGACGGGCGAACGATTCGGCGACTCCTTTGGACATCACCTGGTGGGGGATCACCACGAACTCGTCGCCGCCCAGTCGGGCGATCATGCTTTGACCGCCGACGCACCCGCGAAGGCGCTGAGCAAAGACGCGGATGAACCAGTCGCCCGCGTTGTGGCCCAGATAGTCGTTGATCGACTTCAATCGGTCGAGGTCCAGGTACAGCACGGCGACGGGCCCGGGTTTACCCGCCGCGAGCCGTTCGGACAGATGGGCCAGCAGCGCGCGGCGGTTATGCAGGCCGGTCAGATCGTCGTGCTCAGCCAGGTACCGCAATTTCTCTTCGGCGGCGATCCGCGCCTGCAGCTGTGCGAACAGCGCGGCGACGGCCTCGAGCGTGTTGATCTCTTGATGCTTCCACTTCCTGGCGCCGAACTTCACGAAGCCGAGCACGCCGGTGGTCGTCTCCCCCGAGACCAGCGGGGCCGCAGCCACCGATGGCGACGCCGCCTGTTTGGAGCCGCCCATCCATCGCCGGTAGAACCGGTTGTTGCGGTGCGGGCGGATGACAACCGGCTTCCTGCCGTGCTCGCACTGGGTAAGCACCGGGTCCGCGCTGGTGAAATGCACGACCGCCTGCGGGTCCGGGTCCGCAACGTCACGCCGCGGTGGCCACTCCGCAACCAGGACCGAGGCGCGGATCTCGTGGTCATGGTGGCGCAAGAAACTGGCGTCCACATCGAACTGCTCGCCGAGTTGAGCGAGCACCTTCCGGCTCACCTGCGTTGCGGTGGACGCCGTCGCCTCCATCAGCTGGGTTGCTACGGAGGTGACGACGAGGTCCAAGCTGCGCGGCAAGGGATCCTCCGATGTGTGCACGTGTCTAATGGGGGCGACTGACCCAGTCGACGGACGGTAGTAGGGGTCGCTCCTGTCGAATGCCGCCGCTGGGCAATGAAGGGGCCCTGGTCAGCCTGGTTGTCTACCGGGTTCACCTGGGAATTCAGGTCGGTATCGTTGCGACAGCGTATCATGGGGCCGCATTCAGCCCGCCCGGAATCCAGCGCACGCATCGCTCCAATGCGCAAGCGCTGACCTCGATTCCGGCGCGTCCGACACGTGATCGGCCGAAAATTCAGCGCCGACCGCCCGGTCCTGACAAACCCCGGAAAAGTGAACCGGCTCACAATCTCCATCGCGGCTGTCACAGCAGGCCGGTCTGTGGTGTCTCCACTGCAGAAGTCCTCGATGATCCCCCGATGATCGCGCCACAATGAAGAACAGGAGACTCCCAATGTTTGAGCCGACCCCCTTGACCGGCCCACGGACTCATGTCGGCGTCGTCGGCGGCGGCTACGCCGGCACGGTGGCCGCCAACCACCTGCGCCTCAACGCCGACATCGACATCACGGTGGTGAACTCACGCCCGGTGTTCGTCGAACGGATCCGGCTGCACCAGTTGGCGGCGGGCAGCGGCACCGCCACCGTCGAGTACGGCACGCTGCTGGGCGAGGCCATCGAGCTGATCATCGACACCGTCGACCGCATCGACTCCGCCGACCGCAGGTTGCTGCTGGCTTCAGGTGCCCAACTGGACTACGACTACCTCATCTATGCCGTGGGCAGCACCGGAGCCGCGCCGGCGGTTCCCGGAGCTGCCGAATTCGCATACTCGCTCGCCGATCTGGACGGCGCGACCCGACTGCGGCACACCCTGATCGATATGCCCGCCGACGCTCCCGTTGTCGTGGTGGGCGGCGGGTTGACCGGCATCGAAGCCGCCTCTGAGCTCGCCGAGCAGGGCCGCCCGGTGACGCTGGTCTGCGGTGGCCCGTTGGGGCCGTCGCTGAGCAAGCGCGGCCGGCGTTCGGTGGCCGAGCAACTGCGCAGTCTGGGCGTCGCGGTGCTCGAATCGGTCGCGGTCAGCCAGGTGCGCTGGGATGCCGTGGTGCTCACTGACCACGCCGTGCTGCCCAGCGCGGCCACGGTGTGGACCGCCGGATTCGAGGTGCCGGATCTGGCCGCGCGCAGCGGGCTTCGTACCGACGGTCTGGGCCGGCTGCTCACCGACGAAACACTGACCAGCCCCGACGACGAACGAATCGTCGCCGCGGGCGACTGCGCCGCACTGTCGGGCCGGCCGCTGCGGATGAGCTGCCAGGCGGCCGGGCCACTGGGGGCCCAGGCCGCCAATACCGTGCTCAGCAGGATCGCGGGCGAAACCCCGGCAGCGCTGAGCCAAGCGTTCGTCGGACAGTGCATCAGCCTGGGCCGCTCCCACGGCACCGTGCAACTGTCGCGCTCCGACGACACTCCGGTCGACGTGGTCGTGGGGGGCCGTGCCGGCGCCGCGATCAAGGAAGTGATCTGCAAGGGCACGGTGTGGTCCATTCGGCACGAAGCCGCCAAACCCGGCTCGTACTTCTGGTTCAAAGGCGGCAAGCGGGCCGCGCAGCCGCCGGCCGAGCAACAGGCTGCGCTGAAGTCCCGATGACCTCCCCGATGACGCAGTCACCCCACGAGCACGCCCAACGGTTCACCCTGCTGCGGCCGATGCTGTTCACCATCGCCTACGAAATCCTCGGCTCGGCAACCGAATCCGAGGACGTGCTGCAAGACAGCTATGTGCGGTGGGCCGCCGTCGACCTGGAGACGGTGCGCGACACCAAGTCATACCTGGCTCAGCTGGTCACTCGCCAGGCGCTCAACGCCTTGCGGGCCGGCGCCCGCCGCCGCGAGGAATACGTGGAGCCGTGGCTGCCCGCGCCGCTGCTGCTCGACGAGCAGGACCCGGCTGCCGACGTGGTACTGGCGGAATCGGTGTCGATGGCGATGCTGGTCTTGCTGGAAACGCTGAGCCCGGACGAACGGGCGGTGTTCCTATTGCGCGAAGTCTTCGGATTCGACTATGCCGAGATCGCCGACGCGGTGGGCAAGTCCGCGCCGGCGGTGCGCCAGATCGCCCACCGCGCCCGCGAACACGTGCAGGCGCGGCGCAAGCGATACGGCGCGCGGCCGGTCGACCCGCAACGCCACGCCCAGATCACCGCGCAGTTCCTGGAGACGGCCACCAGCGGCGACGTGGAGGCGCTGATGGCGATGCTCGATGCGGATGCCACCTGGATGGCCGACAGCGGCGGCAAGGTGTCTGCGGCACGCAAGCCGGTGGTCGGCGCCGAGCGGGTGGCCAGGGCCATCACCGGACTGATCCGCAAGGCGGCAGCGCAGTTGCGGGTGAAGGTGGTGACCTGCAACAGCGCGCCGGCGGTGCTCTCTTCTATCTGGGCGAACACCTGGAGGGCGTGATCACGCTGGAGATCGTCGACGACAAGATCACCAACTTCTACGTGATGCGCAATCCCGAGAAGCTGACGGCATTGGCCAGTCCGCGCGAGATCAGCCGCGGCTGATCGGAACTCCTGGCGTGCGAATATCCGCCACTCTGTCAAGCTAGGGCGGTGCGAATCGATCGGCTCGGCGACCTTGGCGGGGCACCCCAGGTGCTGCGCGCTGTCGCTCGTGCCACCGTCCGACTGGGCCTGGCGCCGCCGGCCGCGTTGACCGGCGAATGGTTCGGCGCGCTGGCGGTGATCGCACCGAGTGTGTCGGTCCAGCCGGTGGACCGCGGCGACGCGTTTCCGGTCCCGGAGGCCCCCGGTGAACGGGTGGCGCCCATCTCAGGGGCGGTGGGCGGCGGCTGGGTCGGCTACCTGTCTTACCCCGATCCCGGCGCGGACGGGCGGGGAAGCCGGATCCCCGAAGCCGCCGGCGGCTGGACCGATTGCGTGCTGCGCCGCGATCGCGACGGCCACTGGTGGTACGAGAGCCTGTCGGGCGCACCCATGCCGGACTGGCTGGCCAGCGCCCTGGCGACGACACCGGCGCCGGCCGGCCGGCCGGTACCGGGGGCCTGCCGGATCGACTGGGCAGCGGCCGACCGGGAAGCTCATCGCGGCGGGGTGCTCGCCTGCCTGGCGGCGATCACCGCCGGCGAGGTCTACCAGGCCTGCGTGTGCACGCAGTTCACCGGGACCGTCAGCGGGTCCGCGCTGGACTTCTTCATCGACTTCGTCGACGCTGCCCGCACCTCCCCGTCCCGGGCAGCCTATGTCGGCGGCCCGTGGGGCGCGGTGGCATCGCTGTCCCCGGAACTTTTCCTGCGGCGCCACGGCACCGTCGTGGCCTCCAGCCCGATCAAGGGCACGCTGCCGCTGGAGGCCTGGCCGTCGGCGCTGCGGGCGTCACCCAAAGAAGTGGCCGAGAACATCATGATCGTGGACTTGGTCCGCAACGACCTTGGCCGAGTGGCCATTACCGGCACGGTCACCGTGCCCGAGCTACTGGTGGTGCGCCGGGCGCCGGGCGTATGGCACCTGGTGTCCACCGTGGCGGCCCGGGTTCCGGCCGAGTTGCCGATGTCGGCGCTGCTGGACGCCGCCTTCCCGCCGGCGTCGGTTACTGGAACGCCCAAACTGCGAGCCCGCCAACTGATTTCACAGTGGGAGCAGCGTCATCGCGGAATATATTGCGGCACAGTTGGTTTCGCGTCACCAGTTGCCGGTTCCGAGCTCAACGTCGCGATCCGCACCGTGGAATTCGACACCGCGGGCAACGCCGTCCTGGGCGTTGGCGGCGGGATCACCGCGGACTCCGACCCCGACGCCGAGTGGCAGGAATGCCTGCACAAGGCCGCACCCATCATCGGGATGGCGGTCCCGGCCACCGCCACTCGGGTCGGCTAGTCAGCAAACTGTGGCGAGGTGCGGCTCGGCGGAATTTCGCGTAACGCCCACATGGCACGCCTGGTGCGCCTAAGCTCCTAATCGGCGACCCGCGCGTATCGCGTGGTCGAATGCGAGAGGGGTCCGTCATGAGAGTCGGTGTCGTCGGCGTTGCGGCCGCGGCCATGGTGGGGGGGACGCTGGCGGTTGCGCCGCTGACGATGAGCGGGCCGATGCGCACCCCAAACCAAGGCACGTGTGCCGCCGGCCAGCAATGCGACCGCCTGGCCTCCGTGCTGATGCCCGGGACCAGTGCACAGCCGGGCAAACCCGCCCAGGCGGCGCCGGCGCAGTTACCGACGGATGCGCTGACCCCCGTATTGGCGCCGCGTGCCGCGCCGGAGGCCGCCCGCGCGGTGCCCGGAGTCGCCTCGCCGGTGGGCCCGGGACTGCCTGGTGTCACCGACTTGGGTCCGGCCGCGCTGCCGGCCGCCCCTCCGTTGCCGAACGCGGCCCTTCCACCGGGCCCGGGCCTGCCTGACATCGGCACGCCGTACCTCGGAATCCCCGGCATCGGAATCCCCGGCATCGGAATCCCCGGCATCGGCCTGCCCGGGGTACCGAACCTGGCCAACGGGCCTGCCGCGGTCGGTACGGCCACCTCGATCGTGAACGGCATCCTGGGGATCGGAGGCACCGTCGCGGGCGTCGCGACGTCCAGCGCGCTGGCGGTCACGTATGTGGTGCTCGCCTACAACGCCTTGCAGTCCTCGGGCATCCTGCCGCAACTCAACGCAACCGCCAACACGATCGGCTCCATGCTGTTCCCCTCGGGGCTACCCTCGGCCGGTTTGCCGACTTTGAGTCTGCCCGGCCTGCAGGCTCTGCCGGGGGTGTCGCCGGCGGGCCTGATCGCGCTGGCGGGGGTGGGCGGTCTGCCAAATCTGAGCTTGCCGAGTCTGCCTGGAGTGTCGCCGACGAATCTGCTGGGGCTGGCGGCCGCCGGCCTGCCCGGTCTGCCCGGAGTGTCGCCCACGGATGTGGTCGCACTAGCAGCCGGTGGTTTGCCGCAGCTGGCGACCGCTCTGCCCGGGCTGCAGGCCGGTCTGCCGGCACTGCCGGGCGTGGATCCGGCAATGCTGGCCGCGGCGCTGCCCGCACTGGCCGCAGGTCTGCCGGGAGGCCTTCCGGCGGTTGATCCGGCGATGCTGGCCGCGGCACTGCCCGCACTGGCCGCCGGCGGCCTGCCGGGTGGTCTGCCGGCGCTGCCGGCTCCGGCGCTGCCGGGTGGTCTGCCGGCGCTGCCGGCTCCGGCGTTGCCGGGTGGTCTGCCGGCGCTGCCGGCTCCGGCGTTGCCTCCGCCGCCACAGCTGCCGACCATCCAGGGGCCCCCCATTCCCCCGCACCCGCAGTTGTGCACCCCGACAATCGGTCCCATCGGGAGTTCCTGCACACCCTGACCCGGACCGGGACCTACCGGTCGCGAAGTTTTTCTAAGGCGCCGCGCCGGTTTCGCGGCGGGCCAGCAGGACCGCATCGTAGAGCTGACGTGAACGCACGCCCTGATGCGCCGCGGCCACCTGGCTGCAAGCGTCCTTGACTCGGATACCGGCCGCGACCAGGTTCTCGACCTCCCCGACCAGCGACGGCAGGTCGGCGTACGGGGTCGCGCCGGCGCCGGCGAGTACCACGGTGATCTCACCGAGCACGCCGCCGGTCGCCCAGTCCGCCAACTCGTCAAGAGATCCCCGCACCACTTCCTCATGCACCTTGGTCAGCTCCCGGCAGACCGCGGCCGGACGCGCCCCGCCGAGCTGTTCGACGGCATCGCGCAGACACGCGGCCAACCGTCTCGGGGATTCGAAGAACACGCAGGTGCGCTGCTCGTCGGCCAGCGAGGCCAGCCACGCCCGCCGCGCAGCGCCTTTGCGGGGGGCGAACCCCTCGAAGCAGAACTTGTCCGACGGCAGACCGGACACCACCAGCGCAGTGGTCACCGCCGACGGCCCGGGCAAGCAGGTCACCGTAATCCCGGCATCGATACAGGCCGCGACCAGTCGATATCCCGGATCGTTGATCACCGGCAATCCGGCGTCGCTGACCACCAGCACCGTGGCGCCGGCTCGCATCGCGTCAACCAGCGCCGTCACCCGCAACGCCTCGACCCGGTCGAACAGGCTCACCACCCGCCCGCTGATCTCGACGTTAAGCGCCCTGGCCAACGTTTTCACCCGTCGGGTGTCCTCGGCCGCCACCACGTCGGCGCCCGCCAACGCGTCGATCAGGCGTGGCGACGCATCCGCGGGCTGGCCCAACGGAGTGGCGCCGAGCAACAGGCGGCCGGAACTCATGACGGACAGCCTACGATCGAGCTGATGACCGCCCCGCCCCAACAAACTTCCGGCCTGGCCGAGGAGCGTGCGGCACCCGTCATCAGCCCCGCGCCGCTGGTACCGATCGCGGATTTCGGGCCGGTGGACCGGATGCGCGGCTGGATTGTCACCGCCGTGATCACGCTGCTCGCCGCGGTGACCCGGTTTTTGAACCTCGGCTCGCCGACCGATGCCGGCACTCCGATCTTCGACGAGAAGCACTACGCCCCCCAGGCCTGGCAGGTGTTGCACAACCACGGCGTCGAAGACAATCCCGGGTTCGGCCTGGTCGTCCATCCCCCGGTCGGCAAGCAGATGATCGCGATCGGCGAGGCCCTGTTCGGTTACAACGGGTTCGGGTGGCGGTTCAGCGGCGCGGTGCTGGGCATCATCCTGGTGGGGCTGGTGACCCGGGTCGTCCGGCGGATCGCCCGCTCGACCCTGGTCGGGGGCATCGCCGGAGTGCTGCTGACCTGTGACGGGGTCAGCTTTGTCGCCGCGCGCACCGCGCTGCTGGACGGCTTCCTGACCTTCTTCGTGGTCGCGGCTTTCGGCGCCCTCATCGTCGACCGCGATCAGGTTCGCCAACGCATGCACATCGCCATGACCGAGAACCGGGTCGCCGAGACGGTGTGGGGACCACGGCTGGGGGTGCGCTGGTGGCGGTTCGGCGCAGGGGTGCTGCTCGGATTGGCCTTCGCAACCAAGTGGTCCGGTCTGTACTTCATCGCGTTCTTCGGCGCGATGTCGTTGGCGTTCGACGTGGCGGCACGCCGGCAGTACCAGGTGCCGCGGCCGTGGTTGGGGACGCTGCGGCGCGATCTGTTGCCTACCGGCTATGCGCTGGCGGCTATCCCGTTCGCGGTCTACCTGGCCAGCTACGCCGGCTGGTTCGCCTCCGAGACCGCGATCGACCGCCACCAAGTTGGCCTGACGATCGGCCCGGACAGCGTCATCCCGCTGCCCGACGCCGTTCGCTCGCTGTGGTACTACACCGCCAAGGCATTCCACTTCCATGCGACGCTGACGAACTCGGCCGGCAACCATCACCCGTGGGAGTCCAAGCCGTGGAGTTGGCCGATGTCGTTGCGGCCGGTGCTGTATGCCATCGACCAACAGAACGTGCCGGGCTGCGGTGGCCAGTCGTGCGTCAGTGCCGAGCTGCTGGTCGGCACGCCGGCTATGTGGTGGCTGGCGGTGCCGGTCCTCTTGTATGCCGCCTGGCGGATGTTCGTCCGGCGAGACTGGCGGTATGCGGTGGTGTTGGTCGGCTACTGCGCCGGCTGGCTGCCGTGGTTCGCCGACATCGACCGGCAGATGTACTTCTTCTACGCGGCGACCATGGCGCCGTTTCTGGTGATGGCAATCGCGTTGATTCTCGGCGACATCCTCTACCAATCTGGTCAGGGCGCGGAGCGCCGTACCCTGGGGATGATCGTGGTGAGCTGCTATGTGGCTTTGGTGGTGACCAACTTCGCCTGGCTGTTCCCGATACTCACCGGGCTGCCGATCTCACAGCAGACCTGGAACATGGAGATCTGGCTGCCCAGCTGGCGGTGACGGCTTCGGATTGCGCCGAGATTGCCGTCATGGCTGTGGTTGGGGCGTCCGCACGACCCTGGCGGCAATCTCGACGACAATGTCCGCGCCCGTTGACGCCCACATTGCCGCTACGGCTGTGGTTGGGCCACCATCCGCGACCTCCCCCGCAAGCGGGAAGTGCCCCAGGCGGCAATCTCGGCGACGCTGTCGGTCGCTGAGCGCATCATCGGCGCGTGGCAAAGGTCTTTCTCGCAAGCGAAGCGATAGCGGACGGCGCACTCACCCGAGGCCAATTGCGTTGGAACTACCGGCGAATCCATCGCGGCGTCTATGTGCCGAAGGACGCGCCTCGAACGTTGCGTGACGACATCCGCGCGGCTTGGTTGTGGTCCGGGCGCCGGGGGGTGATCGCCGGCCGCGCTGCCGCCGCTCTCCACGGGGCGAGATGGGTCGATGACTTCACCCCCGTCGAGTTGTTAGGCCCGTTCAACCATCCACCGCCGGGCGTCATCGTTCGCCGGGAACGCTTCAGCGCGGACGACGTCGTCGAAGTGGCCGGCCTGCGCGTAACGAATGCGGCACGTACGGCCTTCGATCTGGGCCGGCACTTGCCGCGTGGCATGGCCGTTGCTCATCTCGACGCACTCGCCGCGGTGACCGGCCTCAAGGCGACCGATGTCACGCCATTGTTTGACCGATACCAAGGAGCCAGGGGTATCCGCGACTGCCGAAAAGCATTGTCTCTGATGGATAGCGGCGCGCAATCGCCGAAAGAAACCTGGCTGCGACTCGTGCTCGTCGACGCCGGACTGCCCAAGCCTGCCACGCAGATCCGAGTGACCGATGGCCAGCTCGTGTGCTACCTCGATATGGGCTGGGAAGAGCCGATGGTGGCCCTCGAATACGACGGCGACCAACACCGACGCGAACGCAGACAGTATGTGAAAGACATTCACCGAGCTGAGGTGCTCAATGGTCTTGGCTGGCAGGTGATCAAGGTGATCAATGAGGACAGCGCCGAACTCGTCGTCAAGCGCGTTCGTGACGCGTTGGCCCGCCGCTCGTCGAGATTGCCGCAACGGCTGTGAGCCATACACCGACCACGACCATGGCGGCAATCTCGGCGCATGGGCTAAAGCGGGTCGCGGGCGGCCGGGCAGGACATGCAACGCGGCCCGCCCCGGCCGGTACCCAGCTCCGAGCCCGCGATGGTCAGCACCTCGATACCGGCCGCCTCCAACCGGGCGTTGGTCTGCGCGTTGCGCTCGTAGGCGACGACGACACCCGGTGCCAGTGCCAAGGTGTTGTTGCCGTCGTCCCATTGTTCGCGTTCGGCGACGACGGGGTCCAGGCCGGTGTCGATGACTCGCAGCTTGTCGATGCCCATCGCGTCGGAAGCAGCCCGTACAAATGGGGCCGCATCGCTGATCGCCACGCCATTGGGCGAACGCTGGATGGTGAACGCCGAGAGGTTGTCGACGACGGCGGCATACATCACCACGGTGTCGACGTCCACCATGGTGCACACGGTGTCCAGATGCATTTGCGCACGCTTCTGAGCAATCGGCACCGCGAGCACGGTGTGCGCAAGGTCGTCGTCGAACAGGCTGCGCGCCAAGGCTTCCGCGCCGGCCGGGCTGGTACGCTCGCCGACCCCGACGGCGACCACACCGGGGGCCAGCAACAGCACGTCGCCACCCTCGACGGGAGCGGTGCGTGATTCGTAGGCCCGCCGCACCCCGGTGAACCGCGGGTGATGGGCATAGATGATGTCGGTCAACGATGCCTCACGAACCCGCGCCCGCAGCGCCAGCGACGGGATGACCACCCGCGGACCGATCCAGATCGACGAGTCGCGGGTGAACACCAGGTTCGGTAGTGGCTCGATGACGAAATCCCCGCCATGGTGCATGCGGACCACCAGCGACACGTCGGTCCGGATATCGGACGGCAGCTCGTTGAACGTCATCCCGGCGGTCAGCATATGCGCCAGCCGGACCGGGTTCAGACTACGTAAATATGCCGAAAGCTGTTGCGCCAGTGGCAATCCGAGACGGCGCGCGTCAACCGCGGCGGCGACACCCTGCATCCTGGCGGCCCCGCTGTCCAGCGCCTCGGTCAGCAGCTGCGACAGCAGCAACACCTCCACCCCCCGCGCGCGCAGCAGTTCGGCGAACTCGTCATGCTCCTCCTGCGCGCGCGACACCCAGGGCAGCCCGTCGAACAAAAGCTGGTCGCTGTTACGCGGGGTAAGCCGGCGCAGTTCGGTGCCGGGGCGGTGCAGGATGGCGACGCGTAGCGTGCCCACCTCGGAATTGGATCCCAACTCGACGCCCACAGCATCAAACCGTAGCCGCGGCCAGCCGGCAGGCGTCGCACACCCACTCCTCGAACTGGTGTGCGATAAACTTGCGGTCGTGGCGTTCGCGGTTCAGGGCTCGCTGTTCGAACACAACGAGCGAAGACAACTCGGCAACGGCGCCTTCATCGACATCCGCGTGGGCTGGCTGCACGGTGGCGACGACCTGCTGGCGGCGCTGCTGAGCACGGTGCCGTGGCGCTCCGAACGGCGCCAGATGTACGACCGGGTGGTCGACGTGCCGCGGCTGGTGAGTTTTCACGACCTGACGGTCGAGAACCCGCCGCATCCGCAACTCGCGCGGATTCGCCGGCGCCTCAACGACATCTACGGCGGTGAACTGGGTGAGCCGTTCACCACCGTCGGGCTGTGCTACTACCGGGACGGCTCCGACAGCGTCGCCTGGCACGGCGACACCATTGGCCGCAGCAGCACCGAGGACACCATGGTGGCGATCGTCAGCCTCGGCGCGACCCGGGTCTTCGCGCTGCGCCCGCGCGGCGGCGGAACCTCGTTGCGCTTCCCGCTGGCGCACGGCGACCTGCTGGTGATGGGCGGATCGTGTCAACGCACCTGGGAGCATGCGGTGCCCAAGACGTCAGCGCCGACCGGTCCGCGGGTCAGCATCCAGTTCCGGCCCCGCGACGTGCGCTAGCAGCTAGCGGCCGCTGTCAACCCCGGATCGCGACCACCGCCTTGACCAGCAGGTCGCGGGCACGCTGGACATCGACCGGCGCAACCGGCTGATTCGGAATCACCAGCGGATTGGCGATCACGTTGACCTGGTAGTAACCGAACTGCGCGGAGTAGTCGTAAAGTTCGCCGGTGCGGGTCGACCCGTCGACCAGCGCCTGCAGCACGCGATGCACGCCCAGTGTCTGGGCGCCGTCGATGTGCGGCGCGGCAACCACCTCGATGCCGCCTCGCACCTGTGCGCCGGAGAAGGCGATCCTGCCGCATTCTTTGCCCGGGTCGTTGAACGGTAGCTGTTGTGAGGTCTCCACCGCGATCACCACGAATCGGTTCCCGTCGCCCTCGGCTGTTACCGCGGCCATATTGCCCTGCACACCGGGAGGCATCTGTGGGCCCACGGCCGCTTTCGCGCAGTTCGCCGGATCGAAACTCAGGCCGTCGGGCAGCTTGCGGGCCGCGAAGAACTGTGGATCGATTGCCCTCGGCGGGACGTCGTTGACCGTGAACCCCGGTCCGAAGCCGGACTTCACGTCGATGACCTTGGCGATGTCGGCCTTCGGCGACTGGGAGGAGCCCGGCGAACAACCGACGAGCAGGCACCCCGCTGCCAGCGCCAGCACCACCTTCGACATCGTGGCCACCCTACCCAATGCGGTTGCTCAGCCCCGTAACGTCGACACCGTTTTGACCAGCAGATCGGCGGCGAACCGCGGTGGCAGCGGCGGAAGTATGGACCCGGGGTCGGTGGTCAGCGTGGTGAACGCGTAGTAGTCGCCCAGGTAGGCGACGAAAGTATAGGTGCGCGAATCGATTTCGGTGCCAGACTCCACGGATGTGCGGACGTCGGCCACCATGCCGAGGGTTTGCGCGCCGTCGATGCGCGGCGGGTCGATGAGACGGATGCCGGCGGTGGTGTGTCCGTCCGACATCGTCCACTGCCCACAGCCGGCAACCAGGTCGCTTCCCGGCACCACCGGCCCCGGCCGCACGGCCACCACGACGGCGTCCACGATGCCGCCCTCCCCCGACCCGGACACCCCCCGCGCGGACTGGTCGCGGCCGTCGCCGGGGTCGGCGAGGGTCGCGCATGGTGCGGGCTGGGCGGTCGCGTTGGCGCCGAGACCGAAAATCAGTCGCGGTGACGCCGCCGCGGGAATGTCCCTGGTCACTTCGTAACCTGGCGGCAGCTCACGGCTGATTCTTTTGATGTTGGCCGGGTTGACGGTCCCGCGATGAGCCGACGGCGAGGTAGGGGTCGGCGCGGTCACCGGCGCCGGCGATTGCGCACAGGCAGCCGCCAGCGCCGTCGCCATCACGCCAATCCACAACGGCCGCATGGTCGCCGGCCCTCAGCTCACGGCCTCGATTACCTGGCGGGCCACTCTCCTGATCTGCTCGGCCAGCTCGCGCCCGAAGCCCAGATCACGCGGGCCGGGCACGTCGATGACCGTGGTGATGACCCCGATGTCCTCGCGCTGCCAGATCGCGCCGTGGCGGTCCATGATGGTGCGCATCGGCACGTTGTCCGAAAGCATCCGCGCGGAGAACCTCTCGACGCCGCCGACGCGGGCGGCGACGGACAGCGCGCCGATCAGAAAGCTGCCGATCCCCCTGCCCTGATAGGCATCGGCGACGGTAAACGCGATTTCGGCGACCGTCGGATCATGTTCGTCACGGATGAAACGCGCGTCGGCCACGGGGTCGATGCCGTCGATCATCACCCACACGAAGTGGTCGACGTAGTCCACCTCGGACAGGTAGTGCATCATCGCCGCGTCAGGAACCCGGGCCGACATGAACCGCCGATAGATCGTCTCGCCGGAGAAGTGGATGTGCCCGTGTACGGTGCGTTCGCTGTCGCCGGGCAGCACCGGGCGCAGCAGCAGTTGGGTTCCGTCGCGAATCCGTACCGGGACGGGGGTGATGAACGCGGCCAGGCGCTGGCGGACCGTGCGCACCAGCCGCTCCATGATCCCGGGGATGTTGACCATCCGGTCCAGGGCGTCGCTGCCACCGATCCAACCGCTCAGCGGCTCGACGGTGGTGACCGTCGCTGTCCGCGGGATGTCCCGCAACAAGGCAATTTCCCCGACGATCATGCCCGGCAGCGCCTGCTCGACGATCACCGCACCGTCGTCGCCGACATGGATGACCTCGGCACTACCCGACGAGATGAGCAGAAAGGACACCGCCTGTTCACCCTGCCGCATCAGGACCTGGCCGGCCGGGGAACGCAGCGGAGCCAGGCGGGCAGCCAGTGGCAGCAGGTCATCGGCCGGACATCCCGCGAAGATGTCCATTCCGGCGAGCTCTGCTGTCCTAGCGCCGGTCAATTCGGCCATCCCGTCCAATCCGCCACGGCGCCAAGCCCGGCTCGCGGCCCGATCCGCCCCAGGCTATGGCGTCGGCTGCCGCTGCAGCAACACCGCACGGCGCAGATTAGCCTGACACCAGACAATTAAACCCCGGCCTCTTGGACCAGACCTGCGATGAACACCAGCCAGGATCCGCGCGAGTCGACCCGTGGTCTGCTCAATACGGCCGCCGTGCTGCGGCACGGCTTCCTCGACGTGTTGGGCGAATCGACGAGTTCGCCGGTTCCGACGTTTGCGCAGCGGGCGATGAACAGCCGGTTGGTCGCGACCGTGTACGAGCGGTTGTGGCGTCCGACGTCCTTCTACCTCGCCAGCGGTATCACCGCCCGGGCCGAGCAGCGGCGTGCCGCCGCGGCGTTGCGCCTTTCGACTGCTCACCGGTTGCTCGATGTAGCGTGTGGCCCGGGGAATTTCACCGCACCGCTGGCCCGCTGTCTGCCGGCCGGGGCTCTCGCGGTGGGGTTCGACATTTCCGAACCGATGCTGACTCGTGCCGTGGTGGACAACGACGGGCCGCAGACCTGTTACGTCCGCGGCGACGCCCGCGTGTTGCCGTTCGACGACGAAACATTCGATGCGGTCTGCTGTTTCGGCGCGCTGTACCTGATGCCCGAACCGTTCGACATCACCCGCGAAATGCTGCGGGTACTGCGGCCCGGCGGCCGGATCGCGATCCTCACCAGCTATTCCGGGCAAGCGGCGCCAGTCCGTAAGGCGCTGACCGCAACAGCCAATCTGATCGGGCTTGCCATGTTCGACCGACGCAGCTTCGTCGACCTGTTCTCCTCGGCCGGTCTGGTCGACATCGAGCAGCAGACACAGCGGGCGGTGCAGTTCGTCGCGGCCACCAAGCCCCGGTGAGCACCGATCCGTGGATGCTCGGGTGATTTGATCGGCGCGCAAACCTTTGACTGGGCGAATGGAAAACCCTGCGGCGCAACATCTTCGGTTAATCCAACCGGCGCCACAACCCCGAAAGCCGCGGCCAGTGTGTGCCCGGAATTCCAGGAAGGCTCGCCCGTTTCGAAAACGACGCACTGCTTTTGGCGAACAACGCCAAAAAACCGGCGCACGACACACCGGATTCGCGTCGTGGTGAATCGTCGCCGCAAATCTACCCTGAACCGCAATGTATGCGGGAAGGACACGGTGGTGAGTAAGCACCCAGTCGATGGGATGTCGCGGCGGGAGTTCATGGCTAGAATCGCCGCCGCAGGCAGCGCCGGGGCGTTGATGTCGTTGGCTGGCCCGGTGATCGAAAGGGCTTACGGGGCCGGCCCTTGCTCCGGCCATTTGACCGATATCGAGCACTTCGTGTTGATGTTGCAGGAGAACCGGTCATTCGATCACTTCTTCGGCACGCTGTCGGGCGTCAATGGATTCGACACGCCTTCGCCAGCATTCCAGCAAAAAGGCTGGAACCCGCAGACCCAGTCGATTGACCCCGCCGGCGTGACCATCCCGTACCGTTTTGACACCACCAGGGGCCCGGTCCTCAATGGCGCGTGCGTGAACGACCCCGCCCACCAATGGATCACCATCCACCAGTCCTGGAACAACGGCGCCAACGACAATTGGTTGCCAGCGCAGGCGCAACAACAAACGCTGCAGGGCAATGTCCCGGTGTCGATGGGTTATTACACCCGCCGAGACCAACCGATCCACTACATGCTGGCTGACACCTTCACCATCTGTGATGGCTATTACTGTTCGCTGCTGGGCGGAACTTCGCCCAACCGGCTGTACTGGATAAGCGCCTGGATCGACCCCGACGGCGTTGCGGGCGGTCCGCTGCTGGTAGACCCCACTATCCAACCGCAAGCCCAATTCAGTTGGCGCACCATGCCGGACAACCTCAGCGATGCCGGCATCAGTTGGAAGGTGTACCAAAACAAGCTTCTGGGAGCGCTCAACAACACGGTCATCGGTTACAACGGCATGCTCGTTGACTTCAAGCAGGCTCAGGATCCGCGTTCCAACATTGCCCGCAACGGCATCGCCCCGACTTATCCCTTGGACTTCGTCGCCGACGTCGCAGCCAACAGGCTGCCCCAGGTTTCGTGGGTGCTGCCCGGGTTTCAGGTGTCCGAGCATCCCGGACTACCGATAACACCGGCCGTCGGCGGCACCGCGATCGTGAATATCCTCCGCATCTTGCTGTCCAATCCCCAGGTGTGGGAAAAGACCGCGTTGATCGTCAGCTTCGACGAGAACGGGGGCTTCTTTGACCACGTGACACCGCCCACTGCGCCACCGGGAACTCCCGGCGAGTACGTCACGGTGCCCGATATCGACGCGGTCACGGGTTCGGGCGGCATCCGCGGGCCGATCGGTCTGGGTTATCGCGTGCCCTGCTTCGTCATCTCTCCCTACAGCCGTGGCCCGCTGATGGTGCATGACACCTTCGACCACACCTCGCAGCTGCGGTTGCTCGAGAAGCGGTTCGGTGTGCCGGTCCCCAACCTGAGTGCCTGGCGACGAAGCGTGACCGGCGATATGACGTCGACGTTCAACTTCGCCGTCCCGCCCAACCCAGCGCCACCGAACTTGGACCACCCCGCATTGCAGGCCATTCCGCCGCAGGTGCAATGCGTTCCAGACACCGTCGCAACTTTCGCGAAGGTCACTCCTCCGTATCGGGTGCCCTTCCCTCAGGTAATGCCCACGCAGGAGACGACACCCGCCCGCGGAATTCCTAGCGGTCCGTGCTGAAGCGAGCTACGAGGCGGGCTCGCAGACACCGAGGAGCCGGACCACCGGCGTACCCGCTTCGTACTCCACGATCCACGGATCGCCGCCGTCAACTGGCTCCGAGGCGAGCCTGATCATCACCGGTTGGCCGCTGCGCCGCGACATTTGCGTGCAGTCGACCTGGAACAGGTGATAGTCGCCGTCGTGCTCAACGGCCAACGAAAAGCCCGGTTCCACCGATTCGACGGGCACTTTCTGCAGGTAGTACTTGGTGCTCATGCCCCGACTTTAGGGCCGCGGCAGTAGGCGGCACCGCTCGCGAAACGCGGTCTTAGCAAATGTTCAGTCGAAATTTGGAACTTCATCAGACTTGGCCGCCGGATCGCCTCCGCCGCAACGCATTACCGTTATCGAAGGCCCCGCGACAACCTGGCTGGCGTCACTGTGCGGCCTCACCGGACTCCGCCGCCCTTCGACTTCGAACACCCGGTGGGCAGTAGCCTTCACGCTCATGATCGACCCCTGCAGCGTGCCACGGTGAGCGTCGCCGGATTCGTGCTCGGCCTGGTTGGCACCGTGCTCTCGGTGGCCTTGCTGACCTGGCAGGTTTTTCGGCTGCGAACGGGTCGTCATGGCGTCCCGGCCTGCCCAAGCGTTGACCTTGACGGTGACGGCGGTGACGACTCCGCACATTCGCTGACGACCGTCATTGACGGGTGCCAGTGAATGGACGTACGGTGTGCCGGTGCGGTCACCACAGGACAGCACCGCGGCGGAATCACCGGCCGGCATCCGAGAGGCTCGACGGCTCGAAACACGGGCACGTCTGTTCGACGCCGCGTTGGCGGAGATCGGGCGCAACGGAATAGCCGGCGCCGACGTCAGCTCCATCGCCGCGACGGCAGGGGTGGTAAGGGGGACGTTCTACTTCCACTTCCCCACCAAGGAACAAGTGCTGGTCGAGTTGGAGCGAAACGAGGAGACCCGGATCGTCGCCGAACTCGTCGGCGCCCGGGCCGAGGCCGGCGATCTGATATCGGTGCTTTCCCTGTTGGTGCACCACGTGCAGGAGGCTGAACGTCGGCTGGGGACAGTGGTTTTCCGGGACATGCTGGGTTTGCACTTCTCATCGACGCGCCCGGGCGAGGACGAGTTGAGCCGGCACCCGCTTGCGGAGTTCTTGATCGCCGCGATCAGCCGGGCGCAGGACGCGGGGCAGGTCACGCCGGATGCGGACGCGCGCGACCTCGCGGTGTTCTTCTTGACCGGGCTCTACGCCCTCCTTGCCACCGGTGTACACCATTCTCCGACAGCGGATGCCGCGTTGAGCCGGTACGTAACCACGATTGTCAAAGGGATGGAGACACGATGAAGACAACCGGTATCGATGGCTACAGGGACTTCCTGGCGCGGCGCGACGGCGAAGCGGACCTGCTCAACCGGCGCCTGACCAATCGGGAAGAGTTCATCAAAGACCTCGAGGCACACCCGGTGCGGTCGGCCCGTCCGGCGGACCGATCGACGTTTCTTCGTAACCTGCGCCGGCGGCGACCCGAACCGGGGCTGGACCCAAAAATGCTGTTCCTGCTGGCCACGGCGAAGCTCAATCAGGCAGAACGCTTCGGCGTGGGACTTGGCGAAACCTACGGGCGCAACAGCGCTGAGGATGTGGCGCCCGAGCGGGTATATGTGGAACTCGAAGAGCACTACCACACCCGGTTGCTGGCATACGCGTTGGACATTTTCGATCTGCCATTCCAGGTGGCCGCTCCGCCGTTTCTTATGCGACAGCTCGTCAAGGCAGGCGTGTTCCTGCCGGAAAGGTTGGGCTTCGTATTCGTCGGGGCCGCGGAGATGGCCGGCTGCATCGTGTTCGACGAACTGCGCCGCGTCGGCATCGAACTGTTCGCCGACGAACCCGACGTCGCCGGGCGAATCGAACTGCTCTACAGCGAAATCCTGACCGACGAGATAGGCCATGTCGGCTATTGCGCGTCACGCTGCACACCCGCCGAGCGCGCGGTCATGCGGCGGATCTACCCACTCATCGGTCGGCTGTTTGCCGAGCAAACCGCCGAAGTCCGGCTCCTTGTCGACCCGCAGAAGCTCCGCGCCCGGCTGCGCCGGCCGTTCGACGTCGAGGAACTGACCGCTGGTCTGAGCAACGAAACGTATCTCGCCGCACATCCGTGACCGGTCGCCCGCACGGTCCGCGAATGGCCGCGAAACGCCCGCGGGATGAAAGTGTTTTGCAGTTAAGGGATTCCAACAGCGACGGGTAGCGGCGGCCCCAGGCCCGGGTGCGTCCGGCCGATGCGGTCGCCCCAGTTGAGCCGCTGCTCGCGATTGCCCCGCCTGCTTCTGGAGCGGATCATCGTTGGCAAGCACCGTCCCCGGCGGTGCGACGGCCAGACCGAACGCTTGCGGGTATGCACGGGTATACACGGGAACGACCGAACCACGGGGAGCGGCGATGACTTCTCCGGCGGCTGGGCGACCCAATTTCCTGCAATACCTCGCGTATTCGTACGGCCTTCGACGCCTGCCCGACTCGATGCGAAGTTGGGTCGCACGGGATCTGGCCGGCAAGGGAGCGGTCCGCCGGTTCATGCTCCTGACGGCGATACCGCCGCTGCTGGTACTGGCACCGTTCTGGCTACTGCCCGCCTCGCTGTACGTGCATCTAGAGATGACGCTACCGATCTACATTTGGGCGTTGCTGATCTCGCTCGCGCTGAACAAGGTGTGGCGGCGGCACCGCCTGGCCCAGCATGGGTTGGACCCGAACCTGGTTGATGCGATCAAGCGGAAGAAAGACGCGAAGATGCACGAGGAGTACATCCGGCGTTACGGCCCGCGCCCCGAAGAGGCGAAGCGGTACTCGAACAGCAATCCGTTTTTCTGAGCACGCCGCTCGATGCGGGGGACCTGCCGCGAGATTGGAGCCCGTCGCACCCGTAGTGCCATCGCACCCGGACCCGGCCAAGACTTCATGAGGGTCATCAGGGTGCAGTCGCGGTGCTTGGGTGGGCGGTGTGGTCACCGCGATCGGCCCAGTAGGCGCTACTGAACGCCGAGCCGGGAAAGCGGGCTGCCCCGTGGCTCAGCGGACGAAAACGACCCGTGGCTCAGCGGACGAAAACGATACGGATTGGATGTTAGAACCGCTATCATACGACTGTCAGTTTACTGGCCTGCTGAAATCTTTACGCCAATGAGGGTAGGTAACGAGTCCGGATACTGACGGTCCGAGCGAGCACTGCAGCTCGGCTCCGTATCCGTCAGCCTGCACGCGTCAGGGGAGAAGTGAACGTCATTCGCCACCGGGGCTCCGCTATGACGGGCGGAAAGCTGGCTTCAGGAGCTCCTGCAGCTGAAATGCCGCCCGCCGACTCCGCCGCGAGGGGGTTGCGCTTCGCCGCATCTCAGGAGCCTAGCTACGGCCAGGGTTTGACGTGATGGATTTCGGTGCCTTACCGCCGGAGATCAACTCCGCACGGATGTATGCCGGCCCCGGCCCGGGATCGCTGGCGGCGGCCGCGGCGATGTGGGACAGCTTGGCCGCCGAATTGCACTCGACCGCAGGTTATTACCGGTCGGTGATCGCGGGACTGACCAGCGGACGCTGGCTGGGCCCCGCATCACTGTCCATGGCGTCGGCACTCGGGCCCTATGTGGCGTGGACGGCCGGGGTCGCCGCGCGGGCGGCGGAAACGGCCAGTCAGGCCGTGCTTGCCGTCGAGGGCTATGAGGCTGCGTTCATGATGACGGTGCCGCCGCCGGTGGTCGCAGCCAACCGGGCTCTGCTGGCGGCACTGGTCGCCACCAACTTCTTCGGTCAGAATTCGACCGCGATCGCGGCCACCGAAGCCGAATACGGCATGATGTGGGCGCAAGACGCCGCGGCGATGTATGAATATGCCGCAAATTCGGCGACCGCTTGTGAACTGACCCTGTTGATCTCGCCCCCGGAGGTCATCAATCCGGTTGGTCTGGCCGGACAGAGCACCGCCGTCGCCCAGGCCGCAGCTGCCTCGGGAACAGAGCAACTATCGCTGGCCGGCCTCGTGTCCTCGGTTCCGGCCATGCTGGACGGGCTGGCATCACCCCTCTCCGGCCTTCTAGGCTCCTTGTCGTCGCTGATGCCCACCCTTGCAACCGTCCCGGTCTACGCACTTCCCAGCTATTTCATCGCCGCGGCGACCCCGCTGTATTCGATGTCGTCCATCCTCGGAATCGCCCAAACCGCACAGGGTTTGGCGAGTGGGGCAGCTGCTGCTGCGAAAGCGGCGGTAGAAGGGGCAGCGGGTGCGGCCAGCTCGGGGGAAAGTCTGATCGCGTCCGTGGGTCCCGGCGTGGTGGGCAGCATGGGCAATGCGGCCTCGCTGGGCCCGTTGTCGGTGCCGGCGAGCTGGACCAGCGTGATCCCGACCGCGAACATGGGCGCCGCCGCCGCGTTGCCGAACGGCCTTGATGCTGCCAACGCGGCGCCAAGCCTATTGGGCGCGGCGCCGCGGACCGGTTTGACCGGTCCGGGCAGATCTGTCGGACCCCGATACGGGATTGTCCCCACGGTGATGACCCGCCCGCCGGCTGCCGGATACACGTAGGCCTTGACATGGCCGGTCAATGGCTAGGTTCTCCGAATCGCTCTGCGTGGCGGCATCCGGTACTCCGCCAAGGCATCGAGCAGGACATCGAGCAGGGCGTCGGCTCATGATCGTGGACACGCTGCCGGGAACCGGTGTGCGCATGATCATCGGCGGCACCATAGTCGAGCGCCGGGAGTTCGGCGACGTGCTGTCGATCATTGCGTCGCGACTGCAATCCTCACCCACAGCGAGTCTGGCCGTGGGCTCGGTGAATCTCGACCACCTGTACCACTTCCGCAGGGTCATGCCGGCGCCCACCGGTCCGCTGGACTGGCTGTTACTGGCCGACGGCATGCCGATCGCCTGGCGGGGCCAACTGCTCACCGGCAAGCCGTGGCCCCGGGTCGCCGGGGCCGACCTGCTTCCCAGCGTGTTGGCGCTGGCCGAAAAGACCGGACAGCGGGTCGGCTTTTTTGGCGGCAGCGCCGAAACCCACCGCCTGCTTGCCCGCTTCTTGCGGAAACGTCGTCCAGCGCTTGCCATTTCGGGGATGTGGGCACCGGACGCAGATGACATCGAATCGCTTTCTGAGCGGGTGGCGGCGGCCATCCGCGCCGCGCGCACCGACATCCTGATAGTCAGCCTCGGCAAGCCGCGTCAAGAACAGTGGGTTGACCGGTACGGCTGCGCGACGGGTGCCCGGGTTTTGCTGCCCTGTGGCGGTGCCATCGACTTCCTGGCCGGCAAGACCAAACGGGCTCCGGGTTGGATGCAGAAATTCGGGCTGGAATGGTTGCACCGGTTGATCAGCGAGCCGCGGCGGTTGGCCCGCCGTTATTTGCTGCAGGGCCCTGTCGCCGTGCTCCGTACCGCGCGCGCGCAGCTGATCTGCTATCCCAGCGCGTACTGCGTGGGCTCGCCGCCACGTGATCACCCCGGTATCACCGGCGCCGTCCGCGATGCGGCGCAGCCCGAACCAGCAACCGTGTAAGGGAAAGCGAGCCAGCGTGATCCCGTTACTTCACCGCCGAACCGACAATTCGCCGGTAGGTCTGGCTCCGGTGCGCACGCCCGATCGCAATACAGTCGGGCGCTGGCAGCAGCGGTATTCACAGCGGCTGCTGATCACCGACTCGGTGATCGTCTTCGGCTCGGTCATGCTCGCCCAATACGTCCGCTTCGGCGATTCGCCGAACAAGTCGGGTTACCCGGGCCCGGTGATGACGCTGTTCTCCTTTCTCTTCGCAGCGCTGTGGCTTTCTTCTCTGGCGATATTCCACACGAGATCACCGCACGTTATCGGCGTGGGAATCGACGAGTACCGGCGAATCAGCAGCGCGTCATTTTGGACATTCGGGATCATCGCGATGGTGACGCTTCTCGCCAAGATTGACTTGGCCCGGGGCTATCTGGCGGTGGCGCTTCCCGTCGGCACCCTGGGGTTGCTGACGAGCCGCAACAGCTGGCGCAGGTATATCCGCCGGAAGCGAGCCCACGGCGAATACCAGACGATGTCGCTGGCTATCGGAGACCGCCAAGGACTTTCACGCCTGGCACATGAACTGGACCGTAACCCACTCGACGGCTACGTCGTCGTCGGTGTCTGCATTCCCGGGTATGGCCCGCCGCGCGGCGAAACCCTGACGGTCGAAGGCCGCAAAGTCCCGATTCTCGGAGACGAATCCTATGCGGTGGCAGCGCTTGACGGTTGCGGTGCGGACACGGTGGTGGTGACTCAGACCGAGCATCTCGGCGAGCACGCGATCAGAAACTTGATGTGGCAGCTGGAGACGATGGACGTGGACCTGGTGTTGTCGCCGGGGGTGATGGACATCGCGGAAGCGCGATTGACCGTGCGGCCGGTCGCCGGATTCCCGCTGCTGCATGTCGAAAAGCCGCTATACACCGGAGCCCAGCGCTTTCAAAAGCCGGCATTCGACTTCTGTTTCGCGCTGGCGGCGCTGATCCTGGTATCGCCACTTCTCATTGCATCTGCTATCGCGATCAAGCTGACCAGCAAAGGACCGGTCTTCTACCGTTCCGAACGTATAGGTATCAATGGCGAGCCCTTCATGATGCTTAAACTCCGAACAATGGAGGTGGACGCCGACACACAAATCGGCCGCCTGTTATCGATGAATCAGGGCGCCGGTGGAATATTGTTCAAGATGCGTCAAGATCCCCGGGTCACGCCTGTCGGCAGATTACTCCGCAGATTCAGCATCGACGAGCTCCCCCAATTCGTCAATGTCATCAAGCAGGACATGAGCGTGGTCGGGCCGCGGCCTCCGTTGAGCCGAGAAGTCGACAACTACAACGGTGATGTGAAGCGGCGGCTCCTGGTGAAGCCGGGCGTTACCGGAATATGGCAGGTAAGCGGCCGCTCAGAACTTACCTGGGAAGAGTCGGTCCGGCTGGATCTGTCGTACGTCGACAATTGGTCGATGGCGGGTGATCTCATGATCATCGCCAAGACGGTGAAAGCCGTCTTGGCGGGTCACGGAGCATACTAGGTGGCCGTGAGCCATGACTGAGCCGACGGCACCCGGTGCGGTCGCTCCATCGGTGCCGGTCGCGCGGTTGGCTCACGCGTTCTCGATCCAGCTGATCTGCCGGATGCTGGGGATGCTGGCCTCGGTGGTCTCGGTGGCAATGACCGCTCGTTACCTGGGTCCCGACCGCTACGGCCAGCTCACCATCGCGGTCGCATTCATCGGAATGTGGGCAAGCCTGGTCGATCTTGGTGTCGGGCGGGTGATCGTGCGTCGCGTGACCTCGGGCCGCGACGATCTGGAGCGCCTGGTCCGGATCTACAACGGGCTGTCCCTGCTGTATTGCGTTCCGCTCGCGGCGTTGGCGGCGGGAACGGGATTGCTGCTGTACCGCGACCACCAAGTGCGGGTGATGCTCGTGGTGTTGTCGACGCAACTGCTCATCGTGACGATGACGACACGGCTCGAGCCGGTGTTTCAGACCACTGTGCGGTTCTTCGCGGTGGCGGTCTCCGACGTCGTCGGGCGGTTGGCCACGCTGGCCGTGATCGCGTTTCTGGTAGCGGGACGAGCCGACGTCATCTGGTTCGCGGTAGTACAGCTCATTCCCACGACCCTGCAGGTGCTGATCCAGAGCAGCGCTGCCGCGCGGCATGTTTCGTTGCGTCCCAGCTTCGCGCTGCGCGAGGCCGCGGATCTGTTGCGGGAGAGCCTCTTTCCGATGGGCGTGACAATGATCACCGTCCTGTACTGGCGCGCCGACGGCGTGATCTTGTCCTTGGTGAACACCCATTCCGAGGTAGGCGTCTACGGCCTGGCGTCCTCGATCGCGCTCAACACCCTGGTGGTGTCGGTGTTCTTCCTCAAGTCCACACTCTCGACGGCCACCGGGCTGTTTTCGCGCGATGTCGCGGCATTTGCCGGCTTCATCCGCCGCAGTGTCGAACTGATGTATTTCCTGGCGGTCCCGGTCGCCGTTGTCGGTGCGTTACTCGCCGGACCGCTGATCAGGTTGTTCGGCAACCAGGCATTCGTTGGCCGCGGCACGCCGACGCTGGCGTTGCTCTTCGTCGCGGTGGCGTTGCGGTTCGTCACCACCACCCTGGGCGAGGGTCTGTTCGCCAGCCACCGCCAGCGGTTCTGGTTCTGGCTGTCGGTCGCCACCCTCGCGTTCAACGTCGTGCTCAACCTCGCCCTGGGCGGGCGGCTGGGCGCGGTGGGCGCCGGCATCGCGCTGGTGTGCACGGAGCTGGCCAACATGATGATTGCCGGCTGGTGCCTACACCGTCAGTGCGGTTACCGCACGCCGGTGACGTTCTTGCTGCGGTTGCTGCTACCGACCGCGGCGAGTGTCGCGGTGACACTGCTGCTTTCGGGTCAGCACGTGGCTCTCGTACTGGGTGCTGCCGCTGCCGCATACCTGGCAACCAGCGCAGCGTTCGGCCCGGTCACCTGGCAGACCCTGAGCTCGTTACGCCGCAATCAGCCGGTGGCATGACCGTGAGAACGGACCGCGCGTGCCCCGGGCGTCCGGCCGGTGATACGGACGCGCTATCACCGGGACGCCTGGGCCCGGCAGTACCACAAGTAAAGCCCGGTCACCTGATTGATCCGTGTAGTACGGTGTGCCCGTGATCAGGACTCGCGAGGACCTGCGGGCATACCTGGCAGCGGACCTGAAAGCACACGGCCTGCAGCGTTGGCGACTCCGCCACCGAATTCTGAAGCGCCCGGCCCATTTTCAGCGCCTGCTGCGCAAATCCGAGTATTGGACAAATACTGCCCGGACGCCGGCAGCACACGTCGTCGCCGCATATCTGCGGCTGCGAACCAAGTTCTTGGGTGAACGGCTCGGATTCGACATCCCGCGCAACGTCTTTGGTCCGGGTCTGTCGATCGCCCACGCCGGCCTGATAGTCGTGCACTACAAAGCTCGGGTCGGCGCGAATTGCCGGATTCATCACGGGGTGACGATAGGAGAAGGGCGTCCGGGCCACTTCCCGACCATCGGCGACGACGTGTTCATCTCGCCGATGGCGATGGTGCTGGGCGCCGACGTCGGCAACCGCGTCGCCATCCGACCGGGCGCGGTGGTCACCAAATCGGTGCCGAACGACGTCGACGTCGCGGGCTATCCGGCCCGGATCGTCAACGACCGCCACCCGGGCACGGCACTCACCGAGGACTGACGGTGCCGGTATCAAGAGCGAATGTCGTTGCCGCGCTGCTGCTCTGGTGTCGCTGCGGTTATCCTTCCGGCGGTTGCGGCGACGACGGCCTCCGCGGTCCCGCGGGCCTGGTACGGGAAGCGGCATGACCCGCGAACTGGACCGGGCATATCTGCAACGCCCAGTCGGCGACCCGCCCACGCTGCCGTCGGACCGGTCACTTGCGGTGCTGATCGTGTCCTGCAAGAGTCACGACGGCCTCGAGAGGTGCCTTCACAGTGTCGCCGAGCATTTGCCTGAGCTGCCCGTCTATGTCTATGACAGCCGCGGCGGGGGATGCCCCGGTCGCGAGGAACTGGCCGCCGGCCACCCGGCGGTCCACTGGGTGTCGGGACCGGCGAACCGTGGCTTCGCCGCGGCCGTCAATGCGCTGGTGACGCACACACCGAGCGACACCGATCTGCTGTTGCTCAACGCTGATGCCCGGGTGCGGGGACCGTTGACCCGCACCAGAGAATTGCTTCGCCGGCCTCGGGTGGCGGCAGTGTCGCCGCTGGTGTGTGACGACACCGCACCCGGTCGGCCACCGTGGGATATCGCGACTCGCGGCCAGACCCTGATCCGGGCGCTGGTTGCCGCTGCCGGCTACTCCGACACGCTGCGCAGCACGCCGATCTCGCCCCGCTACGCCCGCCAGCCACCCGAATCCCATAGCATCGAAGGCTGTTTGGGAGCTACCTGTCTGGCGATCAGCCGCGCGGCATGGAATGCCATCGGCGGTTTCGACGAGGAGTTCTTTTGCTACGGCGAGGCAGCCGACTGGCAAAACCGGGCCCGCGCGGCGGGTTGGCGCATTCTGCTGGCCGACGAAGTGGGCGCCGACCGGGGTAATCCGGTAACCGGCACGGGTGCGCACGTTACCGGCTCGACTCACCAGGGTGCCGTCGCGGCTGCCGAACACGACCGCAACCAAGACTTGGCGCGCACCAATGCCGCGCTGCTTCTCGAACATCAACACAGCGTTCACCACGCGGACGTCTACCTGGCCGCCACCAAGCTGGCGGAGCGACTGCAGCGATCGAAGCGCGCCGCCGGCAGCAGCGCTGCGGCCGGCCGCGGAACGGGCCGGCCGGCGATCGTGATCGTCACCAACCGCCTGGTGTACGGCGGTGCCGAGCGTCAAAAGGCGCTGTTGGCAACGGAGTTGGACCGCCGCGGCTATCCGGTCACCATTGTCTGCGTGCAGCGGTTCGGCCCGCTGATCAACGAGATTCCGCACAGCGTGCGGGTGGTCCGCCAGCCCTGGTGGGCGCCGATCGTCGACGTTCCGGCGGGTCCGGCGGTGCTCATCAGCGGCGACACCAACACCGAGACCGGATTTGCCACCCTGTGGCGCGCAGCTGCCAAGAGCCGGCGCTGGTTGGTCGCCGCGCACATTCCGCCGGAAGACGACGGGCCCATCTACTCCCGGCCCCTGACCGCGGCGATGTGCCGTGCCGACGGGTTTATTGTGCTGGCGCAACGTCATTGGGAGATGCTGACCGCGCACCATCGGCTTGGGGTACGGCGATTCGTCGCACCCAACGGCGTCGCCGCGGCCGGTGACCCGGCCCCCACGATCCGGGGCGCCGGTGAGCCGCCGCACCTGATGATGCTCTCGCGGATCGTCGAGCACAAGAACCCGCACCTATTGATCGAGGCGCTCGGCGGCCTCACCGATATGCGATGGAGGCTTTCGGTTTTCGGTGACGGTCCCGACCAGCAGCGTTTGCAGGCGCGCACTCCTGCCGAGTTGGGCGATCGGGTTCAGTGGCGCGGCTGGTCGGCGGGCCCCGGTCCGGCACTGGCCGACGCCGATCTGCTTTGTGTCCCAAGTCGTTCCGAGGCCTTCCCGCTGGTGATTCTCGAGGCGATGGCCCGGGCGGTGCCGGTTGCGGCGTCGGCGGTTTGCGCGGTGCCGGAAATGCTGGACTTCGGGAGGGCGGGGTTCGTCGTCGAACCGGTGTCGGTGTCGGGATGGCGAGAACAGCTGGCCAAGATCCTGGCAGATCCCGCCGCGCTGCCATCGGTGGGACGGCGCGGCTTCGAACGGATGCAACAGCACTACACGGTTGCCGCAATGGCCGATGCCTACCTCGATGCGATCGACGCAGTGCTTTGAATTCGCCTCGGGTGCTTTGGCTTTCACCGTGGATGCGGCCGCTGGCACGGGTGCAGGCGGAGGTGCTGATCCGGCACGGGGCCGAGGTCCTGCTGGTGACCTCCGACCAGCATCCGGAGTCTGACGACGCCCGTGACTACGAGTTGGTGCTCGATCCACGGTTTCGCACCGCGGCAACCTGGCCCGCGAGCCTCAGGGCGTGGCGCCGCGTCCGTGACTACCGGCCGCACGTCGTGATCGCCGAGCTGGTTCGCGATCCCCGCTGGATCGCACTGGCCGGGCGGGCTCCGCGCATACAGCTGGTACACGACGACAGGCCGCACGACGCCGTCGAACACCGGCCGGCCTACGAACATGCCCTCTTTGACCGCTGGGGCGCCCGCTCGGCGGCCACCGTAACCTACAGCGACTACGTCGCCGCGGCCGTCGCCACCCGCCGCGACGTCGCGGGCACCCGGCTGCGTGTCGTACCGCTCACCAGCGACCTGGCCCCGGCCCTGGTGCCACCGCTGGTTGGGCCCGAAGGACGCCATGACTTCGTGATGATCGGCCGGCTCCACCCCTACAAGAACGTCGAGGTGGTGCTGCAAGCCTGGCAGCGACACGTCGGCGGCGGCTGGCGCGGTGACAACCTGGTGCTCATCGGCGGGCCACTGGACGCCGGCCCGCTGCCCAAACACACCCGCTGGCTTCCCGGCAGCTATCGCTACCGCGACGTCGTTACGACGCTGGCCGCCGCGAAGGGCTCGGTCGCCCACTACCGGCACGCTTCACAAAGCGGCGTGCAGGTGCTCTCGATGCAGCTGGGCGTGATGCCGATCGTGTCCACCGCCGGTGCCCTGCCCGAATACCAGCCGCCGGGCCGCCCGCCAATCGGTATCGACGACGTGGCCGGTCTGGCCGCCGCCTTCGACGCGCTGGCCGACCCGGCCGCCGCGGCACGACAGGGCGCCGCGGCAGCACGCCACTACGCGCGGCGATTCGCCGTCGACCATGTCGCGGATCGCTTGCTGGCCGTCATCGCAGAGGTCGTGGCTCGCCGGCCTTGACCGCGGAACCGCGCGAATTTCATTTCTCGGCGACGATGGAGAGGGTTTCGGAGAAAACGCCAAACTTGGCAAACACTGTTCCGCACCCACGGCGCAGTGCGGGCGGACGTAAGATGCGCAGAAATCTTTC
Source organism: Mycobacterium innocens (assembly GCF_900566055.1). Taxonomy (GTDB): domain Bacteria; phylum Actinomycetota; class Actinomycetes; order Mycobacteriales; family Mycobacteriaceae; genus Mycobacterium; species Mycobacterium innocens. The sequence goes on from NZ_UPHQ01000224.1 coordinate 72,425, forward strand.
CGTCGCAAATTCGGTCCGCAGGAATAGAATCCCCGCCGCGTCCGGTCCGGCGGATCTTTTTACGCCCAACGCCGTGAGCATGATGCGGAATCGCCTGGGCACAAATCCATAATGTATGGAGCGGTAACCGGCCCGCTGCGCAGCTTCAACCAGTTCGCGGCATGTGTATTCTTTCAGGTGCATTCCCGCCGCCTCGTCGCGTTTGAACACGCGCGAGACGTCGTGCGGCCCGGTATATCGATGAGGGGTGTTGAAGATATATCTACCACCGTTTTTCAATATTGTGTGGGCGCTTCGTAAATGACTATCCAGATCGTCGGGATGGATATGCTCGATGACCTGGTCGGACACCAGGATGTCGTAAGTTTCGGGACGTTCGAACTCATCGAGGTGCACGCCGTCGGATATCCCCCAGGAAAGATTCGCGCGCGACTCGGGCATCAATTTCTGCCCCCGTTCGCGAGTGATCTCCGTGCCTCGACATTCATAACCACCAGCCGCCAGGAACGAAATAAGGCCGCCCTGGCCGGAACCGATTTCATAGATCGATTTCGGAGGCTGCCCAATCAGTTCGAGCCATCTCGCGAATTTCTGGTGGGGCATTTGCGGATCGGCTTTCCCAGAAAACTGATTGAGCCACTCAAATTCCGCGTAGAGGCGGGTGTAGCAGTGATCGAAAGTATCCCACCGGTCTTCTGGGGCCGATTGCCGCAGTTCTGACGTTAACTGTTTTTCCAGATCCCAATGAGCTAATATCATCTGCTCGGTGATGTTCACCTCGGCCGGAATGCCGTAGGTTTTCTTGTAGCGTGAGATTAACTTATTTCCCCTGGGTTCCACTTATATTCCCTGTTGACCGTGAGCGGCTAACGACGCGAGGCGAAGTTCACCCTGGACACCCCGGACATAGGGGACAGCCAAGCCATATCAGCCCCGCAGCCTTCCGCGGCGGCTGCGCAGCACGATCACCGCGGCACCGGCGACGGCCAGCACCGCCCACGCTCCGCCGAACCACCACAGCCATCCCCAGTCCGAGTGACTCTGGGATGCCGCAACCGGGCCGGGCATGCCCAGGCGATCGACCGTCACCGGGTCTTGTCCGGGTACCGCCACCAGCGCGACACCTTTGACGCTCGGCCACCGGCTACTGTCGGCGTCGAGCCATCTGAGGAGGTCGTCGAGCTGCGCGGACGCGCCGTTGGAGGTTGCGATCAGCAGTGACCGGCCGCGGTTGAAGACCGTCTGAAGAGATGCGAACCGCAGTGTCGGGTCCAGTGCGAGCTTGGTGGGCTTGCCGTCGGATCCCAAGGCATTGATAGTGATTGGCCCGGTGGGCCCCGCGGACACCGGAAGCACGATGTCGGGGTGGTTCCACCCGTCAGCGGCGATCACGATCGCCGGATTTGACGAATCGATCGCTTGGTGCGGGCTCGTCACGGCGGTGTCGATGGGTATCGAGCTGGTTCGCTGTAGGCCAACCATGATGTCGACGGCGCGTGCGGTGTCACTGAACGAGTGCGGCTCGATGCCCACCTGGACCTTGGGCATGAGTGCCTGCGGCACCGATGACAGGCCATCGGGCACCGGCGGCCTGGCGGGGCTGCTCTGCACGGTGGTGTCGCCGTTGATGGTCAACGACAGCAGCTGGTCTCCGGCGCCGGCGACGTAGAAGTCTCCGCAACGTCCAACGTTGCCCGAAATATCCAGCGTCACAGTAAGACCGGTCCACCGCTGCAGGAGCCGATCCGGGACATCGATCCAGCGGTCAATGGCGCCGTGGCCGTCGGTGGGCCAGTGGTCGATGATTTCCGGGCCGACCGTTACTTCTATCTGACCGCTCATCGTGGTCGGCGTCGGAGAGTAGGACCCCCGCAGATGCACTCGAACCGAGTGGATGGATCTGCCAAACCGGGTCTGGTCCAGCCCGATCACCACCCGTGGTTGCAGCCCCGTGGAGTTGACCACGGACTGCCCCAGCTCACGCAGCGTGGTGGTGTCGCCGGGCAGTTGGATGCCGTTCTGCAGCGATGTGACGACAGCCTTGGAAGCCAGCGCCAACCCGGACAGGTCGCTGAACAGCAAAGCTGTGTCGGACGCGTTGCTCGGCCCGAGCGGTCCGGAGATCAACAGCCACGGCACGCCGGTGGCGCCTTGAAGGGAAAGCCCGTTGTCGGGTCCCTCTTTGACGACGATCTGGCGTTCCTGCGGTGACGGCGGCGTCGGCGGCCCGGGCTGCCCCTCTTTCAACGGCACCACGACGATCTCCGGATTCTGTTTGCCGTAGTGCGCGGCGGCGGAGGTGGCCACTCGAATTGCCGTGTCGGACTCGGCTGCCGACGGCGATTCCGGCAGAAATATGGTCAGTTTCCGCAGCACCGGCGGCAGGAAGTGGGCCACCGTGGTGGGCGGCTGTTCGACCCCGGTATAGCCGACGGTTCCGTTGATCAGACGCAACGGGCTCCATGGGTAGACGCAGAATCCCTCTTGCGGCACCAGATGGGCGCGCAGTAACACCGTCGCCGAATCGTTGATCACTTTTGCTCCGGCCAACGGGATGACGATCGGCGCTTGGTCGGTGGTGGGCAGGTTCACCTTCGCGATTTGGCGCTCGTCCTGCGTGACGGTGATCATCCCGGAGCGCAGGTTGATCGGCGGTTCCACAATCGCGTTCAAAGCTGCCGGTGTCAGCCCGCGCGGGACCGGCACGCTCAGCTGGATCGTTCCGTCCAAGCCGTAGAAAGCCATGGTGGAGCTGGAACCGATATCGGACAACGACAGGGTCAACGAGGCCGTCGTTCGGGCCGGTTCGCCGGGCTCGGTTGTGGTGCCCGGTTCGGTGGGCTCGCCCCATGATGCGGGGGCGCTGACGGTCAACAATCCGATGACAGCGGCCAGTGCAATGACTCTGCCCACATATTTCCGACCCATCACCGGAACAGTATGCAGGGTTGAAGCCGCGTCGAAGGCAAATAGACCTGAATCGCGGGCGCCGCTGATCGCGCACCCACTGAGCCAATCGTTATGGCACGGCCGAGCTGCCGAGGGTGTCGTCAGTGGCCAAGCCGAATGATGAACGGCTGAGCAGGACTAGCCGGTTTTCGACGAGCCCGAGAACAAACCGCACGATTGATACTTTCGCCGTCGCATCTCACACACATCGTCGATATCGGGCGCAGCCGGACCTGCGGCGACTGGCCTTACACGCCGAGGCTCAACGCCGGTTTGTGTCGCGTGACAGGATCCGGGCCAGACGTGAGGCGTTGCCGGACTTGCAAAAGGACATGCGGCCCGAACTAGCGCTACCGTCTCCGAGGTTGTCAGCGGTCACGGATTTCCCCAGGTTTGAGGGGTTGTCCGTCACGTAATTCCCCACCCCGGCTGTCACGTAATTCCCCACCCTGGGCGGTGTGTCTGCCCGGTGTGGGCCTCGCTATAAGGTTCGCTTTCCATCCGTCTGCTGACGGATGGAAGGGCGCTGATGGCGAGGAGAAATATCACGATGTTCCGGTTGGGTGAAGTCCTCCACGATGCTTGCTAGAGTTCCGGCTGATCAAGGTGTCGCGATGGCAGCCCGGCACGAGGTGCCCGCCCGGGGACGCAGCCAGAACCAGGAGGCCTCGTCGTTGCCTAAACTACGGCTCCGCGAGAACAACCCAGGCGATAACCAATCGACAGCATCAGGGCCGGTCCGTTATCCGATCCGGGTACTTACGGTCGGGACCGCACCGACTGGACCCAACAGCCGCGGCGGCATGGCGGCGGTAACGCAATTGCTGATAGAGGACAACGACCCGCGGTTTCACGTCCGCTCCGTGTCGACCTACGTCGATGACTCCCTGCCCGCTTGGCTATGGACGGGGATCTCGGGCATGCTCAAGGCTTCGGCGCTGCTGCTGGCCGGCGTGGTCGACGTACTGCATGTCCACTTTTCGTTGCGCGGCAGTGTCGTCCGCAAGTCCTTACCGCTATTCGTAGCTCGAATGCGGGGCATCCCGACGATTATCCATTGTCACAGTTCACACTTCTTCACCTGGTTCGATGGGCTGCCGGCGCCGCTGCGCCGCGCCGTACGCGCGGCACTGCGCGCCGACTACGTGGTGCTGCTCGGTGAATCTCATATGGTGGCGTCGTCCGCGAGACTCGGATTCGAGGTGTCCAGAGCCCGACTCCTCTACAACCCCGTGGTCATGCCTCGCGACGCGCCGTCGCCGCGCACCCGCCGACCATTGTCGGTGGTGTCTCTGGGCAGACTGGGCACCAACAAGGGAAGCTACGACCTTGTCCGGGCAATCAGCTTGCTGCCCAACGACATTCGGACCAACCTGCGCGTCACGCTGGCCGGTGACGGCGAGGTTGAGCAGGTGCGTGAGTTCGTCCGCGCCAACGCAGTCGACGACACCATCGACGTCGCCGGGTGGGTCGGCCCTGCAGACCGGGACCGGCTGTTGGCCGAATCGGTGATATTCGTGTTACCCAGCTACAGCGAGGGTCTTCCGATGGCGTTGCTGGAGGCGATGGCCAACGGGGTGGTACCGGTGACCACCCCGGTGGGCGCGATACCGGAAGTGGTGACCGACGGGGTGAACGGTGTGTTGGTCAAGCCGGGCAACCCTGGCCAGCTGGCGGCGGCGCTGCAGAACCTCATCGTCGATGCCGAGTTGCGCAACCGTCTGGCCGCGGCCGCTTACACGCGCGCCGGCAAGTTCGACGTCGCGCGCTGGCGGGAAGCACTGCACGACGTGTGGCTCGCGGCCGCATCGCGGCGACGGCAGGCTTTCAGCCTGCGCCGGCCATCCCGCGGCTACCGCCATAGCGACGCGGCAGCCCGCCGGAGACCATGAGCCGGAAGTAGTCGAACGACGAATCGCTGCCGACCGCCAACCGCGGCAATGCCAGCGGGTCACAGCGACGATGGGCGAATCCCGCCGTGGTCGTCAACGCCCAGCGCACGCCACGACCGCGCAGGACGTCCTTGGCGCGAGCGTCGAAATCCTGTAGCCGGCCATTAGGGTAAGCGAAAATCGTTGGTGTCCAACCAGTCTCACGCTCAATCGCCGCGCAGGAATTCGCGATCTCTCGCTCGACCTTGTCGTCGCTGCAGCGGGCGAGGATCGGGTGGGTCACCGTGTGCGGATACAGCGTCACCAGGCCGTCGCTGGCAATCTCACGCGCTTCGTCCCAGGAGAGCATCCGGAACGGACCGCGGTCGCCGCCACCGCGGTAGCCCAGCACCCGGAGCATCTCGTCCAGTACGGCGATCCGTTGCGCGTCGGCTAAATCTTTCATCCGCTCAACCGCGGCCGCATAGACTGCACCGCGGTTGGCGGTACCGTCGAGCGAACGAGTGCCCAGTCCCAGCGCGGCCAGATCGACCTGGGTTGCATCGGTGCGGGCGATCGCCAGCCAAAGCTGGTCGGGCCACAGGGCTTCGTCGCTGCCAATCAGGCCCGTCGCAAGGAACACGGCCGCGGGCAGCTTCAGATCGCGCAACACCGGGACCGCGTGCGTGGCGAGGTTGCGGGTGCCGTCGTCGAACGTTATCGCCATGGCGCGCGGTGGCAACGTCCCCGCCGCAAGGCGATCGAGGGCCTCTTGGAGCGAAAGGACGTTGAAGTGCTTGCGGATGTACTCAAGTTGACGTCGGTACAGCACCGAGCCGAGCACATGCCAGCACGCCGGCGACGGCGGTTCGCTTTCCACACCGTGGAACATCACGATGGCGAGCAGGTTGCGGTGTCGCCGCCGGGCGAACATCGGAACACCGGCGGCACACAACAATCCGGCCGCGAAGTTCTTCAGGGCCGCGCGGGTCGCATGTGGCGCGAGACCCTTGAGTCGTGCCATCACCTACCGAACTCTAACCACCGCTCACGGGTCCGGCTGCAACGCTTTCCGGATTGCTCGCCAGGCGGCGCGGTGTTGGGTGGGTGCCGGTCGAGAACCCGCCGGGGGATGGTCCGGTGTCACTTGCATTTGCTGCAATGGCCGTCTTCTCGAAAGGACGCCCGGTATCGTGTGTCGGTGCTTGCCTTCGACACGGTGGTCGACGCCGTTCTACCCGGAGCACCACAGCAAGCGGCGGTGAGGGATTGAAGAGCACTGTGCCAGGCATACTTTCCCCGTCGCGTCTCACACATATCGTGGATGCCGGAGCCAGCCGTAGCTGCGGCGACTGGCCGTACACGCCGATGCTCGACGCCGGTTTGTGTTGCGTGACAGGTTTCGAGCCCGGGCGCGAGGCGTTGCTCGAGTTACAAAGGACATGCGGCCCGAAAGAGCGTTACCTGCCTTACGCGCTCGGCGATGGCAACCCCGGAATTCTGAAAGTCTGTCCGGCGCCGGGGGCGATGACCAGCCTGCTCGAACCCGACCCGGTCACGCAGGGGCTGTTCAGTCTCTTCGATCCGTTCGGCCGGGTCATCGAGCGCGTCCCACTCGACACCCGGCGCCTCGATGACATCCGAGAAATCGAGCATCTCGATTTGCTGAAGATTGACATCCAGGGAGGTGAGCTGGCCGTATTTCAAAATGGGCGCAGCAAGCTCGCCGAAGCGGTGGCAATTCAGACCGAGGTGTCATTTATTACCCTGTATCAGCACCAGCCCCCATTCGGGGAGGTCGATGTGGAGCTGCGCCGCCAGGGATTCGTTCCGCACTGCATCCCCGGCGAAGTGAAGAAATGGGTGATCGGCGACTTCTCGGTCGGTGATCCTTTCCGGCCGCTGAATCAGATTCTGGAGACCGATATAGTCTATGTGCGCGACTTCGTCCACCCGGACGGGATGACCGACGAGCAGCTGAAGCATCTGGCGATGATCGCGCATTACTGTTATGGGTCGTTCGACCTGGCGTTGCGGTGTGTGCGGTTGCTGGAGGGCAGGCGCGCGGTGGACGCGGGGAGTTCGCGCCGGTATCTGCGGCTTTGCAAGAGAACCGTCGGTTACAAACGAGCGATCTGGTGGGCGCAACACAGCGCGGCCCGGCTGAAATATCGACTGAGGACACGGGCCAATCCGGTCGCCTCCGCCGACGGTCTCGACTGACGTGGCGCGGCGAACGGGTGACCGGCAGCCGGCAGACAGCGTATTTCGATCAGCCGGTGTGCAATGTGCTTCCCCCGCTTTTTCGGAGGCTTCCGAACCAGGTTTGATCATGCATAGCCTGGAGGAAGGAAGTTTGCGGTGGCAGCGAACAGGAAGTACCCCGACGAGCTGCGTAGACGCGCGGTGCGGCTGTATCGG
>NZ_UPHQ01000073.1 GCF_900566055.1 Mycobacterium innocens
GAACACACGATGACGGGCGCTATCGGTCGCCGAGAGCACCGCCGAGGTCTTGCCGACATCGACGGCAACGACGATCGTGGACAACGTGACTGGGGCAAGATGCACAGACATAACAACACCTCCGGGGACGTGTCAGGAAACCCGCGTGCGCCAACACACGGACCTCAAAAAGGAATCACTTACAGATCCCTTCCTGACACCTCCGGAGGCGTTTGTGAAGGACCACCCCGATCTATATCAGCGGTCGGCGTCGGAACCATAACGCCATCCCCGGGTGGTTCTGACGGCCGGTTCGGTGACGCTAGACTTAGCCGTGATCCAGCGCGAGCCTTCGGTGGCGGCGCACAGATGCTCCGACAGTCCCTGCGGACCGGTGCGGACGTGCGTCGGGTGCCGGAAGCGAGAGTTGGCCGTCGAACTGCTTCGAGTGGTGGCTGAGTCAACCGGGAACGGCAACTACGTCGTGATCGTTGACCCAAGCAGAAGGCTGCCGGGGCGGGGTGCATGGCTGCATCCCGAACCGCGGTGCCTACAACAAGCAATTCGGCGGAGGGCTTTCACCAGAGCGCTGCGCATCACCGGTTCACCGGATACATCAGCGGTGGTCGAACACATCAGTGGGTTTCCCACTGAGCAACAGAACAGGCAGCAACGAACATGAGCACACCGTGAAGTCCCGATGACAATGTGTCATAGCTAAACCCGAGGCGCGGCCTAAAACTGTCGTCGCCTCATAGACAGGAGATGTAGTGGCAGGTAAGGCCCGCGTACACGAGTTGGCCAAGGAACTCGGTGTTACCAGCAAGGAAGTGCTCGCCCGACTGAGTGAACAGGGCGAATTCGTCAAATCCGCATCGTCGACAGTAGAGGCGCCCGTCGCCCGCCGGCTGCGTGAATCGTTCGGTGGCGCCAAACCGGCCCCCGACAAGGCCCCCGCCAAGGGTCCGGAGAAAGGCCCCGATCGAGCTGCCGCCAAGGCCCCGGTGGCCGTGCCCGGCACGGATGGTGGCAAAGCCGCTGACCAGTCCCTTGACCAAGCCCTCGACAAGGCGATTGCCAAGGTGGCCGGCAACGGCGCACCGACGGCCGTCGCACCCGATAGGGCCGCCGACTCGGGGAAGACGGCAACTTCGCCCACCCGAGCCACACCCCGCCCGTCGGCTGCCACCGCGACTCACGCGCCTCCGAAGGCGCCGCAACCCGGACAACCGGCGACGCCGCCACCGGGCCAGCCGCCCAGCTCCCCGGCACCTCATCCCGGCATGGCTCCCGGCGCGCGTCCCGGACCGGCGCCCAAGCCCGGCGTCCGGACCCCGCGTGTCGGCAACAACCCGTTCTCCTCGGCGCAACCGGCCGACCGGCCCATTCCGCGTCCGCCGGCTCCGCGCCCCGGAGCGGCGCGTCCTGGGGCACCGCGCCCGGGCGCCTCACCCGGCAGCATGCCGCCACGTCCCGGCGGCGCGGCCGGTGGGCCACGCCCGCCACGTACCGGCGCGGCGCGACCCGGCGGCGGCCGGCCCGGCGGCCCCGGTGGCCGTTCGGACGGCGGCGGCGGTAACTATCGCGGCGGCGGCGGTGGCGTGGGTGCCGCACCCGGGACCGGATTCCGCGGCCGTCCCGGCGGTGGCGGCGGCGGCCCCGGCGGCGGTGGCCGTCCAGGCCAGCGCGGCGGCGCGGCCGGCGCGTTCGGCCGTCCGGGCGGCGCACCCCGGCGCGGCCGCAAGTCCAAGCGGCAGAAGCGCCAGGAATATGACTCGATGCAGGCCCCGGTTGTCGGCGGCGTGCGGTTGCCGCACGGCAACGGCGAGACGATCCGGCTGGCCCGCGGCGCGTCACTGTCCGACTTTGCAGAGAAGATCGACGCCAACCCGGCCGCGCTGGTGCAGGCGCTGTTCAACCTCGGGGAGATGGTGACCGCCACCCAGTCGGTCGGTGACGAGACCCTCGAGCTGCTGGGCAGCGAGATGAACTACAACGTCCAGGTGGTCAGCCCCGAGGACGAGGACCGCGAGCTGCTGGAGTCGTTTGACCTCTCCTACGGCGAGGACACCGGAGACGAGACCGATTTGCAGACCCGGCCGCCGGTCGTGACCGTGATGGGCCACGTCGACCACGGTAAGACTCGGCTGCTGGACACCATCCGTAAGGCCAATGTTCGCGAGGGCGAGGCCGGCGGCATCACCCAGCACATCGGGGCCTACCAGGTCAGTGTCGACCTCGACGGTAGCGAGCGGCTGATCACCTTCATCGACACCCCGGGTCACGAGGCGTTCACCGCCATGCGTGCCCGCGGTGCCAAAGCCACCGACATCGCCATCCTGGTGGTTGCGGCCGACGACGGCGTGATGCCGCAGACGGTTGAGGCCATCAACCACGCCCAGGCCGCCGACGTGCCGATCGTGGTCGCGGTCAACAAGATCGACAAGGAGGGCGCCGACCCGGCCAAGATCCGGGCCCAGCTCACCGAGTACGGCCTGGTTGCCGAGGACTTCGGCGGCGACACCATGTTCGTCGACATCTCGGCCAAGAACGGCACCAATATCGAACAGCTGTTGGAAGCGGTGCTGCTGACCGCCGACGCCGCACTGGACCTGCGCGCCAACCCCGACATGGAGGCCCAGGGTGTGGCCATCGAGGCGCACCTGGACCGCGGCCGCGGGCCGGTCGCCACGGTGTTGGTGCAGCGCGGCACGTTGCGGGTCGGCGACTCGGTGGTCGCCGGCGACGCCTACGGCCGGGTCCGCCGGATGGTCGACGAACACGGCGACGACATCGAAGCGGCATTGCCGTCGCGTCCGGTCCAGGTCATCGGCTTCACCTCGGTGCCCGGGGCCGGCGACAACTTCCTGGTCGTCGACGAGGACCGGATTGCGCGCCAGATCGCCGACCGGCGCAGCGCCCGCAAGCGCAACGCCATGGCCGCGCGCAGCCGTAAGCGGATCAGCCTGGAGGACCTGGACTCGGCGCTGAAGGAGACCAGCCAGCTCAACCTGATCCTCAAGGGCGACAACGCCGGTACCGTCGAGGCGCTGGAAGAGGCCCTGATGGGTATCCAGGTCGACGACGAGGTGGCGCTGCGCGTCATCGACCGCGGCGTCGGCGGCATCACCGAGACCAACGTCAACCTGGCGTCGGCCTCCGACGCGATCATCATCGGGTTCAATGTGCGCGCCGAGGGCAAGGCCACCGAGCTGGCTAACCGCGAAGGTGTCGAGATCCGCTACTACTCGGTCATCTACCAGGCGATCGACGAGATTGAGCAGGCGCTGCGTGGCATGCTCAAGCCGATCTACGAAGAGGTCGAGCTGGGTCGTGCCCAGATCCGGGCGTTGTTCCGTTCGTCGAAGGTCGGCCTGATCGCCGGCTGCATGATCACCTCGGGTGTGGTGCGCCGCAATGCCAAGGCCCGACTGTTGCGGGACAACATCGTGGTCGCCGAGAACCTCTCGATCCAATCGCTGCGGCGGGAAAAGGACGACGTGACCGAGGTTCGCGAGGGCTTCGAGTGCGGTTTGACACTGGGCTACTCCGACATCAAGGAAGGCGACGTCATCGAGTCCTACGAGCTGGTTCAAAAGGAACGCTCGTGACCGGCGCCGACGATGCAGAGCGAGAGCGATGCGGTGGGGGTACCACCCGCGTGCGGGGGCGAGGCGGTGCAATCGTGAGGGGCCGCGGGGATGGCTGACCCGGCACGGGCACGCCGACTGGCCAAACGGATCACCACCATCGTCGCGTCGGCGATCGAGTACGAGATCAAGGATCCGGGACTTGCCGGGGTGACCATCACCGACGCCAAGGTGACCGCCGACCTGCACGACGCGACCGTGTACTACACGGTGATGGGCCCCACGCTGGACGACGAGCCGGACTACGCCGCCGCGGCCGCCGCGCTGGACCGGGCCAAGGGTGTGCTGCGCACCAAGGTCGGAGCCGGTACCGGGGTGCGTTTCACACCCACCTTGACGTTCACCCGGGACACCACCTCCGACACCGTGCATCGGATGGAGGAGTTGTTGGCGCGCGCCCGTGCCGCCGACGCCGACTTGGCGCGGGTTCGGCAGGGCGCCAAGCCGGCCGGCGATGCCGACCCGTACCGTGATGCAGGGGCTTCCGGGGGACTTAGCGATCGGATCGAGGCTGGGGACACCGGTGACCACGACCGATCGAGAGACTGAGCTGGCCGAGGTGCCGAGCTGCCCGGGGGCGCGTGTCGATGCCCTCGGCGCCGTCGAGTTGCTGTCGGCCGCCGCCAGCGTCGCGGTGATCGCCCACGTTCATCCCGACGCGGACGCTATCGGCGCCGGATTGGCGCTGGCCTTGGTGTTGGACAAGTGCGGAAAGCAGGTCGAGGTGAGTTTCTGGGCGCCGGCGACACTGCCGGAGTCGCTGGCGTCGTTGCCCGGGTGCCACCTGCTGGTGAGCCCGGATGCGATGCGTCGCGATGTCGATTTGGCCGTGACCGTGGACGTACCGAGCGTCCGGCGGCTCGGCGGGCTGAGTGACCTGGCCGGTCCCGGCCGGGATGTGCTGGTGATCGACCACCACGCTTCCAATGATGCGTTCGGCACCGCGAACTTCATCGACCTGTCGGCAGACTCCACCACGATGATGATCGCCGACCTTCTCGACGCCTGGGGCAAGCCGATCGACGTGGACGTCGCTCATTGCATCTACGCCGGATTGACCACGGACACCGGGTCGTTCCGGTGGGCCAGTGCGCGCGGCTATCGGCTGGCGGCGCGCCTGGTCGAGATTGGCGTCGACAATGCGGCCGTCAGCCGGACCTTGATGGACACCCACCCGTTCGAATGGTTGCCGATGTTGTCGCGGGTGCTGGGCTCGGCGCAACTGGTGCCCGGCGCGGTCGATGGCCGGGGGCTGGTCTACGTGGTCGTCGACAACCGGGAATTCCTCCGGGCGCGTCAGGAAGAAGTGGAGAGCATTGTCGACATCGTGCGCACCACCCAGCAGGCCGAAGTGGCGGCGGTGTTGAAGGAGGTCGAACCACGACAGTGGTCGGTGTCGATGCGGGCCAAGAAGGACATCGACTTGACGTCCGTCGCCGCGCGGTTCGGAGGCGGTGGCCACCAACTGGCAGCCGGCTATTCGGCCAGCGGCTCGATCGACGATGTTGTGGCGTCACTGCTCGCTGCTCTGGGCTAACCGTCGTTGAGTGACGCCCGACGGTCGAGCGTTCTCGGCCGGCGAATCGCGGCGCTGGCCCTACCCGCGCTGGGTGTGCTGGCGGCTGAGCCGTTGTACCTGCTCTTCGATACCGCCGTGGTGGGTCGGCTCGGGGCGTTGTCGCTCGCGGGTCTGGCGATCGGCAGCCTGGTGCTCGGCATGGTCGGTTCGCAGGCGACGTTTCTGTCTTACGGCACGACCGCTCGCTCGGCGCGCCACTTCGGGGCCGCCGATCGGGCGGCGGCCGTCACCGAGGGCGTGCAGGCAACCTGGTTGGCGGTGGGTCTCGGCGGATTGACGGTCGTCGTGGTCGAAGCCGCGGCGGTGCCAGTGGTGTCGGTGATCGCCGGGCCGGGCGGCACGGGCATTTCGGATATCTCGGAGGCGGCGCTGCCGTGGCTGCGGATCGCGATCCTGGGGGTGCCGGCGATTCTGGTTTCGCTCGCCGGAAACGGCTGGATGCGTGGGGTGCAGGACACCATGCGGCCGCTGCGCTATGTGGTCGCGGGTTTCGGGCTGTCGGCACTGCTGTGCCCGCTGCTGGTCTACGGCTGGTTGGGCATGCCGCGGCTGGGGTTGTCCGGTTCCGCGGTGGCCAATCTGGTTGGTCAGTGGCTGGCGGCGCTGCTGTTCGGGGGTGCGTTGCTGGCCGAGCGGGTGCCGCTGCGGATCCATTGGCCGGTGCTGCGCGCACAACTGGTCATGGCGCGCGACCTGATCGTGCGGGGTCTGGCCTTCCAGGCGTGTTTCGTCTCGGCTGCGGCGGTGGCCGCGAGGTTCGGCGCCGCCGCGCTCGCGGCACACCAGGTGGTACTGCAGTTGTGGGGTTTCCTTGCCCTGGTTCTCGATTCGCTGGCCATCGCGGCGCAGGCGCTGGTCGGCGCTGCCCTGGGTGCCGGTGACGTTGCGCACGCGAAGTCGGTGGCCTGGCGGGTGACGGTCTTTTCGCTGCTGGCGGCGGGCGTGCTCGCGACCGCATTAGGGGTAGGGGCCCCGCTGCTGCCCTCGCTGTTCACCCATGACCGATCGGTGCTTGCCGCGATCGCGGTGCCCTGGTGGTTCCTGGTGGCCCAATTACCCTTCGCCGGAATGGTTTTCGCGCTCGACGGGGTGTTGCTGGGGGCGGGTGACGCTGCCTTCATGCGCACCGCCACCGTCGTCAGCGCACTGATTGGCTTTCTGCCGCTGACCTGGCTGTCGTTGGTGTACGGCTGGGGGCTGGCGGGCATCTGGTCGGGCCTGGCCACGTTCGTCGCGCTGCGGCTGCTCTTCGTCGGATGGCGGACGATCAGCGGCCGGTGGGCACTGACGGGGACGGTCTGACGCGCCGGCATTGCCGTGATGGCTGTCGTTGGGTCCGTCTATTCAACCGGCCGATACACTGCGCCGGTGACCCCCCTCCTCCCGGACGCGCGCCGAGCGCGCCACCGGCCGTGGCGGGACTACGCGCTGTTCGTTGTCCTGGTGGGCCCGAATGTGGGGCTGCTGCTGCTCTTCATCTACCGCCCACTGGCCGACAACATCAGATTGTCGTTCTTCGACTGGAACGTCTCCGACCCCAAAGCCGACTACGTCGGGTTCTCCAACTACGCCGAGTGGTTCGCCCGCGACGACACCCGCCAGATCGTGCTCAACACGGCAGTGTTCACCACCGCCGCGGTGGTGGGCTCGATGGTGTTGGGGCTGGTGCTGGCCATGCTGCTCGATCAACCGTTGCGTGGCCGAAACCTGGTGCGCTCGACGGTATTCGCGCCGTTCGTGATCTCGGGGGCGGCCGTTGGCCTGGCGGCCCAGTTCGTCTTCGATCCGCACTTCGGTCTGGTACAGGACCTGTTGCAGCGCATCGGAGTCGACGTACCCAACTTTTACCAGGATGCGCACTGGGCGATGTTCATGGTGACCGTCACCTATGTCTGGAAGAACCTCGGATACACCTTCGTCATCTACCTGGCGGCGTTGCAAGGGGTGCGCCGAGATCTGTTGGAGGCGGCCGAAATCGATGGCGCCAGCCGGTGGACCACGTTTCGCCGGGTGCTGTTGCCCCAGCTACGTCCCACCACCTTCTTTTTGTCGATCACCGTGCTGATCAACTCGTTGCAGGTATTCGACGTGATCAACGTCATGACACGTGGCGGCCCGCAGGGCACCGGTACCACAACCATGGTCTACCAGGTGTATCTGGAGACGTTTCGCAACTTCCGGGCCGGTTACGGCGCCACCGTCGCCACCATCATGTTCGTGGTGCTGCTGGCCATCACCTATTACCAGGTGCGAGTCATGGATAGGGGGCAGCGGCAATGACGTCACCAGGCCGTCGCGCGACCGCGCGGTTGCTCGGTTATGCCGCGATGTCGCTGGTCGTCGTATTGATCGCCGGGCCGCTGGTGTTTGTGTTCTTCACCTCATTCAAGGACCAGCCCGACATCTATTCGCAGCCCACGACGTGGTGGCCGCCGCGCTGGCATCCGCAGAATTACCGAACGGCGACCGAGCAGATTCCGTTCTGGACCTTCCTGCGCAACTCGGTCGTCATCACGTCGGCGCTGGCAGTGGTGAAGTTCATGCTCGGCGTGCTCAGCGCGTTCGGCTTGGTGTTCGTGCGGTTTCCGGGCAAGAATGCGGTGTTCCTGCTGATCATCGCCGCGCTGATGGTGCCCAACCAGATCACCGTGATTTCCAATTATGCGCTGATCTCACAACTGGGTCTGCGCAACACTTTTCCCGGCATCATCTTGCCGCTGGCCGGTGTCGCTTTCGGAACGTTCCTGATGCGCAACCACTTTCTGTCGCTACCTCCCGAGATCGTCGAAGCGGCCAGAATGGATGGCGCGCGCTGGTGGCAACTTCTGTTGCGGGTGGTGTTGCCGATGTCGGGACCCACCATGGTGGCCTTCGGCATCATTACCGTGGTCAACGAATGGAATGAGTACCTGTGGCCGTTCCTGATGTCTGACGACGAATCGGTGGCGCCGCTGCCGGTGGGACTGACCTTTCTCCAACAGGCCGAGGGCATCACCAACTGGGGTCCGGTGATGGCGGTGACGCTGCTGGCGATGTTGCCGATCTTGCTGATCTTTGTTGTCCTGCAACGCCAAATGATCAAGGGCCTCACGTCAGGTGCGGTCAAGGGTTAGGGTGCCATGAATCCGGTAAGCCGCCGACGGTTCCTCGCGCTGGCAGGTGCCGCTGCCGCGGGAGCGACGGCCGGGTGTGCGGGGATGGGCGGCAGCGGGGGGGTGAAGTCGGGCTCCGGTCCAATTACCTTCTGGTCTTGCCATCCCGGCTCATCCACCGCGGTGGAGAAGGAGTTGATCAATCGCTTTCAGAGCTGCTTTCCGGATTTGCCGGCCAAGCTGATCGACGCCGGCAAGGACTACGAGGAGGTCGTGCAGAAGTTCAACGCGGCGCTGATCGGTACCGATGTGCCCGACGTCGTGTTGCTGGACGACATCTGGTGGTTCCATTTCGCCCTGAGCGGTGCGATCACCCCGCTGGAAGACCTGCTCGGCGAAGTCAGGGTGGACACAAGCGATTACGTCGACTCACTGTTGGCCGACTACGAGTTCAACGGCCGACACTATGCCTTGCCGTATGCCCGCTCGACGCCGCTGTTCTACTACAACAAGGCGGTATGGGACCGTGTCGGCCTTCCGGATCGCGGGCCGCAAACCTGGCAAGAATTCGACGAGTGGGGCCCCCACCTGCAGCGTGCCGTGACGGCTGGCAACTGGGCACACGGCTGGGCCAACGACACGCTCATCTCCTGGACGTTCCAGGGGCCGAACTGGACATTCGGCGGTGCCTACTCCGACGAGTGGACGCTGAAGTTCACCGACCCGGCCACCATCGCGGCCGGCAACTTTTACCGGGATTCCATCCATCGCAAGGGGTATGCGGCGATCGCCAACGATATCAACAATGAGTTCGCCACCGGCATCGTGGCCTCGGCCCTGGCATCGACCGGCGCCTTAGTCGGCATCACCGCAGCTGCCCGCTTCAATTTCGGGGTGTCGCCACTGCCCACCGGTCCGGGCGGAACGCCCGGCTGCCCGACCGGCGGGGCGGGGCTGGCGATTCCCACCAAGCTTTCCCACGAACGAAAAGTCAACGCGCTCAAGTTCATCGAATTCGTCACCAATGCGGCCAACACCGCGTATTTCAGTCAGCGCACCGGCTATCTGCCCGTCCGAAAGTCCGCTGTCGACGACCCGAGCGAGCAGCAATACCTGGCGGCAAACCCCCGCGCCCGAGTGGCGCTGGACCAGCTTCCACACACCCGCCCGCAAGATTACGCACGCGTTTTCCTGCCCGGCGGTAACCGCATCATCTCGACCGGCCTGGAATCCATTGGGCTGAAAGGAGCCGACGTCACGTCAACCTTCGCCGACATCAACCAGCAACTGAAAATCATCCTCGACCGGCAAATCAAGCGAAAGCTACCCGGTCATGGCTGACATTCGGTATTCCGCAGTGACCCATCGCTATCCCGGCGCCGACGTGCCAGCCGTCGTCAACCTGGACCTCGATATTGCCGACGGCGAATTTCTGGTCCTCGTCGGCCCCTCCGGTTGCGGCAAGTCCACGGTCCTTCGGCTACTGGCCGGGCTGGAATCGGTCGAAAGTGGCCAGATCACTATCGGTGGTGTGGACGTGACGCAGCTGCCGCCACGGGAACGCGACGTAGCGATGGTTTTCCAGAACTATGCGCTGTACCCGAACATGACCGTGGCTGCCAACATGGGGTTTGCCCTGCGAAACGGCGGGATGTCGCGCGCAGCCACTCGGCAGCGAGTGCTCGAGGTCGCCGACATGCTGGAATTGACTGAGCTGCTTGATCGTAAGCCGTCGAAGCTCTCCGGTGGGCAGCGTCAACGGGTGGCGATGGGACGGGCGATCGTGCGGCGGCCGCGGGTGTTCTGCATGGACGAACCGCTGTCGAATCTGGATGCCAAGTTGCGGGTGAGTACCAGGTCGCAGATCTCCGGGCTGCAGCGTCAGCTGGGCACCACCACCGTCTACGTCACCCATGACCAGGTGGAGGCGATGACCATGGGTGATCGAGTTGCCGTGCTCAAAGACGGTGTGCTGCAACAGGTCGACGGCCCTCGCACGCTGTATGACGACCCGGTCAACACATTCGTGGCAACGTTCATCGGGGCACCGGCAATGAACCTCATCGAGGCCACCGTGAGCAATGGTGCGCTGACGTCGCCCGGGCTGGCGATTCCGGCTCCGCGCGGCGCGGTCGGGCAGGTGCTGGTCGGCATCCGGCCGGAGTCCTGGGATGTCGTGCCGGCTGACACTGCGGGATCGTTGAGTGTCCGTGCAGAGTTGGTGGAGGAGTTGGGGTTCGAATCCTTTGTGTATGCAAGCCCGCTCGAGCAGCAGGGCTGGGCGTTACGTGGGCCGCGGATCGTGGTCCGCACCGACCGCCACACCGCGGTCAGGGTAGACGACACGCTGGGGATCCTGCCGCACCCGCAAGAGGTGTGCTTCTTCGACAGCCGGACCGGGACTCGTATCCGCTGAGGATCGATGGCCATACCGACGTCGGGTGGTCCTCATCCGGCCCGTTCCACCGGCAAATACTTTGTGCCCCTTGCGGTATCGTCGGTAGGCGGGAACAACGGACACTCTTGGCTGTCGGCGGATACGAAGGTGGCGGATGGTGCGCCCTCCGCGTAACAGCGTCCCAAATTCAGTCGGCTCAATTTAGGCATTTGATATTGACGGTTTGCGACTGCGATACGTCACGTGCCAGATCGCCGCAGTGGATCGTCTAATGCCGACGGGCGGTGCCTGCGTGACCCATGTGACCCATGTGACCAATGAGGACGCGCATTCCCTTATTGGCCGCCCGCTGGTAGCCGCGACACTGCAACCACGCACACGACACGCCGATGGCGGTCGTAGTGGTTTCAGCCTCGATGAACGAGAACCACGCTGGTGCCCCACCCAACTGGGCAACGGCGGTTCCGAAGCCGAAACCGCAATCCAACCGATCGCAGTCCCAGCAGAACCCCCGATACGAGCCGAGTCGGCTGCTAGCGCACCTGGGAGCGTCCGCGTTGCAGCACGGCCTCCCGGTTTGCGGCGATGTCGTCGCCGCTGGTGCGAAATTGCCTGGCAGCCATGGCTTCCAACCACAGCCCGGCACTGGTGTGGGAGTCGTCGATGCGGTGGTAGGACGCCAGCAGTGCGCGCACCGCGTTCTGGTTGTTGCCGACGATGGACGCCGCGACGCGGCGGGCGGCGGGCAGCAGTTCGTCGTGCGGCACGACCTCGGTAACCAGGCCGGCCCGCAGCGCGTCGGCGGCGGAAAGGTAGTCGCCGGTTAGGCTCATCCGGCGGGCCATACCCACACCAACCTTCTGCGGCAGCCGCACGCTGAGCCCCCAGGTCGGCAGCAGACCCACCCGGGCATGGGTGTCGGCGAAGCGGGCGTGCTCCGAGGCGATCAGGATGTCGCAGTACAGCGCCAGCTCGAGCCCGCCGGTCACCGCCGCGCCGTTGATGGCGCCGATCACCGGCTTGGCCATGGCCGGCCAGCGCGGTGAGATGTCCGGCAATGCCGATTGGCCGCCCAGCTCCTTGAGGTCTAGGCCCGCGCAGAACACCGGATCGGCGCCCGTAAGGACGATGACGTCGACGTCGTCGTTGTCGTCGGCTTCGGACAGAGCCCCGAAGAAGCGATCCCGCAGCGCCGCCGACAGCGCATTGCGGGACTGGGGGCGGTTAAGGGTCAAGGTGCGGATCCGCTCGTCCGTGTGGATCAGCAGGATGTCGTCGGTCATAGGGCAACCGTAGCCAGTTGCGGATGGCGCCGACGGGCTGCACCGCCGCACCCGTGAATGGCTGGGAATGGCTGGGAATGGCTGGGCAATGTACGTCCGATGAACAATTGTCAACCGGGTTGGACGTTCGGTCCGAAGAAAGCTACGCTTCGCTTCAACTGATTAACAAGTGCAAGTAACAACTGTTGTGTACGCAACAGTGTGACTTTGCTCACTGTGCGGGATGGGCGGTGGACCAAGCAGCAACACCGATGCCGCCACGTCCTCACTAAGGAGACGACGCGAATGGATTATGGCGGCTTACCACCGGAAGTCAACTCTGCGCGCATGTATACCGGTCCGGGGTCGATGTCGATGACAGCTGCGGCATCGGCCTGGAGCGCGCTGGCAGCCGAATTAGATTCCGCGGCAGCCGGTTATGAAACGCTGGTCAACCAGCTGGCCGGGGAAGGATGGTTGGGCCCGGCATCGACGGCGATGGCCGCCGCCGTCGCTCCCTATGTTGTCTGGATGCGGGCCACCGCCGCACAAGCCGAGCAGACGGCCATGCAGGCGAGAGCCTCGGCGGCCGCCTACGAGAACGCCTTTGCTGCGATGGTGCCACCGCCGGCGATCCTGGCCAACCGTCTGCAGTTGGCCGAGCTGGTGCAGTCGAACGTCTACGGCCAAAACACCTCGGCGATCGCGGCTTTGGAAGCCCAGTACGGCCAGATGTGGGCCCAGGACGCCACCGCCATGTTCGAGTACGCCGCCGCTACCGGGTCCGCCACGACCCTGACCCCGTTCAAGCAGCCGCCGCACATCGTCAACCCCGCCGGCACATCCGGCCAAACCGCTGCGGTCGCGCACGCCGCCGCCACCTCGGCCGGCGCCAGCCAGTCAGCCCTTGCCCGTCTGATTTCGGGGATTCCCACGATGTTGCAAGGGCTCGCTACGCCGGTTGCTTCGGCGGTGTCGAGTTCACCGCTGGCGTGGCTGTGGCAGATCCTGTTCGGAACGTCCACATTTCCCACGTCGATTGCGGCATTGCTGACCGACTTGCAGCCATACGCCAGCTTCCTCTACAACACCGAGGGCTTGCCCTATTTCAGCATCGGCATGGCGAACAACTTTGTTCAGTCGAGCAAGACTTTGGGGTTGCTCGGTGGCGCCACCTCGGCCGCGGCCGCCGCCGGCGGCGCGGCGCAGGGCGGTTTAGCGGGTTTGGGGAACCTGGTGGGCGGCGGCGGGCAGGTATCGGCCGGTTTGGGCCATGCCGGGTCGATCGGCCGGCTGTCGGTTCCACCCTCGTGGGCGCAGGCCCTGCCGGACGTCGAGTCCATGCCGGCGCGTATGCCGGTCGAAACGTTCAAATTCGCGCCCGACGGCGGCGGTGCCGGAAACCTGTTGGGCGGCATGCCGCTCACCGGTCCGGCGGGGCACGGCGCGACTGGTTCCGGTCCGCGATACGGTGTCCGCCCCACTGTCATGGCGCGTCCGCCGTTCGCCGGATAACAACTGATGGCTACCGATACGGCACCGAGCGGCCGAAAACCTGGCCCGCGGGTCAACGCCTGCGCCGTGACGATTCTGCGGCTGCGGGTCTTGTCCGCAGGTGACGATCCGCAGTCACGGAGACGCCGATGATGTGCGGCGATTACGGGGCGCTGCCCCCGGAGATCAATTCCGCGCGGATGTATGCCGGTCCAGGTTCGGGATCCATGCTGGCAGCAGCCGCGGCTTGGGATGCGCTGGCAGGTGAGCTGGGCGCGATGGCGTCGGGCTACTCGTCGGTGATCTCCGAGCTGACCGGCGCAGCATGGATCGGTCCGGCGGCGGCTTCGATGATGGCCGCTGCCGCCCCGTATGTGACATGGCTCAGCGCCACCGCAATCCAGGCCGAACTCACCGCCAGCCAGGCCCGGGTGGCCGCCGCCGCCTACGAAACAGCCTTCGCCATGACGGTGCCCCCGCCGGCGGTTGGCGCCAACCGCGTCTTGCTGATGACGCTCGTCGCCACGAACTTCTTCGGGCAGAACACCCCGGCGATCGCGGCCACCGAAGCTGAATACGCCGAGATGTGGGCCCAAGACGCCGCCGCAATGTACGGCTATGCCGGCTCGTCGGCAACCGCCACCGTGCTGACTCCGTTTAACCCTCCGCCGACGACAACCGGTCTGAGCGGACCACTTCGGCAAACGGCCGCGGTGGCCGAAGTCGCCGCGGCATCTGCGGGTGCGGCACTATCGGCAAAGATTTGGGGGCTCGCCTCCACTCCGTCGATATCGCACGCGCTGGCACGACTGTCGTCGAACACGTGGTTCCCGGGATACGCGGCATTCGCACAATGGCTCGAGGCGCTGCTCCCCGACATCACCCCCGCGGAACGGACTGCGCTGGTCCGGCTGGCCGGCCTGAGCTATTTCGGGATGGGGATGGCACAGTTCATTGCCTCGATCGCACAGCAAACCGTACCGGGGAGCCCGGGCGGCGCCGGCGACTCAGGGTCTTCGGTTCTTGACAGCTGGGGTCCGAAACTTCGCTTCGGGGCGCCGCCGGGTGCCGGGGCGGGTGGGGCGGCAGCGGTGCCCGAACAGTATTGGGAACGCCTCGACCGTCTGGCCAGACCGGTGTCGGCGGTGATGGGCAAGGCCGGCTCGATCGGGTCCTTGTCGACGCCGGGCGGTTGGGATGCCAGCCTTCGGGCGCTGCACGCCGCCCCCTTGGATCAGGAGTTCGACATCATCGGCTCCCTGGCAAACGCGAAGGCGAACGCCTACCTGCAGGGCATGCCGATGACAGCGGCCGGCAAGCACGCCGCGGCTGACCAGCGATACGGATTCCGGTATCGAGTGATGCAGCGCTCACCGTCTGCCGGGTAGCGCGGATACGCGCCCTATCGTTGAGACATGTGCCGGAACATCACCGAACTGCGCGGCCTGGAACCCCCGGCCACGGCTGTCGAGATCGCGGCCGCCGCCCGCCAGTATGTGCGCAAGGTCAGCGGTATCACCCGCCCGTCAGCCGCCAATGCCGAAGCGTTCGAAGCCGCGGTTGCGGAAGTGACGGCGACGACGACGCGGTTGCTGGCCGCGCTGCCGGCGCGGCGTCAGCCACCCAAGAGTGTGCCGCCGCTGCGCCGCCCCGAGGTGCTGGCCCGCGTGGCGAGATCCCAGTGACCCCTGCGCTGAAGGAATGGAGTGCGGCCGTGCACGCGCTGCTGGACGGTCGTCAAACCGTGCTGTTGCGCAAGGGCGGCATCGGCGAGAAGCGGTTCGAGGTGGCGGCCGGAGAGTTCTTGTTGTTCCCGACGGTCGCGCATAGCCACGCGCAGCGGGTTCGGCCCGAGCACCGCGACTTGCTGGCTCCCGCGGCTGCCGACAGCACCGACGAGCGTCTGGTGGTTCGGGCTGCGGCGAAAGTCGTTGCAGCACTGCAGGTTAACCGGCCAGAGGGGCTGGACGACATTCAGGATCTGCATATCTGGACCGCCGAGTCGATCCGCGCGGACCGGCTCGACTTCCGGCCCAAGCACAAGCTGGCCGTCCTGGTGGTGTCCGCGATCCCGCTCACCGAGGCCGTCCAGGTCACCCGCATCCCCGAGTACGCCGGTTGCACCAGCTGGGTTCAGTTGCCGATTGCGGCGAGTCTGGCGACGCCGGTGCATGACGACGCGGTGCTAGCCGAGGTCGCCGCCAGGGTTCGCGACGCGGTCGGCTGACGGGCCGGCGGGAAGCAACAGCCGGGAATTGCCGAAGGTACGCCAGGTCACGAACTTCTAGAGTTTCGCCACTACTTGTCGGACCCTCGTCGTAGCTTTTGTCTCACAGCGCCTTGAGCTAGACGACGGAGATGAAGCTGTGACTTTCGAAGAGTTTGTCGCTATGGCGACAGGAGGGTTTGCCCGGCCGTACCCGTACCAAACGGCACTGGCGCAGTCAGGACTACCAGATGTACTTCGCGCGCCAACTGGATCGGGAAAGACGCTGGCAGCGATCTTGCCATGGCTATACCGCCGGATCGCCCATCCCGATCCGGCCGTGCGCGCTAAGACACCCCACTGGTTGGTCGTGGTGCTGCCGCAGCGCACCCTCGTAGAACAAACTGTCGACGCAGCGCGTCGATGGGTCGACGCATTGGGCGCGCCAGCCGGGGTGCATGTGTTGATGGGCGGCGAGGACAGCCGTGACTCCGAGTGGAAAGCGCACCCGGACACCGAGCGGATCTTCGTAGGCACCCAGGACATGGTGTTGTCGCGGTTGTTGATGCGGGGCTTTGCGGAATCCCGTGCCGCGTGGCCGATGAGCTTCGGCTTACTCAACGGTGGGACGCAGTTCGTATTCGACGAAGTGCAGCTGATGGGACCAGGGCTGCCAACCTCGCTGCAATTACAAGGTCTGCGGGAGGCCTTCGGCACTGCGGTGCCCTGCCGGTCGATGTGGATGTCGGCGACCATCGACGTGGCAGAGCTATCCACCGTGGACCTGCGCAGACCACTGTCAGTGGTAGACGTGGCCGACGAGGGTGGGGAACTCGCCCGGCGGATGGCGGCAACCCGCACTATTCGACGACTCCACCTCGGTGACGATGCGAAAAAGTACTCGGCGAATCTGGCAGCAATGGTGGTCACCGAGCATCGGCCTGCAACGCGAACCCTGGTAGTTCTGAACACGGTCGAGCGAGCGATGGATGTTCATGCCGAGCTAAAGCGCCTCAACCCGAGCGCCAACATTGTGTTGTTGCATTCACGGTTCCGCCCCACCGACCGCGCATCTCAGACGGCTGCCGGCCTGGCTGAACCCGGCCCGCAGGGCACGATCGTCATCGCAACCCAGGTTCTCGAGGCTGGCGTCGACGTGACTTCGGAGACCTTGATCACCGAGGTTGCGCCATGGCCGTCGATCGTCCAGCGTGCCGGCCGATGCAACCGCGATGGCCGCGCGGGCGACGCACGACTCTTATGGACGGTGCCCATCGGCCCCAAGGCACACCTGCCTTACGCGGCGGATGATCTCGGATCCGCTGCGTCGGCACTCGCCGGGCTCGAGGATCGTGCGATGACCGGCCGTGAACTGGCTGAGCAGCAAGTCTCCGTCACTCGGCCGATCCATCCCGTATTGCGCAAACGCGACCTTCTAGATTTGTTTGACACGGCACCCGATCTCGCCGGTAACGACATTGACGTCAGCCCATTCATCCGCGATGCTACCGACCGAACCGTGTCAGTCGCCTGGCGCAATCTTGAAATTCAAGACATGCCCACCGCCGACCGGAGCGAGCTGTGTCAGGCACCGATCGCCGACATCCAAGACATGGTCAAGTCGGAACCCAAACGCGCCCGCATCTGGGACCAGGTAGACGGCACATGGCGGCTAGTCCGGCGCGACGACGTCCGCCCGGGTGCAGTGGTTGTACTGGACGCGCAATATGGCGGATACCTACCCGAACGCGGCTTCGACCGGCGCAGTAGGGAGCCTGTCGAGCCAATCACTGTGCCGTCGACGACACCGGATGCCTTTGACCGCGATCCGCTTTCCGTTGGGTTCGCGCAGTGGATAGCTCTGGAAGAACATCTCGCTGAGACCGAAGCCGCTGCGCGCGAGCTGATACCGCGGTTCGGGCCAAACGTAGACCTCACTGCCCAGCAGCGCGACGCGATCGTCCGCGCCGCATCGCTCCATGACCTCGGCAAGGCGCACCCGACTTTCGCCGCATCGCTACTGAAAGCCAATCTCGATACACCACCCCCGGCACAAGCAGTGCCGTGGGCCAAGTCGCCGAGTAACCGGCCGCTGCGGCACGATCCGCCCCACTTTCGTCATGAGCTGGCGAGCGCACTTTGGTTGCTGGACGCCTCGACGCGGCTGCTGGACGACCATGAGGAACGCGACTTGGTCATATACCTCGTCGCCGCTCATCATGGAAAAGTCCGAGTGACGATTCGCGGCAAGTCCGACGAGCGGCCGGGCGTCATGCTGGGTGTCAAGGACGGCAGCAGCACAATAGGTTTCGCGCTGGACGGCAGACAGATCCCGGCCGTCACACTGTCGCTACAGCCGACTACACACGGTGCTGGTTCCCTGACCAGCCGCGCGCTTGCCCTGCGCGATCGAGCCGACCTTGGTCCCTTCCGACTTGCGTTCTGTGAGGCGGTCGTTCGAGCCGCCGACTGGCAGGCCAGCGCGGACGGAGGAATGTGATGGCCGAACTTGTGCTGAACGGCTGTCGGGTAACGCCACTGGCGGGGTACTTGTCCGCCCTGGGTGCGCATCGCGCCGTACATCGCCTTCTGGATTCTGATGCGCAAGGTCGCTGGAGCCAAGGTGTATACGTTCTTCGCTGCCGGTTCGCCACCATCGATGAGCTGAACGTTGCGCTGCACGCCAGCTTTGAGCCGGAATCGATTGTCTCACCGTGGAATTCAGGGGCCGGATTCGCTGCCAATGGCAAGAGTCCGGCGGCCGAGCGAATCCTGCAATGGGTCCGCGAAAGTACCGACAATCGGCTTGAGGCGCTACGGCTAGCTGTGGCCGAGGCCGACCGAGTCGTCAGTGACGGGCTTCGACTGGGTATCGCGGACCTGTGGGACAAGAAGCGAAAACCGGAAGTGCTGCGGCTTTGCCGGAACGAACTCCCCGATGCTGCGATCGCGTGGCTGGACGCCGCGATCGCGCTCGGGCAAGACGACGACCCGTCGTACTCCCGGCTGCTCGGCACCGGCGGCAACCTAGGTCGCCAAGACCTCTCGGCGACCTACCTTCAACAGGTTCGGACCGTCCTTGAGCACCGTGACAGCCTTGCATGGCTGGCGTCCGCGCTTGACGGGCACCCACGTGCCCCGCTGCCAAAAGACTCGCCCGGCCAGTTCGACGCAGGCGGCGTCGGTGCTTCCGACGAGCCCAATCCAGTTGGCAATCCGTGGACATTTCTGTTCGTCATAGAAGGCACGCTGCTGTTCGCCACCGCGGTGGTACGCCGACATGGGGCCGCCTACCCAGGAGCGGCGTTGCCGTTCCAGGTGGCGGGCTCGGCGGCGGGCTTCGCGTCATCGGCATCAGGAGAGCGTCCCCTTGCGGAACTATGGGCACCGGAATGGCCCAAACCCCTCACTATCCCTGACGTGGCGCACCTGCTGGGCGAAGGTCGCGCGGATTGGAACTCTCGTGCTGCGCGATCTGGTCTCGACATGGCGCGTGCGGCAGCCACTTTCGCCGTAGATCGAGGTATCAAGGCATTTCATCGGCATGTTTTCGTCGACCGGCTAGGACAGAACCCGATCGCGGTTCCTGCCGGCCGCATCGAGGTGGGCGTTCGCGGTGGGGTAGATCTGCTGGCCCCACTGGACCGTTGGCGTGAGACACTTCGTCGGTCCGACCCGCCTTCAGACATCGCCGCGCGGCTGAACGCACTCGACCAGGCGATCTTCGACCATGCGTGCACCGGCGAGCCAGCGGAGCTCGTGGAAGTATTTGTCGCGCTCGGTAGATGCCGATACGCGGCATCCCGATCGGGAAAGGTTCGCGAGGCCAAATTGCCCGTGCTGAGTTTCCCGCACGGCGCAAAGCTGCTCGATCAACTTCGGGACGTGATTCACCATGATCGTGAATTACGAATCGCGTTAGCGCTCGCAACCTCCCGAGACAACGCAGGCACATTCGGCGCGTGGTTGATAGATCCGCTCCTTGCCGGTGGACTCGTCACAGGCCTTGCCGATATCGCGCGACGCCGTAGTTTTCCGCTCGCTACTGACGATACGGTCACCGATTGTGCGTTCTCAGTGCGCGGCGCACGCATCGCATTCGAGCGTGGCTTGAGACTGCGTTCTGGTGATATTCAGCCGTTCATCGAAGGCGCAATCGATGACGAGCGGACAGCAGCATTGACTCTCGGCCTGTCGTGCGTTGACTGGCGGTATACCGGAGGTGAGAACCTGCCCGGGACGACATCAGTGTCCGACCCTGCCCTTGATCTGGTGGTGTTGTTCACGGGTGTGGTTCCCCTGGACTACGTCAACACAGACGGCGAATCGCGATCGCTTTTCGTCCGGCCAGGCCACGACTGGCCGTCACGCTTGATCGCCGGGCAAGTTGGGGCCGTCCTGCGGGACGCGTCTCGCAGGCTGCGCATTGCCGGTGTGCGGCACGTCGTGAGCGTGCGTGGCGGCTCCTTCGACGGCCGGCGGCTTGCGGTCGCGTTGCTTTTCACCACCAAGACATCCGATAGACGTGCGGCCCTGGGCCGCGTAGCCGTCGTCGGATCGCACCACACCAAGTTAGTACAGGAGGTAACTACATGAGCGGGCGCTACATCTATGATGCCGAACTCACGCCTATATCCGGAAGCACGTTTCAGCCCACTGGGTTTCCCGACATTGGTGCGGCCACCTTCACCAGGTACGAGGGTGGCCACGAAGTCGACGCGCTTCTGGTCGAATCAGTGCAATCGATGGCGAACAGGCTTGAGGCGACCGCCTGGAACCAGGCGGAGAACCGTCCGGTCGATGCGGTGGCCGGGATGCCCTGGGTCCGTGTGGTTCGAGCGAAGACCGGCGAATTCCTTACTTCGAGCCGGCTGGAGGCGCATCGATTGGCGTCACCGTTCGTACACGCGTCAATGCTGGACGGTCAATCCATGTTCGACTTCATTGGCAACCGTCTGGGCCTCAAGGCCGATACGCCGCTTGATTATCGGGCAATGGCCGCGGCGGTCGCACAATTAGATCCGTTCTGCCTGCTGCACGGCGTGTTCTTCTCGCACAAGAATTGGCTTGGTCAGCCGAAATTCATGCGAGCGATCTCGGGTGTGATCGAAGCCCATGACGTACAACGCGCCGTTAGCGGCGGTCGCAAATCCGACCGTGTCCGCCATCAGCTTGACAAAGGTGGTGAGGGTGGAACCGCAGAGGGGTACGGGTCCGTGCCATTCTCCAGGACGGAATGGACGGCAAAGCGCATCGTTGGTTCATTCGTCGTCGACGCTGAGTTGCTCCGATCCTATGGGTTGCCACCGGCAGCAACAACGGCCTTGGAAACCTTGGCGCTCTGGGAGATTCGCAATCTGCTCGAAGGTGGTCTGAGGCTGCGCACAGCATGCGACCTTGAGTTGGTGTCGCCGGTAACTGCCCGTCGCGGACCCGAGTTGCCGGCAGCCGACGAGCTTACAAGCGCTCTCCGAGATCTCATTGCCAAATCGGACGGGGCGTTCGGTGACGGTGATGCGATTACCGTCGAGTGGTCGGGGAAGAAGGGCTGACCATGCCGACCACATTGGTACTGAGCTTCCCGCTTGGGCGGTACCATGCGACGCCCTGGGATCGGCATGTGAATGAGGGCGCGGTGGAACTACCACCGTCACCGTGGCGATTACTGCGGATGCTATATGCCGTCTGGCAGACCCGCTGCCCGGAGATACCACAGTCCGTGGTGCACCAGCTGCTTTCCGAGCTTGCCACACCGCCTACGTTTTATGTGCCGGCCCACAACATTTCGCACAGCAGGCACTACTA
Source organism: Mycobacterium innocens (assembly GCF_900566055.1). Lineage (GTDB taxonomy): Bacteria > Actinomycetota > Actinomycetes > Mycobacteriales > Mycobacteriaceae > Mycobacterium > Mycobacterium innocens. The sequence continues at coordinate 21,466 of NZ_UPHQ01000073.1, forward strand.
TCCGGATGCCAGGGAGGGGATGGACCGAACGCTCGACGCGTTCGCGGTGTTTGGCACGGAGGACCAACTGGTCGCTCGGTGGGCAATCGAAATTGGTGTGGATGAGCAGAATGCGTTGCGCCGCATAGTTAATTCGACTCCATACTTCGGCCGTGCGGACAGCATCTGCACTGGTGCGATCGAAACGGATTGGGAGCCTGCGGGACACGCAGTCTGGAAGCCATTGGACGTTGCTGAACGCGTAGACGACTATCGAGACGCCACTTCGGTTCTCTCGCCCGAGATCCCCTTGGTTGTAGACACCCTTCTTGCGCGTCCTGCCGAGGTGCGTCGCAGCGGCCTCAGGTTCCCGGTGGGCTCGCGACTTGTCGCGTACGGTCTTGATCAACCTTCTGAGGTCAAGCTAACCGTCCCCCGACGTCGGAGGGCTCCGGTAACCGCGGTCAGATTTGATGTCCTGCATGCCGCTCTCCCGCCGGACACCGACGCTGTCATCTATACCGACCTACTGCGTCAGGCAGCGATCAAGCAGCTCGGTGAGAACAAAGAAGGCACCATGCTCGGCGGAAAGACTTCTGACAACGCGCCGATGCAAGGTGGGATGCATGCGCACTACCTTCCGGTATTTCGCGACCGGCGCTTGACCGGGCTTGTGGTGTGGGTTCCCGGTGTGGTTCCGGACAAGGAGCTGAACGCCTTGTGCGATATTCGGACACTCTACGACTACAAGCGTCGCGTCCAGGTTCGGGTTTCCGGGGTCGGAATGGTTGAGCAGGTTGCCCCGGAGTTCGTCGGACCGGCCAGAACGTGGTGCGCGGTAACACCGTTCACACCCGCGCGATACCCCAAGAAGAACCGGGACGACTGGCGCAATTTCGTCGCGAACGAGATTCAGCGCGAACTTGAGCTGCGCGGCCGCGGGCGAGCCGACGATGTCCAGTTCGTCGGCGGACCATGGACGGCGTTCGTCAGACACCGCCCCAGCGCACGTATGCGGGGGGACAAACGGCAGGGTCAGGCGCACCTCCCAGCTGAGTTCCTCCGGCTCCGCTTCGCACACCCAACTCGGGGACCGCTCGCATTAGGCTGGCTGAGCCACTTCGGTCTCGGCCTCTTTCTGCCCGAGGGCTGAACGATGGACGAAGACCTTTTGCCCGCACGGATGATCAACGAATTCGTGTACTGCCCCAGGCTCTTCTATCTCGAATGGGTCGAGGGGAGATTCGCCGAGAGCGATGACACTCGGATCGGCCAGCAGGTACACCGTCGTGTTGACACCGAGACTGGTGCCGCCCCGTTGCCTGAGGAGGGCGAGTTGACTGCGGCGCGATCTGTGATGCTCAGTTCGCAGGAACTCGGGGTGATCGCCAAGATCGACGTGATCGAGGGTATCGATGGCAGCGTCGTCCCGATCGACTACAAGAAGGGCGAGCCGCAAGCAGACGGCACACCGTGGCCCAGCGATGAGGTGCAGGCTTGCATCCAGGGAATGGTGTTGCGCGACAACGGGTACCGTAGCGACCGCGCCGAACTTTATTATGCGACGCCGCGACGACGTGTAAGCGTCGAGCTGACCGCCGAGCGGCTCTCGCGGGTTACCAATATCGTCGCCGCCGCCCGGAAGGTAGCGCAGCAGTCCGCAGCGCCGCTGCCACTCGTGAACAGTCCAAAGTGCGTACGGTGCTCGCTCGTGGGCTTGTGCCTGCCTGACGAGACAAATGCACTGCTTGCCCGTCAGGAACAACGACCGCGTCGGCTGGTGCCACGAGACCCCGACCAGCGGCCTGTGTACGTCACGGAGCCGGGCTCCTTTGTCGGCGTACATAGCGCACGGCTCGAGGTCACACGAGACAAGGAAAAGATTGCCTCGTTTCGGCTCATCGATGTCCAGCAGTTGGTGGTGTTCGGTCGGGTCCAAGTGAGCACCCAGGCCCTTCACGAATGCTTCGCCCGCGATATCCCAGTGCTGTGGATGAGCACGGGCGGCTGGTTGCAGGGGTTCGCAGTGGGCCAGATTTCCAGATACGTCGAGGTTCGGCGACGGCAAACCGCTGCGCATGCGCAGGGTGGAAACGGCTTGGCGCAGCGCATGATTGCTGGCAAGATCGCGAATTGTCGTACTTTGCTGCGTCGTAACGCTCGTGGCGACGTCGCGACGACAGTGGCGGCACTCAAACAGCTTTCGTCCAGCGCGCGCGAATGTGGCGATTTTGCAGGCCTTCTCGGCATTGAGGGCACGGCTGCCCGGCTCTACTTTTCTGAGTTTGCCAAGATGCTATCGAATCCTTGTGCCGAGTTCGCTGCCCAGTTCTCGGTGCTTGGGCGGAACCGCCGGCCGCCGCCAGATCCCCTCAATGCGCTGCTGTCGTTCTGCTACTCGATGCTGACCAAGGACCTGGTCGCCGTCATCGTAGGTGTTGGTCTGGATCCATATCTCGGCGTGTTCCATCGATCCAGATATGGACGGCCTGCGCTTGCACTCGATCTCGCTGAGGAGTTTCGCCCCTTGATCGCTGACTCGGTGGTCGTTGGCGTACTGAACAACGGAGAGATAGGGCCGCGTGACTTCATCAGGCGGGCGGGCGCCGTTGCGCTGACTGGCCAGGGAAGAAAAACGGTGCTGAAAGCGTATGAGCGTCGCCTCGAGACCAAGATCAGACATCCGGTATTCGGTTATCAGGTCAGCTATAGACGAGTGCTCGACGTTCAGGCGCGGATCTTGGCGGCTGTGCTTGTCGGCGAGCTTCCTGAGTACATTCCCATGGTGACGAGATGACACGGCGTCGCTACTTGATGGCATACGACATCGCCGATCCTAAGCGGCTACGCCGTGTGTGCACCCTGATGAAGGATCACGGTGAGCGTCTGCAATATTCGGTGTTCCTGTGCGACCTCAGTGTCGCCGAACTAGCGGAACTCGAAGCCGCGGTGACCGCTGTGATGCATCTCGTTCACGACAGTGTCGTCCGAATCGACCTCGGCCCCACGTTCTCGCCTGTTGCGATACGACAGATCGGTCGTGGTCGCCGCATGCCTGCGGATGGACCGCAGATCGTATGAATTGCGAGCGGTGATATGACCGGCGGGATCCGAGGAGGCGCTCGTTCGCAGGTAGGACGCGTTACGGTGAATGCCACACATCATTGGCAAGCGGATAGCAGTCGCATGAATCGCGACTGCTCGCGGTGCCGTGTATCATGCCAGGTCAAGGGGCTCTAATTGACCGAGCCGTTATTCCGGTCATTTTGGCCGGACACCATTGAGGCGTTGACGTTCGACGGCATCCGGGCTGAACAGGAGCACGTTATTCCGGTCATTTTGGCCGGACACCATTGAGGCGAGATATATGACCGGCATGGAATGCGCGGTTGTGTGGTTATTCCGGTCATTTTGGCCGGACACCATTGAGGCTCCGGTCGTCGGGAAGCATCCCGTGTCGGGGCATGTGAGTTATTCCGGTCATTTTGGCCGGACACCATTGAGGCGCGGTGTGCTCCAACTGGTTGAGTCGGGCCCGCTTGTTATTCCGGTCATTTTGGCCGGACACCATTGAGGCCCGGTGGGGCCGGCCGACGACCAACTCACCCTGCGCTGTTATTCCGGTCATTTTGGCCGGACACCATTGAGGCGATACGGTTTCCAAATGGGTCGGCGTCGGGGCCGTTGTTATTCCGGTCATTTTGGCCGGACACCATTGAGGCGGCCTGCCCGGCCTCGGGCAAGGGGAGTTATTCGCGCGTTATTCCGGTCATTTTGGCCGGACACCATTGAGGCTCTTATTTATCGGCCCAATAACACCAAGGGATTGCAGGTTATTCCGGTCATTTTGGCCGGACACCATTGAGGCTTGTAGTCGTGTGCTTGCGACGGTGTATAAGTGCTTGTTATTCCGGTCATTTTGGCCGGACACCATTGAGGCGTATCCGGACGCGATGTGGGTTCACGGCTTGCCGTCCCGGTTATTCCGGTCATTTTGGCCGGACACCATTGAGGCATCCAGTTCGAGGGCAAGATCCACCACTGGTCGCCGGGTTATTCCGGTCATTTTGGCCGGACACCATTGAGGCGATGGCCGATATGACCTCTGATGTATCGACGATCTGCAGGTTATTCCGGTCATTTTGGCCGGACACCATTGAGGCGCGGCAGCGATTGACGCATGGATATCCGACGGCGCGTTATTCCGGTCATTTTGGCCGGACACCATTGAGGGGTTTTGGGCAGTTCACCCTGCGGTAGCCGCCGCCGGTTATTCCGGTCATAGTGACCGGACACGATCGACGCATGCTGCGCCGAGTCTGGCGACACCGGTGCATGACGACGCGGTGCTAGCCGAGGTTGCCGCCAGGGTTCGCGACGCGGTCGGCTGACGGGCCGGCGGGAAGCAACAGCCGGGAATTGCCGAAATGCACCGAATGCGTCACCGGCTTGGTCTGCTGGCCGGTCAGCGCCGGTTCTCCAGTGCCGAGGTTGGGTGCGTAGCGAGGAAACCAGCTGCCGGCGATCAGGACACGGATACGCGAGCCGGCTTTGAACCGGTGGGCGACGGCGTCGAGCTCGACGCGGACCGTCTCCGGCGCGTCCCCGAGCCGACGGTAGCCGTCACTCACATTGCGTGATCGGCCCTTGGCGTCGACCTCGCTGACCCGGACGAAGACGTCGACGTTCGGGTTGTCAGAGGAGTGCGTCAATTCGACGACGGGGCTTCCGTAGACGTACAGATCGTGGGCAAGAGCGGCGCCGGTGAAGCAGAGCACGTCGTAGCGGCGCGCGAGCCGGCTGTCGTTGCGGTAGCCGCCCTTCGACAGCAGCGGACCGCCCGTGATGGGGGTCGGATCGGTCGGATCGAAGCGGAAAGTCGCCGGTGGCGCGCCGGCCGGCGGCGCCGTCTCGTCGAGGCGGCCGTTCGGCTGCAGGTACAGCACCCGTTCGGTGGTGGCCGGCGGCCACTGGGGCAGGGAGCGCCAGCCGTGGCGGTTCACGAAGACCCGGACGGCAGCCGGGCGACGCGGGGCGGGCGCGTTGCCCACGTGGGCGTCCAACCAGTCCAACGACTCCCGAGCGCAGGTGGCCAGGCCTTTGCTCATCGTTTGGGTATGGGTCCACGGACCGACTGTCAGCGCCACCTCGACGCCTCGGTCGCGCAGCTGCTGATACTGGTGCAGCGTCTGGTCCAGGAAGATGTCCTGCCACCCGGTCAGCAGCAGGACCGGAACCTCGACGCGGTCCAACGCGGCAGGGTAACGCCGTGATTCCCAGAAGGGATGATCATGGTCGGCGATTTCTACCCAGGATTCGAACCAGGGCGCGCCCTCGCCGAGCAGTGTCCGGGTCGCCGAGTTCATCGGCAACCCAGAGATGGCACGTTTCACCTTGCGCGGCGCCCGCAGCTGGCGAATCGCGCCTCGCAGCGGCCCTGATTCTTCTTGACGCGAAACCAGATAGCTCCAGCCCAAGAAATCGTTGACGGCAAACGATCCGGTGCTCCACACCGAGGCCCGGAAATCGTGTGGCCCCACGGTGATGACGGCCGCGGCCAGCTCCGGCGGCGGATCGTGCAGCAGCGCCCACTGGGTGAAGCCCAGGTAGGACAGTCCGACGGTGCCGAACCGGCCGGTGAACCACGGTTGGCGCCGCAACCACTCGACGGTGTCGGCGCCGTCGGCCGCTTCGTTGGCCATCGGTTCGAATTCGCCGGCCGACCCGAAAGTTCCGCGCACGCTTTGCAACACCACGTGATAGCCGCGCGCGGCATAGAGCCCGGCGAACACCAAAGAAAACGGGAAGCCCCGCCCGTAGGGGCCGCGGACCAGCAGCGTGCCGACGGGTTCGGACGTGGTGGGCGCGTAGTGATCGGCGACCAGGTGAATCCCGTCGCGCATGGGGACGTGCACCCGGGTCACGGTGTAGCGCGTGGTCGCGCGGGGCAGACGCAGCAGCGCACCAACCGCTCCCGGGACGACGCGGCCGCCTCGCCTGCTCGGGCCGCGCTGCTCGGACCGTGGCGAGGTGGTGCTCACGGTGCGCGACCTAGAACTTGTAGTACGGGGCCAGATCGTTGGCCCGTTGCAGGTTGGTGGAGGGACAGTCGACGTCGGGCTCGGAGTAGACCGTGGAGTAGAACAGCGACTGCTGGATCACTCCGTAGCTGGTCTTGAAGGTCACCATGCAGGAGGAGTACCAGAAGCTGTTGTGGTAGGTCGGCTTCAGCACCCAGTACTGCGCGGCCCGGTGGCCGGCGATCGTGGTCTCGATGGCGTCCGCCGGCAGAGTCTGGGCGTAGCTGCGCCAGGTGATGGGCTCGACGGCAAGCTGGTAGTTGCCCGCGTCGTAGTGACACCGCAACCCTTCTTCGGCTTCCGGCGGTGTGTAGGCCAAGCCGAGGCGCTGGACTGCGTCGAAGGGAATGTCGTTGCACGGGTCGAACGGGCTCGGGTCGGTGGTTGCCACGATGGGGCTCTTCATCGTGGTCGACATCGGTTCTGCGGTTGACCGCAACTCGACCTTGCCGTCGGCCGGCATAGGGGAGCCGCCCTGCCAGCCCACAGTGCCCCCGATGGCCGCTGCGACCAGCGCACCAACCGCTGAAGCCAGACGCACCTTGGCGAACACGACACCCCCTGCCCTTGGCGGTCCCTTTGCCGGGAGTGTACAAGTCGCCTCCGCGCCGGCACAGGGGTTAGTCGACTTGTTGTCACGCGGGCTCCTTGTCATGCTTGTCTGCCCAGCAGTAGGAGCCGCTGAGGTTTGACGGAGCCGTTCGGAGCGAGGAGGTAGGCGTGTTTCAGATCAGTCCGGAGCAGTGGATGTGCTCGGCGGCGCAGGTGACCGCGCACGGCGAGGGCCTGGCAGCCGGGCATTTGTCGTCCGACTACCGGCTCCAGGCTGCGCAGGTCGGCTGGCAGGGCGCCTCAGCGACGGCGCTCAACGCCAAGATGGGCGACTGGTGGGAAGCGTCGAGGGCACTGCTGACCAGGATCGGTGATCACGCACGCGGTCTGCACGAGGCCGCGGTTTATCACGCGGCGGCGGAAGAGGCGCGCGCACGGGCGCTGGCCCAAATTGGTGTTTCCGCCGGCGGCAAGGCCACCGGGCGTCAGGCGTGATCAGTGTCGTTGACGGTGGCCGATATCGATCGCTGGAATGCCCAAGCGGTCCGGGAGGTGTTTCACGCGGCCAAGGCCCGAGCAGAGGTGACGTTCGAAACGTCGCGGCAGTTGGCGACGCTGTCGATTTTCGCGAATTCCGGGGGCAAGACCGCCGAGGCGGCGGCACACCAAAACGCGGGACTTCGCCGAGACCTTGACGCCCACGGTTACGAAGCATTGGCAGTTGCCCGAGCGGCCGATAGGGCCGCTGACGGCATTGTGAAGGTCCAATCCGACTTGGCCGCACTCCGCAAGGCCGCCGCGGCCGCCGAGCTGACGGTCGACGCGCTCACCAACAAGGTGGTGCCGGTCCCCGGGCTGCGATACACCGAGGCCGAGTGGGCACGGATGCTCGCCAAGCAGGCGGAGCTGCAGGCTGATCTGGATGCGATTGTGGTTGAGGCCAATGCCGTCGATGAGGAATTGGCATCAGCGGTCAACATGGCCGACGGTGATGTGCCCATCCCGGCTGATTCCGGCCCGCCGGTCGGCCCCGAAGGGCTGACACCGACACAGCTCGCCAGCGATGCCAACGAAGAGCGGCTGCGCGAGGAGCGCGCTAAGCTGCGGGCTCGCATCGGGCAGTTGCAGGGGCGGTACGACGAACTTGCGGGCCAGGCGCACAGGCGGCCAGGGACTACAACAACGGCATCCTGAACAGCGATGTATTGGGCCAACTTGCAGCCCTCAACGATCAGTTGTCCGCTGCCAAAGGACGGCTGGGCGACCTTGACGCCGTCGACCAGGCGCTGAGCCGAGCGCCGGAGACCTACCTGGCCCAGCTGCAGCTTCCCGAGGACCCACACCAGCAGGTGCTGGCGGCCGTGGCCGTCGGCAATCCGGATACGGCGGCCAATGTGTCGGTGACCGTGCCCGGTGTGGGCTCCACGCTGAAGGGCACCTTGCCCGGCATGGTCAGTGAAGCCCGCAACCTACGATCGGAGGAAATCCGGCAACTCAATGCTGCCGGCAAGCCCGCCTCAGTTGCCACGATCGCCTGGATGGGCTACAACCCGCCTCGTAACCCGCTTGACACCGGGAGTGCGGGAGACCTGTGGCAGACCATGACCGACGAGCAGGCACGAGCGGGCGCGGCAGACTTGTCAAGGTACTTACAGCAGGTTCGGGCCAATAATCCCGGTGGCCACCTGACGGTTTTGGGGCACTCGTACGGGTCGTTAACGGCGTCGCTGGCGTTGCAGGACCTCAATGCTCACGGTGCCCATCCCGTCAACGATGTGGTGTTCTACGGCTCACCCGGCCTGGAACTGTACAGTCCGACGCAACTCGGGCTGGATCACGGGCAGGCCTATGTCATGCAGGCTCCGCACGACCTCATTACCAGTCTGGTGGCCCCGGTCGCGCCGCTGCATGGCTGGGGCCCGGACCCCTATCTGACCCCTGGGTTGACGGAGCTGTCGTCACAGGCGGGTTTTGATCCGGGCGGCATTTGGCGTGATGGGGTGTATGCCCATGGCGACTATCCCCGGGTCTTCCAAGATGCCGCCGGCCAGCCGCAGCTGCGGATGTCCGGCTATAACCTGGCCGCAATCGCTGCTGGGCTGCCGGACAACAAGGTGGAGGCTCCGCTGCTGCCACCCATTTTGGGTGGTGGCATGCCCGCGGCACCGGGCCCCGCACCCGGAGGGAGGCATTGATGCGCTGGCCTATTGCCTGGCTACTCGCCGTGGTTTGCGTGGTGGTGCTCGGCTGCGGTCGCAGCGGTCATGGGACCGGTAGTGGAGAGGAGGGCCCGTTGAGCCCGGAAAAGGTCGCCGAATTAGAGGACGGACTGCGCGCTAAACCTCCGCTGGAGGCCGCCAAAGACGAGTACCGGGCGGTGGTGACCCAAATGGCCAACGCCATCACCGCGCTGATACCCGGGTTGACGTGGCGAACGGATATGGACACCTGGACTGGGTGTGGTGGGGCCTACGAATGGACCAGAGGAAAGGCTGCGTATTTCATGATCGTTTTCAGTGGGCCGATCCCCGACGAGAGGTGGCTGCAGGCCGTGCAGATCGTCAAGGACGGCGGTCAACAATTCGGTGCCACCAACTTCGGCGTGATGAAAAACAAGCCCAGCGATCATGACGTCTACATCTCCGGCCATGGCGGTGTCGAGTTCAAACTGTCAACTCAGAAGGCGGCGGTCCTCACGGGGCAGTCGGACTGCCGGATCAGCGAAACCGATACGCCGAAACCGTCTCCGAGCCCGTAGCAGTTTTGGCACCGTCCAAGTGACAAGCAACGCGTGGTGATGCAGGCTCCGAACTTGCGCTGGCCGATGGCGTGGCTGCTGGCCCTCGTTTGCGTGGTCGTGCTGGGCTGCGGTCGCAGCGCTCATGGGACCGGCAGCGGCGAGGAGGGACCGTTGAGCCCGGAAAGAGTCGCCGAACTGGAGAACCCGCTCCGCGCCAAGCCTTCGCTGGAGGCCGCTAAGGAGCAGTACCGGGCCGCGGTCACCCAGATGGCCAACGCGATAACGGCCCGGGTGCCGGGATTGACTTGGTCGATGGATGAGGACAGCTGGACGGGGTGTGGTGGCGACTACGAATGGACCAGGGCCAAAGCGGCGTATTTCATGGTCGGATTCAGTGGACCAATTCCCGACGACAAGTGGCCGCAGGCTGTGCAAATCGTCAAGGACGGGGCAAAACAATTCGGCGCAAACAACTTCGGTGTCATGAAAGACAAGCCGGGTGACCACGACATATACGTTTCCGGTGCTGGCGGCATATTCAAGCTCGGCACCCAGGTCGCTTCATCCCTCACCGCACAATCGGACTGCCGGATCAGCCAAACCGACACTCCGAAACCCTCGCCAACCCATAGCGCGCCGCAGCAAAGCGTGTGACGAGGAACAATTCGTCTGCACCTCGCCGAATCGTTAGGGTGGTTAATCGTGACACGGCACGAGTCGACCGGCGGGGGACAGCCGACGCTGTGGGCTGTTTCTGACCTGCACACCGGTCACCTGGGCAACAAGCCCGTCGCCGAGTCGCTGCACCCGTCGTCGCCGGACGACTGGCTGATCGTCGCCGGTGATGTTGCCGAACGAACCGACGAGATCCGCTGGACGCTGGACCTGCTGCGGCGCCGATTCGCCAAGGTGATCTGGGTGCCCGGCAACCACGAGCTGTGGACCACCAACCGCGACCCCATGCAGATCTTCGGCAAGGCGCGCTACGACTACCTGGTCAATATGTGCGACGAATTGGGCGTCGTGACCCCCGAGCACCCGTTTGCGGTGTGGACCGAACGTGGCGGCCCGGCCACCATCGTCCCGATGTTCCTGCTGTACGACTACTCCTTCCTGCCGCACGGCGCGACCAGCAAAGCCGAGGGCATGGCCATTGCGAAGCAACGCAATGTGGTGGCTACCGACGAATTCCTGCTCTCACCCGAGCCGTACTCCACCCGGACTGCCTGGTGCCACGAACGGGTCGCCAGCACCCGCGCACGTCTGGAACAGCTCGACTGGATGCAGCCGACCGTGCTGGTGAACCACTTTCCCCTGGTGCGCGAACCCTGCGAGGCGCTGTTCTACCCGGAATTCTCGCTGTGGTGCGGAACCACCAAGACCGCCGACTGGCACACCCGCTACAACGCCGTGTGCTCGGTATACGGCCATCTCCACATTCCCCGCACCACCTGGCACGACGAGGTGCGCTTCGAAGAGGTGTCGGTGGGCTACCCGCGGGAGTGGCGCCGTCGCAAGCCATACAGTTGGCTGCGCCAAGTCCTGCCCGACCCGCAGTACGCGCCGGGTTATCTCAACGACTTCGGCGGTCACTTTGTCATCACTCCCGAGATGCGTGCCCAAGCCGCTCAGTTCCGGGAAAGATTGCGGCAGCGGCAATTACGGCGGTGACCACGAGCATGCTGGTGTCGTCGGTGTTGGCCGGCACGGTGATCGAGGATCTGGCGTATGCCGAGATGTATTCCGACCCGCCCGGTCTGGCGCCGCTGCCGGACGAGGAGCCGTTGATTGCCAAGTCGGTGGACAAGCGGCGCAACGAGTTCATCACCGCCCGCCACTGCGCCCGCGTCGCGCTGCGTGAGCTCGGCGTGCCACCGGTACCGATCCTCAAGGGCGACAAAGGACAACCCTGCTGGCCCGACGGTGTTGTCGGCAGTCTGACCCACTGCGCCGGCTATCGGGGTGCGGTGGTGGGGCGCAGCTCCGCGGTGCGTTCGGTGGGCATCGACGCCGAACCGCATGACGTGTTGCCCAACGGCGTGCTGGACGCGATCAGCCTGCCGGCCGAGCGCGTCGAGCTACCGCGCAGCATGCCGGACGAGCTGCACTGGGACCGAATCCTGTTCTGCGCCAAGGAGGCAACCTACAAAGCGTGGTTCCCGCTGACCGAGAGGTGGTTGGGTTTCGAGGACGCGCACATCACCTTCGACGCCGACCCCTCCGGCTTGACCGGCCGCTTCACGTCGCGCATCCTGATCGACCCGTCGGCTCTGTCTGGTCCGCCGCTGACGAGGCTGCGCGGTCGATGGTCGGTCGAGCGTGGCCTGGTGCTGACCGCTATCGTGCTATGAGCCAAAGTCGCACCGGGCCGGGCCTTGTGGTTGTCGACAAGCCGGCCGGAATGACCAGTCACGACGTGGTGGGGCGGTGCCGCCGCAGCTTCGCTACCCGCAGGGTCGGGCATGCGGGGACACTGGACCCGATGGCCACCGGCGTGCTGGTGATCGGGATCGACCGCGCCACCAAGATCCTCGGCCTGCTCACCGCGACCTCGAAGTCGTATGCCGCCACCATCCGGCTGGGGCAGACCACGTCCACCGACGACGCCGAAGGCGAACTGCTGCAATCTGTTTCGGCCGCACACGTCACGGATGAGCAGATCACCGCCACGATCTCCAAGTTCCGCGGCGACATCACCCAGGTGCCGTCGACGGTCAGCGCTATCAAGATCGGTGGCCGTCGTGCCTACCAGCTCGCCCGCCAGGGCCATTCGGTTGAGCTCGAGGCGCGCCCGGTACGTATTGACCGGTTCGATGTGACCGCGCGGCGCACCGTTGACGGCGTGGTCGACCTCGACGTGGAGGTCGACTGCTCGTCGGGAACCTACATTCGCGCGTTGGCCCGTGATCTCGGTGATGCCCTTCGGGTGGGCGGCCACCTGACATCGTTGCGGCGCACCCGGGTGGGTCGCTTCGGCCTGGAGCAGGCGTGCTCGCTTGACGAGTTGGCGCAGCGTCCGCGGCTGAGCCTGAGCCTCGACGAAGCGTGTCTGCTGATGTATCCGCGCCGCGACCTCACCGCCGAGGAGGCCGAGGCCGCCGCCAACGGCCGGCCGCTTGCGCCAGCCGGCATCGACGGCACATACGCTGCCACCGACTTCGACGGGCGGGTGATTGCGCTGCTGCGCGACGACGGTCCGCGGACTAAATCCCTGGTCGTGATTCGTCCGGCAACGCTGTAAGGGCACCCGGGCGGTCGTCCGTCGGCAGCCAGGTTGCACACTGGGGGCAGGCCAACGGCGCTCGCCGAGCGGCCGCTGCTCGGATAGAAGGGGCGTGCATGTCTCCCAAGGTTCCTAACAAGGTTTTTGTCATCGGCGTTGGCATGACCAAGTTCGAAAAGCCCGGCCGCCGCGAAGGCTGGGACTATCCCGACATGGCGCGGGAATCGGGCACCAACGCGCTGCGCGATGCCGGCGTCGACTACAACGACGTCGAGCAGGGCTACGTCGGTTACGTCGCCGGCGATTCGACGTCCGGGCAGCGAGCGCTCTACGAGCTGGGCATGACCGGGATTCCGATCGTCAACGTCAACAACAACTGCTCAACCGGCTCGACGGCCCTGTTCCTGGCGGCGCAGGCGATCCGCGGCGGGATCGCCGACTGCACAATCGCGCTCGGCTTCGAAAAGATGCAACCCGGCTCGCTCAGCGGTGGCGCGCAAGACCGCGAATCCCCGATGGCCAGACACGTCAAGGCGCTGGCCGCGATCGACGAGTTCGCGATGCCCGTCGCGCCGTGGATGTTCGGGGCGGCCGGCCGCGAGCACATGAGGCAGTACGGCACCACGGCCGAGCATTTCGCCAAGATCGGCTACAAGAATCACAAGCATTCGGTGAACAACCCGTATGCGCAGTTCCAGGAGTCTTACACGCTCGACGACATCCTGGCGTCGCGGATGATCTCCGACCCGCTCACCAAGCTGCAGTGCTCGCCGACCTCCGATGGTTCGGCCGCAGCGATCCTGGCCTCGGAGTCGTTCGTCGACAGCCACGGACTGGCCGGCCAGGCCGTGGAGATCGTCGGTCAGGCCATGACGACCGACTTCGCCTCGACCTTCGACGGCAGCGCCAAGAACCTCATCGGCTACGACATGAATGTCCAAGCGGCACAGCGCGTTTACCAACAATCGGGACTCGGGCCCGAGGACTTCCAGGTGATCGAGCTACACGACTGCTTCTCGGCCAACGAACTCTTGCTGTACGAGGCGCTGGGCCTGTGCGGCCCGGGCGAGGCGCCCAAGCTGATCGACAACGGCGACACCACCTATGGCGGACGCTGGGTGGTCAACCCGTCCGGCGGCCTGATCTCCAAGGGCCATCCGCTGGGCGCGACCGGATTAGCTCAGTGCTCCGAACTGACCTGGCAGCTGCGCGGCACCGCAGACAAGCGGCAGGTCGACAATGTGACCGCGGCGCTGCAACACAACATCGGGCTGGGCGGCGCCGCCGTCGTCACCGCCTACCAGCGCGCCGAGCGTTGAAACGGGCGCGCCGTGATCGAGTGGTCGCAGACCGATCTGATGATGCGCGACGCGGTTCGCCAATTCATCGACAAAGAGATCCGTCCGAAATTGGACGAACTGGAAACCGGTGCGCTGTCGCCATATCCGATCGTGCGCAAGCTGTTCAACCAGTTCGGCCTCGACGTGCTGGCCGCTGAATCGGTCAAGTCGATGCTGGACCGGGAACGGGCTGAGCAGCATGCGGATGGTGAAAGCGCCAGCGGTTCAGGACGTTTCGGTGCTCAGGCATCGATGGCCGCGGTCATGGTGTCCGAACTCGCCGGGGTGAGCATCGGATTGATCAGCACGGTCGCGGTCAGCATCGGGCTGGGCGCGGCGACCATCATGAGCCACGGCACGCTGGCCCAGAAGGAGCGCTGGCTGCCCGAGTTGATGACGCTGGAAAAGATTGCGGCGTGGGCAATCACCGAGCCGGACTCGGGCTCGGATGCGTTCGGCGGCATGAAAACCCACGTCAAACGCGACGGTGCGGACTACATTCTCAACGGGCAGAAGACATTCATCACCAATGGTCCAGACGCGGACGTGCTGGTGGTCTACGCGAAACTGGACGACGGCACCGCTGGCGGCTCCGATTCGGACCGGCGCAATCGGCCCGTCCTCACTTTCGTTTTGGATGCCGGAATGCCGGGCCTGACGCAGGGCAAGCCGTTCAAGAAGATGGGCATGATGTCGTCGCCGACCGGCGAACTTTTCTTCGACAACGTGCGACTGACTCCGGACCGTCTGCTGGGGGAGAAGGAACAGCACACCGACGGCGACGGGCGCGACAGCGCCCGGGCCAATTTCGCCGCGGAACGCCTCGGGGTTGCGCTGATGGCGCTGGGGATCATCAACGAATGTCACCGGCTGTGTGTGGCGTACGCGAAGACCCGCACCCTCTGGGGCAAGAACATCGGGCAGTTCCAGCTGATCCAGCTCAAGCTTGCCAAGATGGAAATTGCTCGAATCAACGTGCAGAACATGGTGTTTCAGATTCTGGAACGGCTCAAGGCCGAAAAGCTCCCGTCGCTGGCCGAGGCGTCGGCGATCAAGCTCTATTCTTCGGAGGCCGCCACCGATGTCGCGATGGAAGCCGTGCAGTTGTTCGGCGGCAACGGCTATATGGCCGAGTATCGGGTGGAACAGCTTGCCCGCGACGCGAAGTCACTGATGATCTACGCCGGCAGCAACGAGGTTCAGGTGACTCATATCGCCAAGGGCCTGCTGGCCTGAGCCGCAGGGCCTGTCGCGCCGCACCCGCGATCGCGTTAGGCCACCACCCAGATCGCTCGTGCCGCCGGGCTGCCCAAGTCGACAGGCGTCGGTGCGCCGTCGCCCGACTCGATCGCCACCGAGATCATGCCGGCGAATTCGCGCCGCGTTACCACCCGCAGCCGGGAGTCCAGGTTGATTCCGACGCTGTCGAAGTACCGCAGCATTTCTGGGTCGGCATCGGAAATGCGGGCCACCGTGCCGGTGTCGCCGTCGCGACACTCCCACAATTGCCGGGCCGGCGGCGTGGGCACTTGCCCGTCGGAGGCCGGAATCGGGTCGCCGTGCGGATCGCGCTGCGGAAAGCCCAGCTTGGCGTCGATCCGGGCCACCAGCCGATCAGATACGGCGTGTTCGAGCACCTCGGCCTCGTCGTGCACTTCGTCCCAGCCGTAGCCAAGTTCATTGACCAGGAACGTTTCCAGAAGCCGGTGTCGGCGCACCATCGCCAGCGCCGCGCGGCGGCCGGCTTCGGTCAACGTCACCGCGCCGTACTTTTCGTGGTCGACCAGACCCTGCTCAGCGAGTCTGCGGATCGACTCCGAGGCGGTGCTGGCCGAGACCCCGATCTTCTCGGCCAGCATCTTGGTGCTGACCTTTTCCAACGACCACTCCTGGGCCTTCCAAATCACCTTCAGGTAGTCCTGGGCAACCGCGGTAAGACCGCCAGGCTCTTCGTCAGCCGTTGCGAGTGAGTGATCTTTAGTGGTCACGCGACTCGCACCCCATTTCGGGGTTGTTCGGCAGCCTTGCGGCTGCGTCCCTTCCGCGCTTCACAGCCGCCGGCCGGGCCAGGCCCGGTCTTACGGTCGGCTCCACGCTTGACGGCGGCCCCAACTGGGCCGACGACGCTAATGGTGTCCTCGTAGCGTGCGAGGTTGATCGCGGCGTTGTCATCACGTTGGTGTG
>NZ_UPHQ01000017.1 GCF_900566055.1 Mycobacterium innocens
ACGGTGGGCGGGGGTTGGGTTGGTGGGCGCGCCAGCGATCCTGGGCGCAGCGGTCGGCCGGCGTTGTCGGTGACGGTGAGGGCGTCAGCGGGTCCGGTGATGGTGATGAGGCCGCGGTGGTGCAGCCGGTGGTGATACGGGCAGAGCAGCACCAGATTGGCCAACTCGGTGGCACCGCCGTCTTCCCAGTGCCGGAGGTGGTGGGCGTGCAGACCACGGGTCGCATTACAGCCGGGAACCGCGCACGTGCGGTCGCGGTGCTCGAGGGCGCGGCGAAGCCGCCGGTTGATCACGCGGGTCGCCCGGCCGGAACCAATGACCTGGCCATCACGTTCGAACCAAACTTCACCGGTGGCATCACAGCTCAGGTAGCGGCGTTCGGCGTCGGACAGCAGCGGACCCAGATGCAGTGCGGCGGCGCGCTGGGCCACGTCGAGATGCACCACCACCGTGGTGTGCTGCCCGTGGGGGCGGCGGGCCACCTCGGCATCCCATCCGGTTTCGACCAGACGCATAAACGCCTCGACGGTGGTCGGCAACGGCGGCCGCTGATCTGAAGCGCCCTGGCCAGTGCCGTGATCCTGCTTGCACTCCGCGATCAGCGCCTCACGATGAGACGCCAAGGCGGCGTCGAACTTCGCCGCGTCGTCGTGCGGAAGTTTGATCCGCCAACAGCTGAACTCCTCGGTAGAGGTCTTGGTGATCGAGGGCTGCGGTTGCGGTCGAGGATCGGGTTCGGGTCGCGGTTCGAGTTTGACCGCGGTGCGCAGCTGGTTGACCGTGGCGACCCGCGCCAACTGCGCGTAATGCTCATCAGATCCCTGTCCGGCCCGGGCGGCGATGACGCCGAGCTGATCCAGCGACAGCCAGCCCGCCCGCATGCCCGCCGCGCAACGCGGAAACTCCTCGAGCCGGCGCGCCACGGTGCTGATCGTGTGGGCGTTGCCCGAGGACACCCCGAGCTTCCAGGCCACCAACGCCGCCACCGACCGTGCACCCGTGGCCCCGCACAATCCGTCGCGATCCATTTCGGCGGCGATCTCCACGATGCGCCCATCAATCGCGTTGCGCTGACCGGCCAACTCCGCCAACTCCTCAAACAACACCTCAAGGCGCTGGTCAGGGCGCGTTGCCGCAGCGCCCAACGATGCGGTCACCGACATACCCCCATCATCGCAGTCGGGTATGACAAATCTCGGCTGCCCAATCCGCGTCTTCACCACGCCCACATTGGCCACCGGGGCAGCCCCGGCCCGGCCCCGACCCGAGTGCGCAAATCCCAGCAGCCCACACGAAAAACACCAGGTCAACCCGCTGCGAAAACCCGAATCGCAAGCCAAGGCAGCGTGAGCGGGCGAACGACAGTTACGGCAGCCTGAGGTTGTGGAAGAAGCCGGATACTTGGGTGCCGATGTTTGCGACGCCGGATACAAATGCCTGCGTCCCGAGATCCACTGTGCTGGTGTTGAATATGCCCGAGATGGTGTTGCCCTGGTTCAACAGGCCCGATGCCAGCGAGCCGTAGTTGAAGAAGCCTGAGTCTTGCAGTCCGCCGGCGTTCCAGATGCCCGAATGGTTGGTGCCGGTGTTGATGATTCCCGATAGACCAGCGCCGGAGTTGAAGAACCCGGACGACGTGCCACTGCCATAGTTGAAGAAGCCCGACGACGGAGTCGTCGTTGAATTGAAGAATCCCGGTCCCTGGACGAAGTCAAAACCGAAGGTGTAGGGGCCCGCGGTGCCATTGCCGGACTTTTCGAAGGTTGTGCGAACGATGTCATCGATATTCATTGGAGCCGATAGCACATTCGCAGGAATGGTCCAAGGGCCTATGTCACGGTCATAGACAGTGATATTTATGCCCGGCCATTGATGCAAAACGACTTTAATCCGGATCTTGGAAATGGTGAACGCATCCTGGGTGATTTCGTTGATGGCGCCCTGGATTGGTAGTTCGACGAGGCCATGCACATCGCCCTGGTACGGGAATTCGGGAATGGTGACCTTGTAGGAGAGTTGAACCAAACCTTGGTAATCGCCTCGCCAGAGGAAGCCGTTGTTGTAGTTGCCCGAGTTGAAGGCGCCGGTGTTGACGTCACCGGTGTTGCCGATGCCGGTGTTGTAGTCGCCGCCGTTGAAGTAGCCCGTGTTGTACATGCCCGAGTTGAAGCCACCCGAGTTGTGGTCTGCGCTGTTGAAGCTGCCCGTGTTCGTTTCGCCCGCGTTGTATAGACCGGTGTTGTAGTTGCCGGAGTTGGCGATCCCGGTGTTGGCGGTGCCGGAGTTGAACCATCCGGTGTTGGTGCTGCCGGTATTGCCGATGCCGGTGTTGTAGTTGCCGGAGTTGCCGATGCCCCAGTTTCCGGTGCCCGAGTTGCCGATGCCGATGTTGTTGGTTCCGGAATTGAACAACCCGATGTTGCCGCTGCCGGAATTGAGGCCGCCAAAGCCGCGTTGGTGGTCGCCGCTGAGCCCGAAACCGATATTTCCGTTGCCGGTGTTACCGAAGCCGATATTGCCGTCTCCGGTGTTGCCCCAGCCGAAGTTGTGGTTTCCGGTGTTGCCCATCCCGATGTTGTTCAATCCCGCCGTCAACGAGCTACCGACGTTTCCGAACCCGATGTTGCCGCCGCCGATGTTGCCGCTGCCGAAGTTGGCGCTGCCGACGTTGCCGTTGCCGACGTTGTGGTCCCCGATGTTGGCGTTGCCCAAGTTGAAGCTGCCGATATTTCCGTTGCCGAGGTTGTCATTGCCGATGTTGGCGCTGCCGAAATTCACGATGCCGTGGTTGGCCAGCCCGACGTTGAACACCGTGTTCGTGCCGTCGCGGAAGAAGCCCGCCAGGTCGGCGCCGACGTTTTGTAATCCCGAAACATGGGCCGGGGTGGACAGGTCCAGTGAGCTGGTGTTGAACCAGCCCGACATGGTGTTGCCGAGGTTCGCCAGGCCCGATAGCGCCGAGCCCCAGTTCTTGATCCCCGAGCTTCCGAGGCTTCCGAAGGAGACGTTCTGCCAGCCCGAATTGTTCGCACCGAAATTGAAGAAGCCCGAAGAGCTGCCCGTGCCGGCGTTGAAGAAACCCGACGACGGCAGCGCGGTGGCGTTGAAGTACCCCGGACTGGCTGGGATGTCGATGAGCGGAATATAGATGGGGCCGACACTGCCGCCACCACCGATGTCCACCACCGGCGAACCGTCGGAGCTGCCGAAATGCAGGTTCACCGCGGGGCTGGCGATACTGAAGGAGATGGCTGATAGAGAGATGGGACCAACCGTGCCTTCGACTTTGCCGCCGAGATGGTCGTTGAGTCCGCTGAAGGGAATCGTCGGAATAGTGAAAGCGTCGATGTTGGCCGGGGTGATGGTGGCGGTTACCGGGATATCGCCGAACACGGAGAAGTCGAAGAACCCGGCTATTTCGGAAACCGTAATCGTGTAGTTGATCCCGTAGAGGCCTTGGGAGTTGCCGCGCCAGAGCAGGCCGTTGTCCATGTTGCCGGTGATGAAGGCGCCGGTGTCGAGGGTGCCGGCGTTGGCGATGCCGGTGCTGTAGGTGCCGGTGTTGAACCAGCCGGTGTTGTGCTCACCGGGGTTGGCGATGCCGGTGTTGGTGGCGCCGGTGTTGTACCAGCCGCTGTTGTAGCTGCCGGCGTTGGCCAGGCCGGTGTTGACCGCCCCGGAGTTGAACCATCCGGTGTTGGTGGTGCCGGTGTTGGCGATCCCGGTGTTGTAGCTGCCGGAGTTGGCGATGCCGAAGTTGCCGCTGCCGGAATTGAACACCCCGATGTTGTTGGCACCGGAGTTGAACAGGCCCAGGTTGTTGGTGCCGGAGTTCCATCCGCCGAACCCGACCTGATGATCACCGCTAAGCCCGATGCCGATATTGCCGGTGCCGGTGTTGGCCAAGCCGATATTGCCGACCCCGGTGTTGCCCCAGCCCAGGTTGTGGCTGCCGGTGTTGCCCATCCCGATGTTGTCGGGCCCCGAGACCACCGCGGTGCCGGTGTTGGCGAACCCGATGTTGGCGCTGCCGATGTTGGCGCTGCCCAGGTTGTGCTCGCCGATATTGGCGCTGCCCAGGTTGTAGTCGCCGATGTTGGCGCTGCCCAGGTTGAAGCTGCCGACGTTGCCCCAGCCGAGGTTGAGCTGACCGACGTTGCCCAGCCCGGCGTTGAACAGGGTGCCCGACGCGCTGTGCAACACCCCCGACAGATCGGCGCCGATGTTGGCCACCCCGGAAACCTGGGCCACGCTGGCCAGATCCACGGTGCTGGTGTTGTACCAACCCGAGATGGTGTTGCCCAGATTCGCCACACCCGACTGCAACGCCCCCACATTCCGCCACCCCGAATTCCCCAACACCCCCGTCGAGAAATTCTGCCAACCCGAATTGTTGGCCCCGAAATTGCCGAACCCCGACGAACTGCCCAACCCGCTGTTGAAAAACCCCGACGACGGACCACTCGTCGAATTCCCAAAACCGGGCCGTGCGGGAATATCGATGAACGTCACGTTGATGGGGCCCACGCCGCTGGTGAGAATGGCAGCTACCGACGTCGTTGGAGAGCCGATTTGGGCGGTCAGCTGGGGCAGGATGCCGGTAATGGTGGGGATGACGATGGGCCCGATGTCGACGCTGAGATAGTCCGAGTTCAAGACGCTCACCTTGAACTCGGGAATGGTGAAGCCGGTTACGTTGAGGTCCGTGATGCCGAGGTTGAGCGGAATATTCACCGGCAGGCCCAAACCCAGATTCAGCAGCGGGAATTCGGGAATGTAGATTCCGGCCCTGAAACCAACCAGACCTTGGTAATCGCCCCGCCACAGGAAGCCGTTGTTGTAGTTACCGGCGATGAGAACGCCGGTGTTGACGTCGCCCGAATTGAGCAACCCAGTGTTGTAGTCGCCCGTGTTGAACCAGCCGGTGTTGTAATCGCCGGCGTTGCCGATACCGGTGTTGGTGTTACCGGTGTTGTAGGAGCCGGTGTTGTAGTCGCCGGGGTTGGCGAAGCCGCTGTTGACGTCGCCGGTGTTGAAGAAGCCGGTGTTGACGCGGCCGGAATTGGCGATGCCGGTGCTGTAGTCGCCCAGGTTCCCGTAGCCCCAGTTGCCGATTCCCGGGTTGCCGATACCGGAGTTGGCGGTGCCCGCGTTGCCGATGCCGAAGTTCCCGGTGCCCGAGTTTCCGATGCCGACATTTCCGGTGCCGGAGTTGAACAAGCCGACGTTGTCGGTGCCCGAGTTGAACAAGCCGCTGTTGCCGCTACCTGAGTTCAGCTCGCCGAACCCGACCTGGCCCGTGCCGGTGAGGCCAATGCCGATGTTGCCGGTCCCGGAATTCCCGAAGCCGATATTGGAGTTGCCGGCGTTTCCGAAACCGACATTGAAGACGCCCAGGTTTCCGAGGCCGACGTTGTTGGTGCCCAAGTTCCCCAGGCCGACGTTGTGGATGCCCCAGTTACCCGGGCCGATGTTGCGGCTGCCCAAGTTTCCGGTGCCGATATTGTCGTAGCCGAAGTTTCCGGAGCCGACGTTGTAACTGCCGACGTTTCCGCTTCCCAGGTTGAAGCTGCCCCTGTTTCCGCTGCCCACGTCGAAGCTACCCTGGTTGGCAAATCCCAGGTTGATGTTCGACACACCGTTGAAAAGACCCGAAATGTAGCTGCCGGTGTTTCCGATGCCGGAAACGTCGGCAGGTGTTGCGAGACTTGCCGTTGCGGTGTTCAGGAAGCCCGAAACGCTATTGCCGAAGTTGGACACGCCTGATAGCAGGTCGCCAAGGTTCTTATACCCAGAGATGCCCGAGCTGCCGGATGCTGCGTTCCAGAACCCAGACAGGTTGGTGCCGACGTTGCCGATTCCCGATGAGCTTCCGTTGCCTGTGTTGAAGAAACCTGACGACGGTACCGTGGTCGAGTTTCCGAAGCCTGGAGCCGCCGGGATGTGGACGATCGGGATCCTGATGGGTCCGATGCTGCCGGGACCGCTGAGTTCCAGAACAGAACTAGGTGAGCCGAGAGTTCCGGAAAGCGATGGCAGGTCAATATAAATGTTGGGAATGGTGATCGGGCCGACGCTGACTGCCTCCAACTTCAGAAAGCCGAGTATTTTGACATCGGCGGTGTACTTGGGGAGCGTGAAGCTCTCCAGAACGAGGGAGCCGAATGTGCCGCTGAATGGGAGATTGGCCGGTACCTGAAGCTCCAGATACGCCGGGATGGCGGTGTCGGGAATGACGATCTCGTAGTCGATGGCCACCAGGCCCTGGTAGTCGCCGCGCCATAAGACGCCGTTGGAGTAGCTGCCCAGATTGAAAGCACCGGTGTCGACATTGCCCGAATTCGCCAAACCGGTGTTGTAGTCGCCGGTGTTCAGGTAGCCCGTGTTGTAGTTGCCGGCGTTGAATCCAAGCGTATTGAAGCTGCCGGCGTTGAAACTTCCGGAGTTGTAATGACCGGCATTGACCATACCCGTGTTGACGTTGCCGGCGTTGAAGAAGCCGGTGTTGACATCACCGGCGTTAAGAAAACCGGTGTTGATATGGCCGGAATTGCCGATGCCCCAGTTACCGGTGCCTGAGTTTCCGATGCCGACGTTTCCGGTGCCGGAGTTGAACAAGCCGATGTTGTTGGTGCCGGAGTTGAACAAGCCGCTGTTGCCGGTACCCGAGTTCAGCGCGCCGAACCCGACCTGGCCCGTGCCGGTGAGCCCGATGCCGATATTGCCGGTGCCGCTGTTGCCGAAGCCGATATTAGCGCCGCCGGCGTTTCCGAAACCTGCGTTGTAATCGCCCAAGTTTCCGAGGCCGAAGTTGTTCGCGCCCACGTTCCCCAAGCCGATGTTGTAGCTGCCCAGGTTCGCGGAGCCGACGTTGTAATCACCCAAGTTGCCAGGACCTACATTGTAAAGCCCCATATTACCGCTACCGAAGTTGAAACTACCGCTGTTACCCGAGCCGAGGTTGTAGTCGCCGATATTGCCGAAACCGATATTCGTGTCGCCGATGTTGCCGAGCCCGACGTTAAAATCGGTTGCATCGGTGACGTAATCACGGAAAAAGCCCGCCAGGTTGGCGCCGACGTTTTGGAATCCGGAAACGTTGGCCGGGGTGGACAGGTCCAGTGAGCTGGTGTTGAACCAACCTGACATGGTGTTGCCCAGGTTCGCCAGGCCCGACAGCGCCGAGCCCCAGTTCTTGATCCCCGAGCTTCCGACGCTCCCGAAGGATACGTTCTGCCAACCCGAATTATTGGCGCCGACATTGAAGAATCCCGACGAGCTGCCTATGCCGGTGTTGAAGAAACCCGACGACGGCAGGCTAGTTGAATTCCCGTAGCCGGGCACCATCCCGAAATTGAAAATGGTGATGTCGAAGGGACCGATCGTGCCGTAACCGGTGATAGGTAGCAAAGTGCTCGGCGATCCGATGGTTCCTTGCGGCGCGGGCGTGGGACTGGCCAGCGTGATTTGCGGGATGTACAGCGCATTGATTGTGCCTACCAGCGCTGGGATCGGACCTACGTGGTTGGTGAATCCGAAGGGAATATCGCTGATGGTCATACCGCTATAGACGGTGTTGCCGTCGAAGGCCGTGGTAATGGGGATATCGATGAAGAGCGTCCCGTTCACGTTGACCGGAATTTGGGGCACATGAATCGTGTAATTGCCGCCGTAGAGGCCTTGGGAGTTGCCGCGCCAGAGCAGGCCGTTGTCCATGTTGCCGGTGATGAAGGCGCCGGTGTCGAGGGTGCCGGCGTTGGCGATGCCGGTGCTGTAGGTGCCGGTGTTGAACCAGCCGGTGTTGTGCTCACCGGGGTTGGCGATGCCGGTGTTGGTGGTGCCGGTGTTGTACCAGCCGCTGTTGTAGCTGCCGGCGTTGGCCAGGCCGGTGTTGACCGCCCCGGAGTTGAACCATCCGGTGTTGGTGGTGCCGGTGTTGGCGATCCCGGTGTTGTAGCTGCCGGAGTTGGCGATGCCGAAGTTGCCGCTGCCGGAATTGAACACCCCGATGTTGTTGGCACCGGAGTTGAACAGGCCCAGGTTGTTGGTGCCGGAGTTCCATCCGCCGAACCCGACCTGATGATCACCGCTAAGCCCGATGCCGATATTGCCGGTGCCGGTGTTGGCCAAGCCGATATTGCCGACCCCGGTGTTGCCCCAGCCCAGGTTGTGGCTGCCGGTGTTGCCCATCCCGATGTTGTCGGGCCCCGAGACCACCGCGGTGCCGGTGTTGGCGAACCCGATGTTGGCGCTGCCGATGTTGGCGCTGCCCAGGTTGTGCTCGCCGATATTGGCGCTGCCCAGGTTGTAGTCGCCGATGTTGGCGCTGCCCAGGTTGAAGCTGCCGACGTTGCCCCAGCCGAGGTTGAGCTGACCGACGTTGCCCAGCCCGGCGTTGAACAGGGTGCCCGACGCGCTGTGCAACACCCCCGACAGATCGGCGCCGATGTTGGCCACCCCGGAAACCTGGGCCACGCTGGCCAGATCCACGGTGCTGGTGTTGTACCAACCCGAGATGGTGTTGCCCAGATTCGCCACACCCGACTGCAACGCCCCCACATTCCGCCACCCCGAATTCCCCAACACCCCCGTCGAGAAATTCTGCCAACCCGAATTGTTGGCCCCGAAATTGCCGAACCCCGACGAACTGCCCAACCCGCTGTTGAAAAACCCCGACGACGGACCACTCGTCGAATTCCCAAAACCCGGTGCCGCAGCAACATTGATGATCGGGATAGTTCGCCCCTCGAGGGCGCCGTGGATAGATATCTCGATCGCAGTAGTGGGGCTGCCGGTAGTGAGGGTCACGTGCGGAGCGGAGATCGAGGACGTCGGAATGGTCATCGGGCCGAGGTAGAAGTTTCCAAAAGCCGTCTTGGGGTAATAAAAGCCGGGAATCGTATATACTTGTCCGGCGAGGTCATATATCTTGTAGATCGGGATTCGAATCTCGAAATCGATGGGTACGGTCGGCGTGGTGATATTCAGGTTGATGGCGATCTGGCCCTGGTTGTCGGCACTGATGAAGAAGCCATTATTGAAATCGCCGGAGTTGACTGCGCCGGTGTTGACGTTTCCGGTGTTGAACACGCCCGTGTTGTAGTCGCCAAGGTTGGCCCATCCGGTGTTGTAGTCGCCGGGGTTGTACCCGCCGGTGTTGAAGCTGCCCCTGTTGGCGGCCCCGGTGTTGTAGTCGCCCGTATTGGCGAAGCCGGTGTTGACGATGCCGGTGTTGAACAGGCCCGTGTTGTAGCTGCCCGTATTGCCAATGCCGGTATTGCCGGTGCCCGGGTTGCCGATCCCCCAGTTGCCGGTGCCGGTATTTCCGACGCCGACGTTGCCGGTGCCCGAGTTGAACAGGCCGATGTTGTTGGCGCCGGAGTTGAACAGGCCGACGTTGTTGGTGCCGGAGTTCAGGGCGCCGAACCCGACCTGGCCGGTGCCGGTGAGGCCGACGCCGACATTGTTGCTTCCGGTATTGCCGAAGCCGACGTTGTTGTCGCCGGTGTTCGCAAAGCCGTGATTGCTGTCGCCGGCGTTCCAGAAGCCGATGTTGAATTCACCGAGGTTCGCCGGGCCGATATTGTAGCTACCCAGATTAGCCGAGCCAATATTGTAGCTGCCCAGGTTCCCGAAGCCGGCATTGAAAAAGCCGAAATTCCCGCTGCCCAGGTTGGCGTCGCCGACATTTCCGCTGCCGAAGTTCACGCTGCCGACATTCCCGCTGC
This sequence comes from Mycobacterium innocens, assembly GCF_900566055.1. Taxonomy (GTDB): domain Bacteria; phylum Actinomycetota; class Actinomycetes; order Mycobacteriales; family Mycobacteriaceae; genus Mycobacterium; species Mycobacterium innocens. The sequence goes on from NZ_UPHQ01000017.1 coordinate 9,729, forward strand.
CGATATTGAAGCTGCCGATGTTGGCGTTACCGAAGTTCAGCCTGCCGATGTCGGCGAAGCCGACGTTGAAGTTCGACGGGCCACCGAAGAAACCGGACATTTGGCTGCCGGTGTTCGCGGCGCCCGAGACGAAGGCCGCTGCCGTGAGGCTCAGCGTGCTGGCGTTGAACAGGCCCGAGATGGTGTTTCCGGTATTCAGCAGGCCGGATTGCAGCGCGCCGTGGTTATCGATTCCGGTGTTTCCGATGGCCCCCGTCGACGAGTTGAAAAAGCCCGAATTGTTGGCGCCGGAGTTGAAGAAGCCAGATGCGCTGCCGCTACCGGAGTTGAAGAGGCCCGACGACGGGATGCTCGTCGTATTTCCGATGCCCGGACCGCCGCCCTGGTAATCGCCCCTCCACAAAATGCCGTTGCTGTAGCTGCCCGAGATGAGAGCGCCGGTGTCGACATCGCCCACGTTGAGGATGCCGGTGTTGTAGTTGCCGTAGTTGATCCAGCCGGTGTTGTAGTCACCGACGTTGAAACCGCCCGTATTGAAGCTGCCCGAGTTCCAATTGCCGGTGTTGTAGCTGCCGGAGTTGGAAATACCGGTGTTGACGATGCCGGAGTTGAACAAGCCCGAGTTGACATCGCCCGAGTTGCCGATGCCGGTGTTGTAGCCGTTGCCCGAGTTTCCGATGCCCCAGTTGCCGCTGCCCGAGTTCCCGATTCCCACGTTGCCGGTGCCCGAGTTGAAGAAGCCGACGTTACCGGTGCCGGAATTCATGCCGCCGAACCCGCGCAGGTGGTCCCCGTTGAGCCCGATACCGCTGTTCCCGTTGCCGGTGTTGCCGAAGCCGATGTTGTTGTCCCCGGTATTACCGATGCCGACGTTGTTATTACCGGTGTTTCCGAAGCCGATATTGCGGATGCCCGCCGTCAACAGTGAGCCGGAATTTCCGAAGCCGACATTTCCGCTACCGATGTTTCCGCTGCCGATGTTGCCGCTGCCGGTGTTGCCCGAGCCGAAATTGAAGTCGCCGATGTTCGCGTTGCCGAGGTTGCCCTGGCCGACGTTGGCCAAGCCCACGTTGCGGAAGGGGACGACAATGTCCTGCGCGGCGGCCGCAGCCGCAGTGACGGTGGCAGCGGCAGCACCGTACGCGCTCGCCGTCGGACCCGCCAGGTTGGCCAGACCCCGCAGCGTCGATGGAAACGGCGTCAACGTCGACAGAGCCGCGGACGCACCGGAGTGGTAGTCGAACATCGCGGCCACGTCCCGGGCCCACATCTGTTCGTATTGAATTTCAGCGTCGGCGATCGCGGTGGCGTTTTGCCCGAACAGGTTCGACAACACCAGCGACACAAACTGGCTGCGGTTGGCCGAGATGAGGGCCGGATGCACCGTGGCCGCCAGCGCCGCCTCGAACGCGGCTGCGGCCAGCCGTACCTGCACGGCTGCCTGCTCAGCCTGGTTCGCCGCGGCGTTCAACCAGCCCAGGTATGGTCCGGCGGCATCGGCCATCGCGGCCGAGGACGGACCAAGCCAGAGAGAACCCGTGAGCCCCGTGGTCACCACGGAAAAAGAGGTCGCGGCCGAACCCAGCTCGGCGGCCAGCCCGTCCCACGCCGCCGCCGCGGTCAGCATCGGCCCCAACCCGGCGCCCAGATGCATACGCGCCGAATTGATCTCCGGTGGCAAGACCGCGAAGTTCATCAGCTCTCCTGCCTGGAACCGTTGGTCGCCGTCGCATAGGCAGGTGATCGCCCTCGCAGAGGCAGGTGATGCCGTCGCATCCCTCGGGTCCGTGAGTGTCCCAGCGTAACGATTATTCAGAGGTGCGACAGCGGACCGTCTTTGTTTCGGAGAAAAACTTCAGAGATGGTGCAGCCGGGTCTTTTTTTGCATTTATAGCGCTCACACGCGGATTGAAAATTGGGCGACCGCCGGTTCGCCGCGACGCGCAACTCGGTAACCGCCGCGGCGCAACGCATCCGTCGGCGCGGCCATCGGCTCGAAGCAGACCACGTCCTCGCCTGGGGGCGCAAAGATTTGCGCCGCCGGATAGCCGCGTTCGAAATGCACTTCGAGGCGGCGGCCGCCGCCGCAGACCGCGAAGACCGATCCCTCGCCAACCTGGTCGTAACAGTCGTCAAAAGCCTCGTCACGCAATTGCTGTGACATCGCCGGCCGCTCGGCCGTCTCGCCGGTGGGTAATCCCCGCTCGCCGAGATACAGATGCCGCAGCGGCGGTGTCTCGATTGTCCAGTCGCCCCGCGCGACATCCGGCACGTGTAGGTACGGGTGTAAACCAAAGCACAGCGGCACCGCCCGGTCCGTGGTCGCGGTGACCGTGGTGCGCACCGTCAACGTCCGCGCTGCCAGCCGCACCGCCATCGCAAGCACATGCGGATACGGGAAGCTGGCCAGCAACTTCGGGTCTGCGCCGAAGTCCAGCTCGGCAGTCAGTTCGTTCGCCGATTCGGCCGTCACCCGCCAGCCCGGGTATGCGGCCAAGACGCCGTGGATGGGTAACCCGGAGGGGTCGGCGCGAACCCGGTTTGCTCCGGGAGTCAGGGTTACCGTTGCGTCTTCGGCGGTATAGGTATTGGCGCCCAGCCGATTCGCCCACGGATACAGAATCGGTATCCCCATCGTCTTTCCCGCGGTGATGTAGGCGTCCAGACCTCTTCGCTGACCGAGCAGTTGCACACCCGCGTCGGTCAGTGCGCTGCCGATCATCCCGGCCGCGGGCACGAATTGTGCCGCCACCGGGGAGGACGGGTCGCGCAGCGTGACGACGTGCACTCCGCCAGCCTAATCGGCCGGCCCAGCTGATCGGCGGCTCCGGCCGGCGTTGCCGGTATGGGGCCGGTACCGCGGTGCGGTGTGGCCCGGCGCCACCCTACCGCGACAGCGGGTCGTGCTGAATGCGTTCCGGCGGTGCGCCTTTGGCGATGAGAGCGGCCTTGGTCGCGCGGACCATGTTCGGGCCACCGCAGATCAGGATCTGCCGGTCACCCCAGCCGCCGTACTTGGTGACCACGTCGGCCAACCGCCCGGTCTGACGCACATGCAGGCCGCGCGGCGGCGACACGTCGGGGTAATCGGCGGCCCACGACGGGTCGCGGGGGTACTCCGAGACCGGCGAGACGGAGAGCCACGGATTGTGTGCGGCAACCTGCCACAGCATGGGCAGGTCATAGAGCTCGCAGGAATAGCGAGCTCCGAAAAACAGGTGGACTCGCGGGTTCTCCGCGAACCGGCTGAGGTCCATGATCAGTGCCCGTAGCGGTGCCAGGCCGGTGCTGCCGGCGACCATGAGCACATCGCCGTCGTCGCGGTCCACGTGGAAGCCGCCGTGGGGGCTGGACAATCGCCACCGGTCGCCGGGCCGGGTCTCGTTGACGATGGCGTTGCTCACCAGGCCGCCGGGCACCACCCGGACGTGAAACTCGATCCGGCCGTCCGGGTCGGCCGGAATGGCGGGGCTGAGGTATCGCCAGCGGCGGGGGCATTGCGGGACATGGACGTTGACGTACTGGCCGGGGTGGTAGTCCAGCGGCTGGTCCAGACGCAGGCGGACGACCGCGAGGTCACGCGACACCCGGGCGTGTTCGACCACCGTCCCGTTCCACCACGCGGGCCTCTGCTCGGCGTCAGCGGCGCCGCTCATGACCCCGGTGATCAGGTTCAGCGACTGGTCGGCGGCCCGCTCGACGCTGTCAGTCCAGGAGCTGCCCAAATATCCGCGCAGTGTCTGATACAGGGCGCGGCGCAAGGTGTCGTATTGGGTTGGGGCCACGCCGTATTTGCGGTGGTCCCGGCCAAGTTGGGCCAGGAAGGCCACCGGTTCTTCGGCGCGCTGGTCGACGAGCTCGCCATACACCCAGTGCAGCGCATGCGCGAAAGCTGCTCGTTGACTGTCCATTTCGGGAGGGAACAGGTCGCGCACCGAAACGTCGAGGGCAAACCAGTTGGTGTAGAAGCGGCGGACGAGGTCGTTGGGGCCCTCCGAAGGGGCGAACGCGTCGCGCAACACCCGCAATGCATCTCGGTCCTCGAGGCCCACGGACCCCGATTCTAGGCTCGCCGGGCGTGGTGCTCAGCGATCTCGAACATCCTCGAACATCTAACGTAACTCCCGGCGACTGCGGACAACACCGCCCCGAGCCGGGAGAGCAAGCGGCCAGCGCAACCCCCCACGCCCTACAGGGCGTGAATTCCCTTGTACAGCACCGCTAATCCGATCACCAGCAAGATCGCCGCCACTAATGCGGTGTTGTGTTTTTCCATCCAATTCTTCAGTCGCTCCAGCGGAGCGTCGAGGCGCTCCCCGGCGACGGTATAGGCCAACACCGGAAGCGCGACCGACGAGCCGGCGACAGCTACGAAGAGCGCGGCCGATATCACCGTCCCGCTGTCACCCAGTGCGTCGGTGCCGATTGCCAATCCGGCTGCCGCGCAGATGAATAACACCTTGGGATTGAGCACGGTCAGTGCCGCTGCGGTCAGCGCCGCCCGCCTTGGGTTGACCGAGGTGAGCGTTCGCATCCAGGCCGGTATCTGGTCGTGACCGCCGCGGGTCAGCCAGCGGATGACGCCGAACACGATCAGCGCTATGCCCAGGAAGATCCGCAGCCAGGACGCCCATGCCGGGGGCGTGTCACGCAACCCGCCCAACAGGTTGGAGATGCTGATAGAAAGGGCGGTCAACCCTGCCAGCCCCAGCAGCCAGCCGGCGAGATAGGCCAGACCGCTCTCCCGCGGATGTTGCGCGTGCAAGACGAGCACTCCCGGGATGATCGACAGCGGCGAAACCGTGATCACCAACGCAAGTGGCACCACTTCAACCATTTACGAAGACTCTCCGACCGTCACGCGAAGAACGGTCGCTGACGTCGTGGTGTTGTACCCGCCGTCACAAGGGGGGACTGAGCGGTCGCCCCGCCGGCGGCCCGGCCCGCTGCCACCACCGCCGTGCGGTCATCGCCGTCGCCACCGCCGGCTTTCCCGGACTTCGGTGGTCTCTTGTTACCAAGCTGAGCCAGGTGGTATCAGACATATGGCCTGGCGTTCGTCGACAACCTAGGCTTGAGCGGAACAGACTCAACATTGACGGCGTTCTATATCCCGACAAGCATTTTCACCGAACTTAGATCCCGAACGGAGTTGTCGTGGACTCTTTCAACCCGACCACCAAGACGCAGGCGGCGCTGACGTCGGCCCTGCAAGCGGCTTCGGCTGCGGGTAATCCCGAGATCCGGCCTGCGCACCTGCTGATGGCCCTGTTGACTCAGGCCGACGGCATCGCCGCGCCGCTGTTGGAGGCTGTCGGTGTCGAGCCCGCCGCGGTCCGCGCCGAAGCGCAGCGCCTGCTCGATCGGTTGCCGCAGATCAGCGGCGCCAGCGCGCAGCCGCAGCTGTCTCGCGAATCGCTGGCGGCGATCACCGCCGCTCAGCACCTGGCCACCGAGCTCGACGACGAGTACGTCTCCACCGAGCATGTGATGGTGGGGCTGGCCACCGGTGATTCCGACGTCGCTAAGCTACTCAACGGGCACGGTGCCTCGCCGCAGGCCCTGCGGGAGGCGTTCGTCAAGGTGCGCGGCAGCGCGCGCGTCACCAGCCCCGAACCCGAGGCGACATATCAGGCGCTGGAAAAGTACTCCACCGACCTGACCGCACGCGCCCGCGAAGGCAAGCTCGACCCGGTCATCGGGCGCGACAACGAGATTCGCCGCGTGGTGCAGGTTTTGAGCCGTCGCACCAAGAACAACCCGGTGCTGATCGGTGAGCCCGGCGTCGGCAAGACCGCGATCGTGGAGGGCCTGGCCCAACGAATCGTGGCCGGCGACGTCCCGGAAAGCCTGCGCGACAAGACGATCATCGCGCTGGACCTCGGCTCGATGGTCGCCGGCTCGAAGTATCGCGGCGAGTTCGAGGAACGGCTCAAGGCCGTCCTCGACGACATCAAGAACTCGGCCGGGCAGATCATCACGTTCATCGACGAGCTGCACACCATCGTGGGCGCCGGCGCGACCGGTGAGGGCGCGATGGACGCCGGCAACATGATCAAGCCGATGCTGGCGCGCGGCGAGCTGCGGCTGGTCGGTGCCACCACGCTCGACGAGTACCGCAAGTACATCGAGAAGGATGCCGCGCTGGAGCGTCGTTTCCAGCAGGTGTTCGTCGGTGAGCCGTCGGTGGAGGACACCATCGGCATCCTGCGCGGGCTCAAAGACCGCTACGAGGTGCACCACGGCGTGCGGATCACCGACTCGGCGTTGGTGGCCGCGGCCACGCTGTCCGACCGGTACATCACCGCCCGCTTCCTGCCGGACAAGGCCATCGACCTGGTCGACGAGTCGGCCAGCCGGCTGCGGATGGAGATCGACTCGCGGCCGGTCGAGATCGACGAGGTGGAGCGGCTGGTGCGCCGGCTGGAGATCGAGGAGATGGCGCTGGCCAAGGAGGAGGACGAGGCGTCCAAGGAGCGGCTGGAAAAGCTGCGCGCCGAGCTGGCCGACCAGAAAGAAAAGTTGGCCGAACTCACCACGAGATGGCAGAACGAGAAGAACGCCATCGAGATCGTCCGTGAGCTCAAGGAGCAGCTGGAAGCGCTGCGCGGGGAATCCGAGCGAGCCGAGCGCGACGGCGACCTGGCCAAGGCCGCCGAGCTGCGTTACGGCCGGATCCCCGAGGTCGAGAAGAAACTCGACGCCGCGCTGCCGGAGGCGCAGGCCCGCGAGCAGGTGATGCTCAAGGAAGAGGTCGGCCCGGACGACATCGCCGACGTGGTGTCGGCGTGGACGGGCATTCCGGCCGGGCGGCTGCTGGAAGGCGAGACCGCCAAGCTGCTGCGGATGGAAGACGAGCTGGGTAAACGCGTGGTCGGGCAGAAGAAGGCGGTGCAGGCGGTTTCGGACGCGGTGCGCCGCAGCCGGGCCGGCGTGTCCGACCCCAACCGGCCGACCGGGGCGTTCATGTTCCTCGGTCCGACCGGTGTCGGTAAGACCGAGCTCGCCAAGGCGTTGGCCGACTTCCTGTTCGACGACGAGCGCGCGATGGTTCGCATCGATATGAGCGAGTACGGCGAGAAGCACACCGTGGCCCGCCTGATCGGCGCCCCGCCCGGGTACGTCGGCTACGAGGCCGGTGGTCAGCTGACCGAATCGGTGCGCCGGCGTCCCTACACCGTGGTGCTTTTCGACGAGGTCGAGAAGGCCCACCCGGACGTGTTCGACGTGCTGTTGCAGGTGCTCGACGAAGGCCGGCTCACCGACGGCCATGGCCGCACCGTCGACTTCCGCAACACCATCCTGATCCTGACGTCCAACCTGGGTACGGGTGGCAGCCCGGAGCAGGTGATGGCCGCGGTGCGCGCGACGTTCAAGCCGGAATTCATCAACCGGCTCGACGACGTGCTGATCTTCGAGGGCCTCAACCCCGAGGAACTGGTGCAGATCGTCGACATCCAGTTGGCGCAGCTGCAGAAACGGCTGGCTCAGCGGCGGTTGCAGCTGGAGGTGTCGCTGCAGGTCAAGCAGTGGCTGGCGCATCGCGGATTCGACCCGGTGTACGGCGCGCGTCCGTTGCGGCGGCTGGTCCAGCAGGCCATCGGCGACCAGCTGGCCAAGATGCTGCTTGCCGGCGAGGTGCACGACGGCGACGTGGTACCGGTCAATGTCAGCGCTGACGGCGATGCACTGATCCTGGGCTAGCGCGCGGTTTCGGCGCGGCGCCCAGCTCGAAATCTCGGGTCTGGGCGCCGGCGTCGATGACGGCCTGGAGCAGTCGGCGGGCCGCGGGTTCGGTCAGCGTTTCGCGAAGCAGCCGATCCTCGATGCGCAGGCCGGTCGCGACGTCCAGCCGCTCGTCCAGGGCGGCGTCCACGGCGCGTTTGGCGGCCGCAATCGCCGTCGGCGGGTACGAGGCGATCCGGGCCGCGAGTTTGTCGACGAACCTTCGCAGTTCGTCGGCCGGCAGCGCCCGGTTGACGTATCCCCAGGCCTCGGCCGTCGCGGCGTCGACATCCAGGCAGCCCAGGATCACCTCGAGGGCCCGCCCGCGACCGATTAGCCGGGGGAGCCGCTGAGTGCCTCCGCCACCGGGAATGATTCCCACCGAAACCTCGGGATGGCCCAGCACGGTTGTGCCGAGCGCGGCATAACGCATGTCGAAGGCCATCACGAACTCGCAGCCGCCACCGCGGCAGACTCCCTCGCCGCACAGTAGCCGTAGTTGGCCCAGCCGGCCAGCTCGGAGCGTTTGGCGGTCTCCCGGGAGGCCCCGCACGGCACCGGGGTGCCGTCAACCAGACGCAACTCGTCTGCCCACGATGGGCACTGGGTGGCCAAATACCGCATCGCCTTGCAGATTAGCGGTGCGGCGGCCTTGACCCGCTTGTGGTAGCCGGGCTGCTTGGGCAGATACGGAAACAGGTGCCCGAGTCGACCGAAACACATGCGCAGCCAATGATGTTCGCTGCGCGCACCCAGCAGCACTTGCGTCACGGCCAGACACACCAGCTCGGCGTCGGTCAGCCGCTTTGGCCGTCCCGGCAGACCCCGGGTGGTTTCGACCACATGGTCGTCGATGGTCACATACAGTTCGGTCAGGAGGGCATTCGAGGTTCGTCGTCACAAACGTCCATCGATGCCCTCCCGCCACATCCGTCACAAGCCGCCACGCCGGGACGCGCTGCTGCTAGGTCGGATGTGCGCTGCTGGCGGGCGCACTCGAC
>NZ_UPHQ01000014.1 GCF_900566055.1 Mycobacterium innocens
TAGCACTCCGGGAAGAGACGACGGGAGGGCCGTCGCCTACCAACTGACCTGATCACCGTGCCGCCCCGGCAGCACGAACAACAAATCGGGTTACCGCAACCCCACACACTGCTCACCGCCAGCGCCGGAACCCCACCCCCACGTGCTCACCCTGGATGCCCGCGAACAAGCCGGTCGCATTGCCGTTGCGCCCAGGTGTGCCCGTTGAGCCAGATCCACACCGGCCACGGTGCGTAGGCATTGGTCTTCCAAAACGCGCCACCCCAGTCGGGATCCCACAGGTAGAAGTAGAAGTGATTGACAAAGCCCATCTGGCGAGCCCACTCCATGTGAGGATGCGCCACATGCTCTTGGCCCTTGGCCTTCCACGATCGCCACATCGGGGTCTTTTCCTGCGCGATCCCGATCAACACCACCCGCCCCTCGCCGCGTCCCTTTCGGCTTCCTCGATCAACGGCCGCGCAATCTCCTCCTTGTTCTCGCCCTTGGCGAAGCGGCGCACCGGGATCGCGTTCGCCTTAGCCCACCGAGACGTCAAGACGACGCTCACCGTCTACGCGCACCTCATCAACACGGACGATCACACCGGCAACATGGCCGCCCTCGGCGCGCTGTCGGCCCCGGCGGCAGCGCCCGAGTACGGCGGCAACGTGATACCGCTACACGGCTGAATCGGCCTGTGGATAACTCTCAAATCGAACACATGTGCGAATAGACTCGGTTGTATCAACGCAACTCGCCGAGCATGAGCCTCCGATGGGCGGAGGACCTAGGGTGTGATCCTTAATGGCGAGTCTTGGAAGAGTGGGAGAGAGCAATGGCAGCTAGTGAGAAGCCCGCGCCAGGACACGTCCGGGGCACACGCAAGCAGCAAGGGACGGCAACAAACGACCTAGTCCTTTCATCGCACCTGGGAGTCAACGCCGACCTGTTTCATCAGATTCTTGATCTGTACGTCAGCAAGGGCGCGACGGTCGCGGACGTGACATACGGCTCGGGAGCGTTCTGGAAGAAAGTTAAGCGGGAGGACATCAAGCTCCTCGCCACAGACCTAGCGGATGGCGTTGACTGCCGGAAGCTTCCATACGAAGACGGCTCAATCGACGCAGTGGTTTTGGACCCGCCGTACATGCACACCCCGGGCCAAGGCGCCCATGTCGGGCACCAGAATTTTGAGACGTACTACCGGAACAACGCCACCGCGAATACCGGCGGGAGCAAGTACCACGAAGCGGTGCTAGATCTTTACTTCGCTGCAGGCAAGGAAGCGTCTCGCGTCCTGAAAGATGGCGGCATATTCATCGTCAAGTGCCAGGACGAGGTTTGTGCCAACAGACAGCGCCTGACCCACGTCGAAATCATCAACGAATACGAGGGTTACGGCTTTCAGGCTGAAGACCTCTTTGTGGTGACGCGTCCGCACCGCCCAGGCTTAAGCCGGATGATTAGGCAACGACACGCGCGAAAGAACCATTCATACTTCCTCGTCTTCTGGAAGGCCGACAAACGACGGCGGTGGCCCGGCCGCCTCGACTGAGCTCGATACGGCGAGGTTGGGGCGCACGATTTCGACTGCCTCGTAGAAGAAGTCCGCGAACGGCTTGACTTCAAGGAACGGGTACTGGTCACGTAGTGCCCGGTACTTCTCCGGCACGTCGAAGTAGTACACGCGATGAAGCTGCGCGATGTACATCTGGTAAGCCATCCATTGTTTCGGAAGGCAGACTTCGGTAATCGAATTCGTTCTGGTCTGACGGTTCGTCTCGGCAAGAACCACCAGAAGCCCTCGGAATCGGTTAACGCCGTGCATTCCGTCGAGTACACGTTGGTGCGCCCAGACTTGAATGACCCGCTCGCGCGTGGACGCCTTGATTGGCAGGTGTATCCGACTCTTGTCCCGACCGAGGTCGAAGACGAAATCCGTCGGAAGTGAAACCTCGATGTCTAGAGTGGGCGCGACTACGGACTTTGTCGGCGAAACGCCGAAGGTTGTGGCGACCAAGTGGCCCGCGAAGTTTTCGAGGAACGTGCCGGGCGACTTCTTGTCGTTGTCCTTCGTCACGTCGGTCCCTGCAGGGTATGAGATCGCCGCCGTGTAGAGCGCCTCGTGTAACTCGATGGGGTCGTCCGGCACCTCACCGTTGATGATCTTGGTGACGGTCCTCAGCACCTCGTCGATGTTGTCGAGGAATAGGGCCTCGTTAATGCCCCGTGATGTTCGCGGCCTCGGAGTGGTTCTCGTGAAGGCGAAATACTCCTTGCCGGGCACGTTGGAAACGAGCGGCGAACGCGGCGTATCAGCCAACAGTTCGAGCGACTGCGCGATGCAGTCGATTAACGCTTCGCTCACATCGGCATGGCCGAGGCCGTGTGCTGCGGCCTTATTCGACAGCTCGGTGTAGCTCGGCTCCAACGGGGATGCCATCGCCGCAGTGTATGCGTCGCGCGCGTCCGCGTACGGGACCGATACGGGACCGCGTGCCGCTCGCGATCGCCGGGACCGAGCATTGGTCCTGGTAGACGTGGAGCCGATGACGGGAATCGAACCCGCGTTCTCAGCTTGGGAAGCTGATGTTCTGCCATTGAACTACATCGGCGTGGTTGCTTCAGAAGGCTAGCATCCGGGTCATTCCATCACTCCCAGGCAGTACAGGATCAAGAATCCGGCGAAAAATACCACGGCCATCCACGGCCGCTCCGGCGTCTGGTGCGCCTCGACCAGCAACTCCTCGACGACCAGCCACAGCAGCGCCGCCGCCGCAAAGGCCAACACGAGGGTGAGGATGCTGGCACTGGCGCCGCCGAGCACCAGCGCACCCAGCACTGCCCCGACCGCGGTGACCAGGCTGACGCCACCGGTGATCGCTGCGGCCCGCACCCGAAGCATTCCGGAACCGGCCAAACGCAGCGCCACCGTCAGCCCCAGAAACAGCACTTCGACCGTCAAGGCGATCGCGATGATGACCGCGGTGCGCTTCGACACGGCCGCGCCGGTTGCGACGAGCAACCCGTCGATGAAGAGGTCGACCGCCACCACGGCGAGAAACCCTAGGGGCAAGACGCCGCCAGAAACCTCGTCGTCGCCGGAAACCTCGTCGTCGCCGGAATCCTCGTCGCCGTCGAAATGCCGAAGTCCGACCAACACCGCGACGCCCGCGCTAAAGCCCACGACGATCAGCCAAAGCGAACCCCGGGCGCGCAGGTCCGGCAGTACCTCACCGGCCACTGCCGCCATGACCACCCCCGCGGCGAAATGCTGTACGCCACTGACGAGTCCAGGCGACGGTCTCCGCACCACCGCGACCACGCCGCCGATGATCCCGGCGACAACAGGGAAGGCGACCAGGGACGCGGCCGTCGTCACGATGCTGATGCCAACCTCCCGGGTCCGGTCGAAAATGTGCCATCGCGCAAGCGCGCAAACCGCAGATCAAGGAGCATCATGTCGCAGGTACTGGTCACCGGATTCGGAGCGTACGGCAACACTCCCGCCAACCCGGCGCAGCTCACCGCCGAGGCGCTGGACGGTCGTGTCATCGCCGGCGCCACCGTGACCGCCCGGATCGTGCCGAATGTGTTCTTCGAGTCGATCGCCGCAACGCAGCAGGCCATCGCCGACATTCGGCCGGAGGTGGTGGTCATGTTGGGCGAATGTCCGGGGCGCGCCATGATCACTGTCGAGCGACTCGCGCAAAACATCAACGATTGCGGGCGATACGGGCTTGCCGACAACACCGGCACGGTTGTGGTGGGAGAGCAGACGGACCCGGCCGGCCCGTTGCCTACCATGCGACGGTACCGATCCACGCCATGGTCGTTGCCATGCGCGAGGCCGGCGTGCCGGCCGACATCTCCGATGCCGCCGGAACATTCGTCTGCAACCACCTGATGTAGGCGTCTTGCACCACATCGCGAAGAACGGCCTGCCGATCCGCGCCGGCTGGATTCATCTGCCGTGCCTGCCCAGCGTTCGTGCCTGCCCAGCGTTGCCGTCCTGGAGCACAACCTCGGCGCTCCGAGCATGTCCGTGGAAAATAGCGGTCGCCAGGGTCGCGGACGGTATCGAGGCGGCCGTTCGACAATTGTCTGATATCGGCAAACCCGTCCGGTCTCGATTGCAGATCTGACATCACTACTGGTAGTAACGCCTTTGCCGGTGCGGTTCGATAAACCGCTGGTTTACGCGAAGAATAATTTCCCATATAGGGGATGTTTATTGTTTCGTGATCTCGTAGAGTGCGTCAGGTGGGAAGGCACTCGTTAGCCGGGGAACGGCGAAGGTCGCCAGCAGTCTTGGCCGCTGTCGTGGCCCCTGTCCTTGCCCCAGCTGCTGTTTTCTTCGCGGTGGCCGGAGATGTCGGTCCGCTCGACGCGCGTGTTGTCGACCAGGGTGACGGACCCTGCTGCGTGGAGATCGTGGCGGCCACTCCGCCGGCTTTGGTGTCAAGAATGCCTGGTAGCGAGGCCGGCATGGATTTGGGAGGCGGGCAGTTCGCTGCGGCATCACGGTGGCGGGTCGACACCCGGTCCCGGGCGCTGCCGCCGGGGGTTGCACCAGAGCAGGGCCTTCAGGTCAAGACGATCCTGGTGGCTCGCAGTATCAGTGCGCTGTTCCCCGAGATCCACGAAATCGGCGGCGTTCGAGCGGACGCGTTGCGGTGGCATCCCAACGGGTTGGCGCTTGACGTGCTAATTCCGGATCCGGGCAGCGCCGACGGTATTGCGCTGGGTAATCAGATCGTCGGCTACGTGTTGCTGAACGCAAGCCGATTCGGCATACAGGATGCGATTTGGCGGGGCGTCTATTACACGCCCGAAGGCGCACGGAAGACCGGTGCCGGCCATTACGACCACGTCCACATCACCACCACCGGCGGCGGCTACCCGACCGGTGAGGAAATCTACCCCCGCTGAGCTCGGCGCCACCCGGCTGAGCCGCGCCACCCGGCTGAGCCGCGCCAGCCGACTGAGCCGCGCGCCGCTGAGCCGACACGAGCGGCTGCGCGGCCACCGGCAGCTACGCTCGTCGGGTGCTGCTCTCTGACCGTGACCTCAGAGCCGAAATCTCCGCCGGGCGGCTGGGCATCGACCCATTCGACGACAGCCTGGTGCAGCCGTCCAGCGTCGACGTCCGACTCGACTGCCTGTTTCGGGTCTTCAACAACACTCGCTACACCCACATTGACCCCGCCAAGCAACAGGACGAGCTGACCAGCCTGGTGGAGCCGGCCAAAGGAGATCCGTTCGTCCTCCACCCTGGCGAGTTTGTGCTGGCCTCGACGTTGGAGCTGTTCACGCTGCCCGACGATCTGGCCGGACGGCTGGAAGGCAAGTCGTCACTGGGCCGGCTGGGATTGCTCACCCACTCCACCGCCGGCTTCATCGATCCCGGCTTCAGCGGCCACATCACGCTGGAGCTGTCCAACGTCGCCAACCTGCCGATAGCCCTGTGGCCGGGAATGAAAATCGGCCAGTTGTGCATTCTGCGATTGACCAGCCCGGCTGAGCACCCGTACGGGAGCAGCGGTGTCGGATCCAAGTATCAAGGTCAGCGCGGCCCGACGCCGTCGCGTTCCTATGTGAACTTCATACGTTCTACATAGCTCCGGGCCGGGTCCCGGCATTGTTTGTTGGACTAACATCTTTTAGGCGTGTTCTGCTCCAGTCCGCCGCCGGTCACAAAACCTTGGGAGGGGTTTTGGACGTTGTACTCGGCATTTCGATGGCACCGGCCGCGGTTCGGATGGCGGTGGTCGAAGGCCCAGACGGTGACGGCCTGATCGTCGAAGAAGACACCTTCCCCGTCGGCCCGGACCCGTCCACCAATAGCGCACCCGAATAGGTGATCGCCGCGATTCTGGGCACCCGGGAGGGCGCGGTCAAGGCTGGCTTGCGGCTTTCCTCCGTCGGCGTGACGTGCCCCGACGACACGTCCGCTGCGGCACTGCGCGACGCACTGGCCGCCCACCAGCTCGAAAACGTCATGCTGGTTTCGGCGTTTCTGGCTGCGGCGCTGGCGTCGGGCAACTCGCCATTGTTCGCTTCCTCCACCGCGGCTCTGGCGTATGCGCAGGATCTGCCAGATCCCGACCTTCTTCGCGATGACTTCGTCGCCAGCTCCGCCCCCGACGACTCCGCGGGCCGCCGGTCTGCCCTTTTGATTGGTAGCGCAGTCGCGGTGATCGCCATCGCCGCGGTGGTGGCGCTCGAAGTTGCCCTGGCGGTCAATATCCGCCCGACCGTCGCCTTGCTGCCCAAGCCCAGCGAGAACCATCTCGTCACTCCGGCGGAGCCTGCTCCCGCACCCACACAGGTCGCGGCGGCTCCGCAGCCGAAGATCGACCTGCCGCGACCCGCTGCGCCACCCCGAGCCGCGAGCCCGCAACTACCGGCTCCATTGCCTGCGGCCTCTGTCCCGGAGGCTCCGGTCTTACCGGCTTTACCGGCTCCGGTGTGGCCGGCTCCGGAGGTTCCGGGTCGGCAGGCTGCGCCGGCGCGTGATCCGGCCATCGTGGGTGCCGTCGCTGTTGCCGATCCTGGTGCCCCCGGTTCTTGCGAATGGTCCCGAGACGCTGCTGCGCTCGTCGGTGCCCCAGGCCCCGGCGCAAGTGCCGCGACCCCAACCGCAGGCGCCTGCGCCTCGCGTCGAGGTTCCGGCGTCGCCACCGCGAATCGCGAGTCCGGTTCCGCGCGAGCCCGTCCGACAACCTGCCCCCGGTCGAGGCGGGCTGCTCGGCGGCGGTCCCGGCGGCAAGGGTCCGCTCGGCGGTAAGGGCCCGGTCGGCGGCAAGGGTCCGCTCGGCGGTAAGGGTCCGCTCGGCGGTAAGGGTCCCTTCGGGGGCGGCGGTAAAGGGCCGTTCGGCCACGGCGGTGGTGGCCGCGGCGGCTTCGGCGGCGGGCACACACCCAAATAGCAAACTGCGTGCTATCAGACGCGGCACTCCTGCCGTGCGATGAAGCCACAAGTCGGCTCCATCGCAGCAAACCAACTCCGAGAGCGGTTGCGGGCCGCGAGTATGATATGGAGTACGGGTTGGGGACCCGGGGCAACGTTCGCAGTCACGTATCCGCGACGACGCAAAAGACTATATGGGGGAGCTTTGGACACCGTACTTGGTGTGTCGATGGCGCCAACCGCAGTCCGGATGGTGCTGGTTGAAGGCGAAAACGGCGACGGCGCACTAGTCGAACAGGACGAGTTCGACGTCTCCGGTGACGGGGATGCAGCGACTGTCAGCGCGGCCCAGCAGGTGGTCTCGGCGATCCTGGGCACCCGGGAAGGTGCCTCTGAGGGTGGCTACCAGCTGGCCTCGATCGGTGTGACCTGGCGGGATCCGGCCCAGGCCGCTGCGCTGCGTGAGGCGCTGGCCAACCAAAAGATCGAGAAGGTCGTGCTGGTCTCGGCCTTCTTGGCCGCGGCGGCCCTGGCCCAAGCGGTCGGCAACGAGACCAACTATGCCCACACGGCGCTGCTGTTCGTCGAGCCGGAGACCGCGACTCTTGCGGTGGTCGACAGCGCGGATGGCTCGATCGCCGACATCCAGCGACAGCTGCTTTCCGACGACGACGACACCGCAGTTGCCCAGTTGACCGAGCTGGTCTCGGCCGCCGAAAGCCTGGAGACACATCCGGACGCCATATTCGTCGTCGGCTCCGATATCGACATCCCGATGATCAAGCCGGCGCTCGAGACCGCGACTGCGCTTCCGGTGACCGCGGCGGAGGAACCCGATACTGCGCTGGCCCGAGGCGCGGCACTGGCCTCGGCTAACACTCCCCTTTTCGTGTCGTCGACGGCCGCGCTGGCCTATGCACAGGATCCCGGTACCGGCGCCCTGGACCCGTACCGGCTCGATGCCGCCTACTTCAACGACGTCTCCGACAGCGTGCAAACCGGCGAGGGGCCGTTGGCTTACAGCGCCGTCCCGGACAGCGTCGTCCCTGACAGCGGGGTCCCCGATGATCAGCCCGAGCGCAAGCCGTTCCCGCTGCTCGCGAGTATCGTGACGTCGATCTTCGTCATCGGCGTTGCCGCCCTTGCGCTTTCGCTGGCCGTCAGCATCCGGTCGTCAACCGATGTAAAGCCCGACCCCGGCCACAACGTCGTGACACCGTCGGCACCGGCATCCGCAGCTCAGGCTCCCGCGCCGACACCGCAAGCTCCCGCGCCGACACCACAAGCGCCCGCTCCGGCACCGGCTCCGCAGGCTCCGGCTCCGGCTCCGCAGGAGCCCGCGCCGGCTCCGCAGGCTCCAGCGCCGGCTCCGCGGGCTCCGGCGCCGGCTCCCCGGGCTCCCGCGCCAGCTCCGGCCCCGGTTCCAGAGGCTCCTGCCCCCGCGCCGGCGCCGGTGCCGGCCGCTCCCGCCCCGGCACCGGTGCCCATACCGGTGCCCGTTCAAATACCGGTCCCCATTTTCGGTCCACCCGGCGGTGGCTTCCCGGGTGGCGGCGGTCACGGTGACGACGATCACGGTGGCGGGCGTGGTGGCGGCCACGGTGGCGGCCACGGGCACGGTCGCGGCGGGTTCAACATCCCGTTTGTCCCCGGCCTCTGATTTCGCCGGGTAGCCGTCATCTGTCGTTCAGCGCCGCGATGTGGTCTGCTCATCGCGGGCACCTACACACGGTGGTGTGAGATGCACCGTCTTCGGCACCGGTTACCTGGGTGCCACCCACGCCGTCGGAATGGCGGAACTCGGACACGAGGTCCTGGGGGTGGATATCGATCCCGGCAAGGTTGCCAAACTGGCCGGCGGCGATATTCCGTTCTACGAGCCCGGTTTGCGAAAACTGTTGACCGACAATCTGACTGCCGGCCGCCTGCAGTTCACTACCGACTACGACCTGGCCGCCCACTTCGCCGACGTGCACTTCCTGGGCGTCGGCACACCGCAGAAGAGAGGCGAATACGGCGCGGACCTCCGTCATGTCCACTCCGTCATCGACACGCTGGTGCCGCGCCTGACCCGGGCGTCGGTCCTCATCGGCAAGTCGACGGTCCCGGTCGGCACTGCTGCCGAACTGGGGCGCCGGGCCGCTGCCCTGAGTCCCCGGAATGTGACCGTCGAAATCGCGTGGAATCCGGAATTCCTGCGCGAGGGATTCGCGGTTCATGACACGTTGCACCCGGACCGCATTGTGCTTGGCGTACAGGATGATTCGATGCGGGCCGAGGCAGCGGTTCGTGAGCTGTACGACCCGCTGCTGCAGGCCGGCGTGCCGTTTCTGGTGACCGACCTGCAGACCGCCGAGCTGGTCAAGGTATCCGCGAATGCCTTTCTGGCGACCAAGATCTCATTCATCAACGCGATTTCGGAAGTGTGCGAGGCCGCAGGCGCCGACGTCAGCCTGTTGGCCGACGCGCTCGGGTACGACCCTCGCATCGGACGCCAATGCCTCACCGCCGGATTGGGTTTCGGTGGCGGATGCCTGCCCAAGGACATCCGCGCGTTCATGGCCCGCGCCGGCGAACTCGGTGCCAACCAGGCGCTGACGTTCCTGCGCGAAGTAGACAGCATCAACATGCGCCGGCGCACTCGCATGGTCGAGCTGGCCACAACAGCGTGCGGTGGTTCGCTGCTGGGTGCCAACATCGCCGTGCTCGGCGCGGCATTCAAGCCCGAATCCGACGACGTGCGAGACTCGCCGGCGCTCAACGTCGCGGGCCAGCTGCAGCTCAACGGTGCTGCGGTCAACGTGTACGACCCGAAGGCCCTCGACAATGCAAATCGGCTGTTCCCCACCCTGAACTACGCGGTCTCGGTTGCGGAGGCGTGCGAGCGCGCGGACGCCGTGCTGGTGCTTACCGAATGGCGTGAGTTCGTCGACCTCGACCCCGACGACCTGGCCGACCGGGTGCGGGCCTGCGTCGTAGTCGACGGCCGCAACTGCCTCGACGTCTCCCGCTGGGAGCGCTCGGGCTGGCGGGTGTTCCGCCTCGGTGGCCGGCTGCCGATGGGTGACACGCAGAACCGCGCCTGAGCCGGATCGCCCAACAGCCGCAGGTTCCTTGCGTGACCGCGTCGGCGGCAGTGCGCGCGGATCAACCGGCGTCGCGTACTATCAAGTTCCAATGAACGATGGAATATCAGTATTCCACTGAGCCTTGGAGAAGCTGAATGGCCGGACAGTCGAATCGCAAGGCGGCGCTGCTGGAGCAGATCTCTCGGGTGGGTAAGGCGCTGGGTAACGGCCGGCGATTGCAGATCCTCGACCTGCTCGCCCAGGGTGAACGCACGGTAGAGGCGATCGCGACTGCGACGGGGATGAACCTGACTACGGCATCGGCTAATCTGCAGGCGCTGAAGAGCGGCGGCCTGGTCGCGGCTCGCCGCGACGGGACCCGCCAGTACTACCGGCTCGCCGGGGATGACGTGGCGAGGCTGTTCGCGTTGGTGCAAGTCGTCGCCGATGAGCATCTGGCCGATGTGGCAGTTGCGGCCGCGGCAGTGCTCGGCTCACCCGAGGATGCGATCACCCGCGAGGAGCTGCTGCGCCGGCAGAAGTCCGGTGAGGTAACGCTCGTTGACGTGCGACCGCATGAGGAATACCAGGCCGGCCATATCCCGGGTGCCATCAATATCCCGGTAGCCGAACTGGCCGGTCGGCTCGCCGAACTACCGGCCGACCGTGACATCGTTGCCTACTGCCGTGGCGCCTATTGCGTCATGGCCCCCGACGCAGTCCGTATTGCTCGCACCGCGGGCCGCGGGGCGATGCGGCTCGACGACGGAATGCTCGAATGGCGGTTGGCCGGCATGCCGGTGGATGAAGGCGCGGCAGTTCGAAGCCCGTAATGCTGCCTCGATATTCGTGCGGATTACCGGGTTGCCGTCCCCGCGGGACCGGTGTGCAGCGTACGGCGTTGCTTGCGCAGGAGAAGCCCGGGAATGAGCATGGGCACCCGGTTACGGTATCGCCGGTAGTCATCGCCCAGCGCCCGGCTCAGGTCATGTTCTTCCAGAGGCAGCGCGACCAGTATGTAGCCGGTCGTCATTACCGCGAACAGCAGGTGGCCGGCAGTCATCGTGGGTGTTGCCCAGAATGCCACGATGAACCCCAGCATGATCGGGTGCCGGACCAACCGGTAGAGCATTGTGGTGCGGAATTCGAGGTGGCTGTAGGTCCGTTCCCGTGCGGCCAGATAGACCTGCCGCAGGCCGAACAGGTCGAAATGGTTGATCATGAAGGTCGACGTGAACACGATGACCCAACCCAGCCAAAACAGCCCCTGCACAAGCAGTTTCCCCGGCGGCCAACTGACGGCCCAGATGACGGCAGGCATGGTTCGCCATTGCCAGAACAGCAGGAACAACAGCAGGCTTGACAACAGCACGTAAGTGCTGCGCTCCACTGTCGCCGGCACCAGCCGGGTCCACCGTGACTTGAACCACGGGCGCGCCATCACGCTGTGTTGCACCGCGAATAGCCCTAACAGAACGACATTGACCACGACCGCCTCGGACGTGGACGCTGTGATGCCGTTGTCTACGGTGCGCGGCACGAGCAGATTGCCGACGAAACCGATCGCGTAAAGGAATGCCGCTACGAAGATCAGGTAGCAGATCGCTCCGTACCCGACTACCAGTACCCGTCTCATGTTTGCCCTCCTGGTTCGTGGTTCTGCGACGGTCTTGCGTTTTCCAGGGCACGCGGATGCCGACTCGCTGTGAAACCCCAGGCGCGCCTCCCGTGCGGGCGGTTCGTGAAGTGACGTTTGACCTGGTGGGCAGTGGTCACCAGGTCACTATAATCCAATGATCTATAATTCAATAGAGTATTGACAAAGCTCGGCCAGATCGGCATACCGGTTACTGCAGAAGGGACTCGATATGTTCTCGGCCGGGCAGCCGGAGCTGGCTGTGGAGCAGCGTGAACACTGGCAGGACACCTACCGGGCGCACCCGGCGATGTATGGGTCCGGCCCGTCCCTGCCGGCCGGGTACGCACTCGAGGTCTTCCAGACTGCCGGGGCCAACCGGGTGCTGGAATTGGCGGCCGGCCAGGGCCGGGACAGCCTCCATTTCGCCCGCGCGGGTTTGCAGGTGCTGGCCACCGATTTCAGCGACGTTGCGGTCGCACAGCTGCGCCGCACCGCGCACGTGCAGGGCCTGGGTGGTCGGGTGCAGGCACTCGTGCATGACCTGCGCGAGCCACTGCCCGTCGAGATCGCGTCCTTTGATGCCGTCTTCGCCCACATGGCGTTGTGTATGGCATTGTCCACCAAGGAAATTCATGCGGTTGTCGCCGAGGTTCGCCGGGCGCTGAAACCGGGCGGGAAGTTCATCTACACCGTTCGGCACACCCGCGATGAGCATTACGGCATGGGACAGTGTCATGGCGACGACATCTTCGAGTGCGGCGGATTCGCCGTACATTTCTTCTCCCGCGAACTGGTTGCCAGCCTGGCTGCCGACTGGATCCTCGAAGACGTGCACTCCTTCGAAGAAGGTGAATTGCCCCGGCGGCTATGGCGCGTCACCGTCGCCAAGCCGAAGTAGTGCCGGCCTTCAGACCAACACGCCGTCAGGTTGCGGGGTAAGCTGCAGGCGCGCCCCATGTTTGGGGACGGTGGTGATGCTGCGGACCAGCGGACTCTCGCCCTGGGCCGGTCCCGGCGCGGTGACGGACTAACCGGGTGGGCCTGTCGCTGCTCTGGGTGCTACGGGGCTGGCGTCGGCCCGACGAAGTCCGCGTCCGCGCGACCCCGACGTCGCTACCCGGCGTCGAGCTTGTCACAGCTACCGTGGCTCGCATCGACGTCGGGAGCCGTGCGGTGCACACCAGCAACGGTGTCCTCGGTTACGACGCGTTGGTGATCGCCTTGGGCGCCACGCTCGACGAGGCGGCAGTTCCCGGATTGTCCAAGGCGCTCCAGGCCGGCGCCGCGGGCGAGTTCTACACGCTTGACGGGGCGATGGAACTGCATACCAAGGTCGACGCGCTAAACCGCGGCCGGATCGCGGTGCTGGTAGCGGGGGTGCCGTTCAAGTGCCCGGCCGCGCCGTTCGAGGCGGCGTTCCTCATGGCTGCCCAACTCGGCGACCGCTTCGCGAGCGGCGCCGTACACATCGACACTTTCACGCCCGATCCGTTGCCGATGCCCGTCGCAGGACCCGAGGTCGGCCAGGCTCTGGTGGCGATGCTCGAAGATCGCGGCATCGGTTTCCACGCCCGCAAGGCTGTCACCGCTGTCGATTCGGCGGAAAGGACGCTGCACTTCGGTGATGGCACGACCGAACCGTTCGACCTGCTTGCGGTGGTTCCGCCGCATGTGCCGTCGGCCGCGGCGCGGTCAGCCGGGCTCAGTGAATCGGGGTGGATACCCGTGGACCCGCAGACGCTGTCCACTAGGGTTGACGGCGTGTGGGCTATCGGTGACGCGACTGTGCTTACTTTGCCGAATGGTAAGCCGCTGCCCAAGGCGGCAGTGTTCGCCCAATCCCAGGCCGGAGTCGTGGCTCACGGCGTCGCTCGCCATCTCGGCTACGACGTGCCGGAGCGTCTGTTCACCGGCGAGGGCGCCTGCTACGTCGAGACCGGTGATCACCAGGCCGCCAAGGGCGCAGGCAACTTCCTGTGCGCGCCCGCGCCTTCGGTGACCCTGTACCCGCCCTCGGCGACCTTCCACGAAGAGAAAGTTGCCCAAGAAAGCGCCTGGCTGGACCGCTGGAACACGCGAACATCGGCACCGTGACCGACGACCAAGAGGGTTACCCGCTGGTTGCACCAAAGGACTTCGACGCACCTTCGGTGTTTCGCCCCGCAAATCTGCTGCGCGAGGCTCGCCGTCAAAAGTCGTTGCCGGACAATCCTGTTCCGGCGGTGTGCGTTCTGGATCCCGACGGAGACGTAGTACGGCACCTGGCCCGGGCCGGGATCGGATACCGCCACCCGGGTTGGGCCTGCTACCACACCGAGATGTGGGTCGTCGAGGTCGACGGACTCGAAATCGGTGTTGTCGGAATGGCTGTCGGCGCACCGTTCGCGGTGTTAGTCGCCGAACAGCTGGCCGTATCCGGTGCATCATTGGTAGTAAGCATCACGTCCGCGGGACGTATTAGCGGCAACGAGACACCACCCTATTTCGTGCTCATCGAGCGGGCGCTTCGCGACGAAGGAACCAGCGCGCACTACGTCGCGCCCGGTGAATGGAGCTATCTGGCCGCGGGGCTCAAGGACAAACTCCGAAATGCCTTCGACCAGAACGGTATCTACGTAGTCGTAGGAAGTTCGTGGACGACCGATGCTCCCTACCGGGAAACGGCACTGGCCATCAAAGAAGCCGAGCGGCGCGGAATCGCATGCGTCGAGATGGAGGCCGCAGCGCTGTACGCCTACGCCGCTGCGTCCGGCCGAAACGTCGTCTGCCTCGCACATATCACCAACACCCTGGCCGTTGACGGCGACGACTTCGAAAAAGGCATCGACAACGGGGTCAACGTTTCGCTCACGGTGGCCTATGCCGTCGCGACGGCGATCCTTGGCTCGCCGTAGGTCTGAGGTTTCGTTCGGCGTACACGGCACGCGGGTCGTCACTACCGCCGGCTGCTTTGAACAGCAGCGTCGCTCCAAGAATTCGTCAAGCATCCGTGCAGCGCTGGCCACGAGAATCTTTCCTGTCAACCAAGCGGCCGCACGCCGGCCAGCCAACGAGATGGGTACCGAACATGACCAACGGCGGCCCGGTGACTGCGTTTCCGCAGGCCGACACTGTGAGCTCGTTGGCGATCAGCGGCTTTGCGATCGCGGCGTTGGTGACGAGTGTGCTGGGCCTGCTGTATGTGAGCATTCCCCTCGGGATCGTCGCGCTCTACCAGATCGCCCACCGCCGGCAGCAGGGTCGTGAACTTGCAATAGCCGCGCTGGTGATCTCCGCATGGTGGCTGTCTTCCCTTGTCGCGATTGCCGTCGCAATACTCCTCGTGTGGCTCACGCGTCCCGTTCGCCAACCGCGCTGAGTTCGAGCCTGGACTCCGCGGCACTCGGGGCGCTATGACCGAACTCCGCGCTGCGGATACCTTCGGGCCGCGAGTAGCGTGACCGCCGTGGATTACACGTCGGCATATATTGACCAGACCCGCGAATTCGGTGACCTCATCCGCAACGCCGACCAATCGACGCCGGTGCCGAGTTGTCCGGGCTGGAACCTCGGACAGCTGTTCCGCCACGTCGGGCGGGGGGACCGCTGGGCGGCGCAGATAGTGCGCGATCGACTCGACAGCTTCTTGGACCCGCGCGGTGTCGAAGAGGGAAAGCCGCCACCGGATCTGGACGACGCCATCGCCTGGCTGCGCGGTGGAGCGCAGCGTCTCGTCGATGCCGTCGAGCAGACTGGTTCGGAAACGCCGGTGTGGACATTTCTCGGTCCAAGGCCGGCGGGCTGGTGGATCCGGCGCCGGCTGCACGAGGTGGCGGTGCATCGCGCGGATGCCGCAATCGCCATCGGGAGCGAATTCACGCTGGAACCGGACATCGCAGCCGACGGAATCAGTGAATTTCTGGAGCGAATCGCGATCCAGGCCGGGCGCGACGATGCTGCGCTACCGCTTCAGGCCGGCGACACCTTACATGTGCACGCCACCGATCCGGGGCTGGGTGCCGCCGGGGAATGGACGGTCGGCGCCGACGAGGGCCGGATCACTTGGTCGCACGAGCACGGCAAGGGAACGGTGGCGCTTCGCGGCAGCGCCGCCGAGCTACTGCTGGCGATGGTGCGCCGAGTTCCGGTCGCCGACACCGGTATCGAGGTGTTCGGTGATGATGCCGTGTGGCGGAAATGGCTGGATGACACGCCTCTTTAGACTGGCAGACCATGACCACTTCGGAGATCGCCACGGTGTTGGCTTGGCACGACGCGTTGAATACCGGTGATGTGGAGACGTTGGTGTCGTTGTCCAGTGACGATATCGACATCGGTGATGCGCATGGGGCGGTGCAGGGTCATGAGGCGCTACGCAGATGGGCCGACTCGGTCATGGTGGGGGCGGAGCTTGGGCAGATGTATGTGCACGACGGCGTCGTGGTCGTCGAACAGGAGATCACCGGCCGTGACGATCCCGGGGCCGTCACGACCGCCGCGTCGGCCTTCCGTGTGGTACGAGACCATGTCACCGCGGTCTTTCGTCATGACGACTTGGCGTCAGCGCTAGCGGCCACCGAACTCACCGACGACGACCTGGTGGACTGAGGAGCCGCTGATGCGCGGAATCATCTTGGCCGGTGGTTCGGGGACCCGGCTGTATCCGATCACCATGGGGATCAGCAAGCAGCTGTTGCCGGTCTATGACAAGCCGATGATCTACTATCCGTTGACCACCCTGATGATGGCCGGTATCCGCGATATTCAGGTGATCACGACTGCCCATGATGCGCCGGGGTTTCATCGTCTGCTCGGCGACGGCAGGCACTTTGGGGTCAATATCAGCTATGCGACCCAGGGTCGGCCCGAGGGGTTGGCGCAGGCGTTTGTGATCGGTGCTGACCACATCGGTAATGATTCGGTGGGTTTGGTGTTGGGGGACAACATCTTTTATGGTCCCGGCCTGGGGACTAGTCTGAGCCGATTCCAATCCGTCAGTGGTGGGGCGATTTTCGCTTACTGGGTGGCCAACCCGTCGGCTTACGGGGTGGTCGAGTTCGGTGCCGATGGCATCGCGCTGTCGTTGGAGGAAAAACCGGCCACCCCGAAGTCGCATTATGCGGTGCCGGGGCTGTACTTCTACGACAACGACGTGATCGAGATCGCCAGGGCGTTGAAGAAATCGGCGCGTGGAGAGTATGAGATCACCGAGGTCAACCAGGTCTATCTCGACCAGGGCCGGTTGGCGGTGGAGGTGCTTGCCCGGGGCACGGCGTGGCTGGACACCGGGACGTTCGACTCGCTGCTGGATGCCGCCGATTTCGTCCGGACGCTGGAACGTCGGCAGGGACTCAAGGTCAGCATTCCCGAGGAAGTGGCGTGGCGGCTGGGCTGGATCGATGACGAGCAACTGGCACGGCATGCGCGCAGCCTGACCAAGTCCGGATACGGCAGCTACTTACTGTATCTGTTGGAACGCAACTGATTTCGGCCAACCCCGCACACGACTTGCTGGCAACAGGCGACGCACAATTTGCCCGCCTCACTCGGAAAATTTCATGGGGAGCAGGAATGCTGCTGGTCAACGTTGTCCGGTTGCGCGGCCTTGGCTACCTGTCGGCTCCGCTCAAACGTCTTGTGATGGTAGGCGTTCGGGGGATGTCTTCCGTGCTCACCGCGTCGGTTGTCATGCCGCTGCATCGAGTGTGTAGTGAGGGCTTTGACTGTGCATGTAGGGCGGGAACCGCCGCGATCGGCCGCCCTGACGGCACAGTCGGCGCCGTCTGAGCACACTCGGCGCCGTCAGCGCGCAGTCGGCGCCGTCAGCCGCCGGGGCGCAGCCCATGACCGCTTGCAGCGACAAGCCCAGGGGCGAGGCAACGGATTTATCGCGCGTAGCCGGGCACAACGGATACCCGGACCATCCAGATGGCTCATGTGACTGACGTGATCAGTCGCCGGCGCGCAACGGCGGCCGGCGCGGCCGCACCTGCACCCCGGGACGACCGTGCGGACAACGCCGCAGCGCGCTTCGGTGAGTTCACAAAGGCCCAGTGTCGCAGGCTAACTCGTGCGCTGGGCGGGGATCCCGAACTCGGCACGTCAACCCACGGTTTCCCGATCATGCATGCCATGGCGTACTGTTTTCACAGCACACCTTGTAGAAAACGGATGGGGCGCGATCTGATGACCGACAAAGACCTCGATGTCCGAAACATTCCTGACTAGAACCGGCTCGATGAGATTTGAAACGCCCTGCCCCCACACTCAGAGGAGCATACGATGCCCGACCCGGCTGATGCTACCGCCCTGAAGCGAGAGCACCACGAAATCGACTGTGCGATAGAGGTGTTCGTCGAAGCGGTTGAGCTTGGCTACGCGCAGCCAGAAGCATTGACCGCCGCGTTGGACACGCTGCGCCGGCACATCTACGTGGAGGAGGTCTTCCTTTTCCCGCCGATCCGCCAAGCCGGGATGGTGATGCCGATCTTGGTGATGCTGCGCGAGCATGGCGAGCTGTGGCACACCATGGACACCCTGAAGGACCTGCTTGCCGACGGAGAAGATCTGCGGCGGCTGGCGAAGACCTGCCGTCAGCTGCTGGCTCAACTCGACCGGCACAACTCCAAGGAGGAGCCGGTCGTCTATCCGCACGCTGACGTCGACCTGCCACCTCAAACGACCACGGAATTGGCCCGGTTCATCGAATCCGGCCGCGCCCCCGATGGGTGGGTTTGCCAACACGCAAGTGGTTGAGGTTTGGCCGAACCTGCCCTGGTCAGCGATCGCCCGACATCGGACGAGATCCGCTTCGCGCTATCGGACGGCTCGGCCTCGTCGTAAATTCGGGCCGTCGCGGGCCTACGGCAGCCCGTTCAGCCCGTCCGCACCGACTAGCAGCCCGCCGGTGCCACCGGCCCCGGCGCTGCCCGGGGTTGGGCCGTCGCCGCCGTTGCCACCGTTACCGCCGTCGCCGATCACCGCAGCCGCCCCGCCCCTGCCGCCCGGTCCGCCCATCACG
>NZ_UPHQ01000142.1 GCF_900566055.1 Mycobacterium innocens
TGGCAACTGAACACGCCGACACTGATACGATAATACATGACTACTTCACCCGCATCGCATGACCGTAAAACACCTGCTCACGAACAACATTGAGAATTCGAAGCCCACTCAATAGGGGGAACTACGGTTTAAGGCGGATCCCCATGACCGCGGCAACCGAGACGAGGCCGTCACCGAACTGGCCTTGGCGGCTGCAACCCAGCTCACCGCCGACCAGCGCGAGGCGCTGTTGCTCAGCCGGTTACTCGGGTTGTCCTACGCCGATGCCGCGGCGATGTGCGGCTGCCCGGTCGGCACCATCCGGTCCCCTGTGGCTCGCGCGTGCGATGCGCTGCTGGTCGATACCGAACGCGACGAACTGACCGGTTAGCTCAGTCCGTCGACCCAGGCGGCGGCTTGCGCCACGGTGCTCACAGTCGTGACGCCGGCGGGAAGCGGCGGACGTGCCACCATCACCACCGGAACATCAAGTGCCGCGGCGGCATTCAGCTTGGCCCTGGTCATGTCGCCGCCGCTGTTCTTGGTGACCAGCGCGTCGATGTGGTGTTGTCTCAGGAGCTGGACTTCATCGTCGTAGTGATACGGGCCGCGGGACAGCACCAGCTGGTGGCGACGCGGCAACACGGTGTCGTCAGGCGCGGTGACCGCGCGGATCAGAAACCACGCGGGACTGCCGGCAAAGGCCGCGACGCCCGAGCGGCCGGTAGTCAGAAAGATGCGTTGAAACTGTTGCCGGGCAACGGCTTCGGCGGCCTGCGTATCGGATGTAACGACGATCGCGTCGCAGGGATCCCACGGCGGGCGGGCCAGCACCACATAGGGTTTTTTCAGTTCACTGCAGACCTGCGCGGCGTGCGCGGTCATGGTGGCCGCGAACGGGTGAGTGGCGTCGATGACGGCGTCGATGTGTTCATCGACCAGCCAGCGCCGCAGGCCGTCGACGCCGCCGAACCCGCCGATGCGCACCGGGCCGACCGGCAGTGCGGGATCCGGCACCCGGCCGGCCAGCGAGCTGACGATGTCGACGTGCGGGTGCAGCCTTGCGGCCAGAGCCCGTCCCTCGGCGGTGCCGCCGAGCAGCAGCAGTCGTGTCAATGCGCCTCCCGACGTGCGGCCGAATAAAGGTAGCTGTCGGTGAAGCCGTCGGCTGCCAGCACGTCGCCGACGATGATGACGGCGGTCTTGGTGATGTGGGCGTCGTGCATTAGCGCGGCGATATCGGCCAGCGTGCCGCGCAGTACCCTCTGCTGTGGCCAGCTGGCGAAAGCGACGACGGCGGTCGGCGTTTCGGGGCGGTAGCCGCCCGATAGCAGCTGCGGGACGATCTTGTCGATCTGCGCGGCGGCCAGGTGCAAGACCAGGGTGCCGCCGGACTTGGCCAGGGTGGCCAGGTCCTCGCCGGGCGGCATGGGTGTGGACAGAGTCGCGATTCGGCTCAGGGTCACGGTCTGCGCCACTCCGGGGACGGTGAGCTCGCGTTTCAAAGCGGCGGCGGCCGCGGCGAAAGCCGGTACACCAGGAACGATTTCGTAGCCGATGCCCAGCGCGTCGAGCCGGCGGCACTGCTCGGCGAGCGCGCTGTACAGCGACGGGTCGCCCGAGTGCAGCCGGGCCACGTCGTGGCCCGCGGCGTCGGCGGCGGCGAGTTCGGTGACGATCTGCTCCAGCGTCAGCCGTCCGGTGTCGACGATCTTCGCGTCCGGCGGGCATTGTGCGAGTAGATCTTTCGGCATGATCGAGCCGGCATAAAGGCACACCGGGCACCGTTCGAGGAGTCGCTGGCCCCGCACGGTGATCAGGTCCGCAGCACCCGGGCCGGCGCCGATGAAATAGACCGTCATCGCTTGGTCACCGTCCATTGCGTCACCGGCCGCTGCGGGCTCCAGCCGGTGAAGCCGCCCAGCGAGTCGCCGCGGTAGTGCTGGAAGCGTCGCAGCTCACCGCTGAATTGCGAATACTCCTGTGCCAGTATGGCTTCTGCCTCTACTGTGACCGCGTTGGCGACCAGTCGGCCGCCTGCGGGCAGATGGGCCAGGCAGGCGTCGAGGAGGCCGGGTTGAGTCAGGCCGCCGCCGATGAAGATCGTCGCCGGTGGTGCGGCGTGGTCAAACTGGTCGGGCGCTTGGGCGCGCACGTCGACGTCGACGCCGAAGGTCGTGGCGTTCCGTTCGATGTTGCGGCGGCGCCGTTCGTCGCGCTCGAACGCCACCGCGGTGCAGCCCGGCGCGCTGCGGCACCATTCGACGGCAATGCTGCCCGATCCGGCGCCGACGTCCCACAACCGCTGTCGCGGCCGGGGTGCCAGTGCGGCCAAGGTAACGGCCCGGATGCCGTGCTTGGTGATCTGGCCGTCGTGGACGAACGCGTCGTCGGACAGTGACGAGATGCGCTCGTCGGGCAGGTAGCGGATGGCGATGACGTTGAGATCGTCGATGTCGCATGCGGTTTCGGTGGCCCAGTGGCTGGCGGTGCCGTGGCGGTGGCGTTCGTCCGGCCCGCCGAGCTGTTCGAGCACACTGAATTCCGATTTGCCGCGGCCGTTTTCGTCGAGCAGCGCGGCCAGTGCTGTGGGTGTGGTCCGGTCTTTGGAGAGAACGATCGCCTGGCCGCCGCGGCGTATTGCGGTGTGCGGTGCCGCGGTGACCAGGCTGATCACCTCGGTGTCGTGGACGTTCCAACCCACTCGGGCGCACGCCAACGTCACCGCCGACACATGGGACACCACGGTGACTGCGTCGGTGCCGAACAACCGGATCAGGGTGCCGCCGATGCCGTGCATCAACGGGTCGCCGCTGGCGACGACGTGGATGTCGGGCCCGTGTGCCGGTAGTTGTTGGAGTGCGGGCAACATGGGTGACGGCCACCCACGTCTGGCGGTGGTTACGGTGTCGTCGAGCAGGTCGAGTTGCCGTTTAGAGCCGTAAACGACGGTAGCCCTTTGTAATTCGTGGCGCGCCCGCTCCGAAAGACCCGGCATGCCGTCGGCGCCGATGCCGACCACGATGATCATCGCGGCATCCTGCGCCACACGAACTGCGGCAGCAGCCTCATCGCGAAGAACGTCGGCCGCAGCGCCCACGGGACCCAGACGGTGCGCCGCCCCTTCGCCAGGGCCCGCGCGGTGGCCTCGGCCACTTGCGCCGGGGTGCTGGACAGCGGCGCGGGCGTCATGCCCTGCGTCATGCGCCCGATCACAAATCCCGGCCGCACGATCAGCAACCGCACTCCGCTGCCGTGCAGCGCGTCGGCCAACCCGCTGGCGAAGCCGTCCAAGCCGGCCTTGGCCGACCCGTAGACGTAGTTGGCGCGGCGCACGCGCATTCCGGCCACCGAGGAGAACACCACCAGTGTTCCGGTGCCGGCGTTGCGCATGGCCACGGCCAGATGAGTGAGCAGGCCGACCTGGGCGACGTAGTCGGTGTGCACGATGGCGATCGCATGCTCGGCATCGGTTTCTGCCCGGGCCTGATCCCCCAGGATGCCGAAGGCCAGCACCGCCGTGCCGATGGGTCCGTGCTCGGCCGTGATCGCGGCGATAAGCGGGCCGTGGGTGGCCAGGTCGTCGGCGTCGAACTCCCTGGTGTGGACGTGTTTTGCGCCGGCTTGACGCAGGGCGACGGTCTGCTCGGTGAGCCGGTCGGCCCGGCGTGCGGCCAGTACCACCGTCGCCCCGGGGGCCAGGCGGCGCGCGAGTTCGGCGCCGATCTCGCTGCGGCCGCCGAAAATTACCACCGGAGCTGCGCCCGTGTCGTCCACGGCTGCGATTATCACCTGCGCTAGCGTGGGTGGCGATGGCCAAGACCACTACCCGACTCACCGACGACGCGATGGCGTTTCTCACCGAACGCCATCTGGCCATGCTGACCACGCTGCGGGCCGACAATTCGCCCCATGTGGTGGCGGTGGGTTTCACCTTCGATCCCACGACGCATATCGCTCGGGTGATCACCACCGGCGGCTCGCAGAAGGCGGTCAACGCCGAGCGCGGCGGGATCGCGGTGTTGAGTCAGGTGGACGGCGCGCGCTGGCTGTCGTTGGAAGGCAAGGCTTCGGTGAATCGCGACATCGATGCCGTCCGCGATGCCGAACTGCGCTATGCCCAGCGCTATCGGACCCCGCGGGCCAATCCGCGACGGGTGGTTATCGAAGTTCTCGTGGAGCGGGTGCTGGGGTCGTCGTCGCTGCTGGACCGGGTGCAGTAGCCGCTAGGTAGCGCACCCATGCGCCGCCGGCGGGTCCGGCCACGGCGTGTAGCCGGGCGTTCTGGTTTCCCGTTCGCGGCAGGGCGAAGTCTGCGTTGACGGCCGCACAGGCTAACGGCGCCTGGTCGAACCTCACCGGATTTGGCGTCAATGTCCAGGTGCCCCCGGCGTTGAGGCAGGCCGCGGGGTGCGGGGCTTCGCACGGCGCGGCCACCCAGCGGCCGTTGGCCGCTTGGAGGGTGCAGCTTCCGGCGGTCGCGCGTGGTTCGTCAGGAGCCCAGCTCCACAGCGTGGCCTGGATACGCCCGTCTTCGGGGAGCAACTGGTCGAAGCCGAACAGGTTGACACCACAGTCGGTCATCGCCTGCACCTTCGACGGTGTCAGCGCCGCCGGATTGGCCGGTGGCCGGGTTGGGCTGGTCAGGGCCGACACCAACGTGGAGTCCTCGTAGTAGCGGACGAGCTTTGTTGCGTACACGTCGCTGTCATAGGTGGCGTCGCAGGTGGGGTATGGCTGATACCTCGACGTCGAGCCGCTCTCCACCTCTGGGCCCTTCCAGGTGAAGACGTCATTTGACCAGCTTTGTATGCAGGAACTGACCAGCACGACTTGTGCGCCCGCGGCGCGGACGTCGTTGCGTGACGTCTGTAGCGGGAGCGGGACGCAGCCGTTCGCGGCGCGGCCGGCCTGGTCGGGGTGATAGATCAGGCTCGTTCCGTCCGGACGCCGGAGGCTGTCTTCGAGGATGGCGAGTGTTGATGAGTATGCCGCGGCGTCCTGCAGCTCGTCTTCGAGGTAGAGCAGGATGACCTCTTCGGTGTGGCCCGGGGTGTTGAGCCAATTCTTGATCTGTGGGAGCACCGCGGCGAACGG
>NZ_UPHQ01000148.1 GCF_900566055.1 Mycobacterium innocens
GTCGCGACTACCCCAGGAAGCAGCGAACCCCACCGGGACCTGGAACCCGGCGTCACCGCACGACACGCGGCGCCGAAACCTACCCGGCACCACGAAATCAAGATCAACAAGCGTCGCCGGCCCCACATCACGGCGTCACCTACACCCGCATGAAATTTTGAGGCTCGCAGGGGAAGGAATGCTAGCCCCACCCCGAGCCGAAGAACGAATCTCTACCCCGACCCAGGTGCATACCCCTTTTGGAACGATTCCGCTACCGCACGTCGAGATCACCACACCTGTT
Organism: Mycobacterium innocens; assembly: GCF_900566055.1. GTDB lineage: Bacteria > Actinomycetota > Actinomycetes > Mycobacteriales > Mycobacteriaceae > Mycobacterium > Mycobacterium innocens. The sequence goes on from NZ_UPHQ01000148.1 coordinate 284, forward strand.
ACTGTCGACCCCGAATGGGACCGGCCCGGAGACTCCGTCACCAATGACCATGAGTTCAAGTAAGCGATTCCGGCAATGGGTGGTACAGCCAGAAGGGAGTGAACGCCGCGGTCTTTGGCTTAGAAGATGGTTGGCAAAACTAGTGCACGATCGAAGACCAGTTGCGTTCGGAATGAAGGTTCGCCGAATCACCGCGCTCCTCGCAGTAGTCCTTGTATTAGGAGGATGCTCAAGTATGTTTCCATTCTTGCACGACCAGGACCATCCCGCCCAGCCGCTTTCCGACGAGCAGACTAAAGCGCAGGTGGTAAACCCGGCTAAGCAAATCTCAAGAACCGCCAATTTACAGAACGTATCAGGAGTCTTCGGCTGGGAATCGTGTAACGACCAGGGCGATCCGCCCTACCGAGGCCGAGTGGACATTTCATTTGATATACCCGCTGGTACCGATAGCAATACCTACTTTGAGCAGATCGCCGCGACCATGGTGGCGCAGGGATGGTCAGAAGGTCCGCCTCCGGGAATGCGACTTTTTGGCAGGGTAATCCATGCTGACGGTGTCATGGCGATCATCGGGAAGAGCGGCGGGACAATTAAGGCCGGCTCGGTTGAGCTTTCAGGCGAGTGCCGCAATATGGGCGATCACCGCCACGACGGAAAATGGTACGACGTGACCGATCAGTTACTCGGAGCATAAGCCCACCGAAAATGACACTAAAGTCCCCTGCTCCAACATAATTCGCAAAGCGAGGCCCTGCGCAAAATGGCCGAAAGTCCGATCAGCCGTGACGGCTACTTATCTGGTGAACGAATGTGCCCGCCACAGAGCCAAACAAGCGGATACTGCACCGACCGAGATGCATACCCCGTTCGGACCGATTCCACTACCGCATGTCGAGATCACCACACCTGTCACTGTCGACCCCGAGTGGGACCGGCCAGGGGACTCAGTCACCAATGATCATGAATTCAAGTAGCTGCCTCCGGTCAGGCCTACTACGGCTTGCCACCGTAGCGCTGACGGTGGTTTTCGTGTTGGGAGGTTGTTCGCTGATGTATCCGTTTGCGCACGATGCTGACCACCCCGAACATCCGCTCTCTGACGAGCAGGCCATGGCCCAGGTGATCGAGCCGGCCAAGCTGATCGCAAAAATAGCAGGGCTGCAAGATGTTTCAGGAGGATTCAGCTGGGAGTCCTGCAACGATCAGGGCGATCCACCCTACCGTGGTCGGGTCGACATGACCTTCATCGTTCCGCTTGGCATCGACCACAGCGCCTACTTCGAGCAAGTTGCGGCGACGATGGTGGCTCACGGTTGGTCGTCCGGCGCGCCTACGGGACAGCACCTGTTCGGAACGGTGATTCACAAAGATGGTGTCATGGCAACTATCGGCGTAAGTCCATTTCTCGGCGCCGATGGGGCGATCGAGCTTTCCGGCGAATGCCGCAATATGAACAACCACCGCACTGACAGCAACGGGTTCAGCATCAAAGACCAGCTTCGTGGCCAGTGAAGCTGCGCCTAGCTGCCGCCGCGCTCACTAACCCGTTCGCTCCAACGAAATCTGGTGCCGCCCCGCAGGCACCGCCACTACCGACCCGACCAGCTGACCGTCAAGCCGCACCTGAGCACCGTCAGGCAAACCAGCAAGGGTGATCTGCGCGGCGGTGTCGGCAGAGACCGCGATGGTCGATGACGGCAACGATGCCAACCCGGCGCGCTTGATGTCCACCGTCAAGCTAGCGACTCCAGTGAGCCGCAGCGTCAAATACGGCAGCTCTTCGGCGGGTCCGGTTACCCGCC
>NZ_UPHQ01000143.1 GCF_900566055.1 Mycobacterium innocens
TCGCGCGCGGCTTGGGTGACCTTATGGGCGAGCGGGAGTCTGCATCGCTTGTCCGGAATGCCGACACGGCGACATTCCGCGGCGACGGCGTCGGCGAACTTGTTGAGCGCGACGCAGGGAATGGCGACGGGGCTGATGGCATCGCACGGTGCTGTCGGCGAGGTCTGATCCGGAGGGTCGGCGGCCACCGGTGCGGGCGTGATCAATAGCAGGCTGGTCACGCCGACGACGACCGCGCGCTGCAGCCATCGAGTGCCGGGCATGCGCGGTACTTTGACACGGCGATGGGCGGGTTTCTAGGGATGTTGTCGAAGTGTTGTCATTGGGGTTTTGATGGTTGGGGGCGTGATGTCGACGAGCACCTACTGGGTAAAACGACTGCTTGACGGAAATATCCGGCGCGGCCAACGAGCACCAAACTTGCCTAATTTCGTTTCGTCCCTATCCAAGACCACGATGACGACGCAGCGGCAGCAGAACTCAAGCTAATGCTCGGCTATCGAACCCGAAACAACGGCTTTCCATTCTGATCAAAGCAGGATGCGACGATCTGATCAATTGACGCATTCAAAAAGAATGACAATTTGACAAGTTCCGCCGTACCAGTCACTGAATCAGAACTGCTAACAGCGACCACGGCACCATCGGAAGAGATCAAAGTCAGCCGATCAACCCCTTCAAAGTCCCGGATATCGATACGGAAGTTAGGGGCTAGCTGCTCCCTCAAAATCGGAATATTTAAACGCGGCAATTCACGCTTCCGTCTAATAGCCGGACAGAACCTTCCAAAAAAGTACTTTTCAATAGTATCCATCGACGGGGCAGCCAAGATGAAGTGTTCCGGACCCATACGGTCAGAGTCCGTGACGACAAACCAGCCGCGGTCATTCCAGCCAATAAAGAGTCGGATTTCACCCAACGATGCCCAAAATATTGCGCGTCCATCTTCACTGCAGGATCCAGGCGTCAGTGTATATCCAGCAACATTTCCCCATTCCGCAAGCCTTGCGGAGATTTCTATGTGGACATTCACCGCAATACGCCAATGTCAAGTAGTTCTTCCACGTTGAGCGCCCTACCTTCACTGTCGAATATCCGGACCTGTATCGACCCTCCCGGTTGGCCCACACCAGGCGCTACTTCTGACACTTCGACATGCCAGCCGATCGGAAGATGATCGAATTCATATGCGTTATACGGCTCACGTAAGCTATTGACATGCAGTGCTCGCGCCTCCCAGGACGCCGGCACACCGTCTACCATGATCGCCAGATACTTCCCGTCCACGTTCCCAATCCGGTCGAATTGCCTACCGTAAAACCTGGCCAATTGATCTGCATCGGTAAAAGCGATCTTTGTACCCGGCACCGCTCCATCATTTCCCGGGAAATTCATCCACCAATCACCGGTGGGGCTCAGTCTGTTGAAGCGTTGAACGTATTCCTGTTCAGTATAAGCGCGCCCTTGAGGATCGCGGCCGAAGGGCGCTTCAGGATCTGTAATAAGCTGCGCAACGGTCTTCTTAATCCCGCTGGGATCGACCGGGTCATCAGGAAAATTCCAAGAATCGGACAACGTCTCACCATAGTGCGGATCGGTTGCTTTATCGGGTAACCGATGCCATCCCGGGCCAGAGGGCTCGTGGGAATGCAACGGGTCGCTCGGGGCTATTGGCGGCTCTTGCGAGCCACGGTCACCCGGCACGTCACCCACACTGACGTGGCGCGACGACTCCGGCGGTCGACCGTTGGATGAGACGCCGTCGCTAGCGCAGTGCGGGCCACCGCCACCCGGTCGTGCTAGCTCAGTCGGACTAGTTGATTCCGTGAATCGCGGGGCTGTTGCGTGGGGCGCCTGGGATGCGGGTGCAGTAACCGCGGGTGCTGGCTTGATGGACGTTCCGTCTGGTGCCACTGAGGCGGGCGTGGGTTCAGTCAGGCGCGAACTACTCGACAACATCTGGTCGCCCGCCGCAGCCGGTGCCGGAGTCGGACGCGATCCGATAGGCGTGGCCGGATCGTGCAAGCCGGCCGGCCCAGAGGTCGTGGATCCCGTTGGGGCCGCGGGCGGCTCGGCTGTGGCCGTGCTCTTTGTGGTGGATTCCGCAGGGCGTGTGGCCTCAACTGGTGCCCGCGGGGGCTCTCCTGTCGGCAAGGCCGAGGGTTCGCCGCTCGTCTTCGGATCGGTCTTGGGCAGATCCCCGCCGAGGTCCTTTAGCTCGGTGGTCAGCGCGTCGCCGGTGTGGGTGATTTCACCCAGCTGCCCGCTACCACCTGGCGCTCCGACACGCGTACCGCCGCTGCCTTCTTCCTCGGCGACGCCTTCCTCCACAGCACGCCCGCCCGTGCCAAAACGCCTGACCTCGCCAGCCCCAAGCGCCAAGGTTCCAACGTCAAAGACGTTCTCTCCCAACCCCAGTCCCGGCCGATCCCGGCTCCAATCGTCGAGGTGCAGCAATCCCTTCCAGGTCTGCGCCGCACCGTCCGGATCCAACAGGGCATAAGCCGGAAGCGAACGCACCGCCGTCACATCCAGCCCCTCCCAAGCGGCCGCCGCACCCTCGGGATCGGTGAGAAAGTGCCGTGGGCTGAGCTGGTCCATACCATGCACTGTCGAGAACGCCGCTTGGTAGACACCCTCCGTGACGTTGCTGAAGAAATCGAAAACCGTCGCCAGCGGATTGCCAACTTCGGTGCCCAGAAAATGCGTCAGCTCACCGCGCACATAGCGCTGCATCCCGCGCACCAAACCATCAGCGATCCCCATGCCGCGCTGCATCGCCTGCTCCTTGGCCTGCGCTTCACGACCCAGGTTGTGCAGCACGGCCTTGATGTCCTCGGCGATCTCTTTGATCTCTTGCAGCGCGTCGCCGTCGAAGATCGACACCACCTCATGCCACACGCCCGACGCCGATCCCAACCGGTGCAACAGGTCGCGAATGGCGTTTTGCGCGTGGGCCACCTCGTCAGCGAAATTATCGAGGGTGGCGGCCAACCGTTCACACTGCTTGCCCAGGCTTGCCATTGTGGCGCCAAGCTCGGACAAGACCGGCTGGATCAGAGGCCCTT
>NZ_UPHQ01000313.1 GCF_900566055.1 Mycobacterium innocens
AACCTGCAAAACGCCATCAGATACGCCCAGCACACCGCCGCCGAACTCGACACCGCACACCAACACGCAGCGCACCTCGCTGCCGCCGAACCAGCACACCAACTATCAAGCCCCAACACCAAACGCCCGGGGCCAAAATTCATGCAGATCAGTGGGGCCAAACCACTTGACGAAACGCAACTCCGAACCGGCCGCCACCAGCGCTTGGCCTTTCAAGGCCGCTTCGATCGCGGTGACCGCCTCCTCTGGCAGCTTGGACAGGTTGGCCAGCGTTTCGTGGCGCACCTTGCCGTCATGGCGGAACGTGCGGCGCACCAAGACCGATTCGTAACGGCGAACATTGCCCGACTTGTCGACGTAGTTACTCGATGTCCGGGCTACGTGCATAGCGACTGGTTTAGCCACATCACAATGCTACAACGTGAATTCGTTCCACATCAGCAGCAACACGCTACTATTAGTGGCTACACTTTTCCTGCCGAGTCGCCACAAAACCCAGCTCAGCACCCCATTTCCCTTATTTACCAGCAGTAACTTCGGTCTAGAGCGGCCACCGCATTGGCACTGCTTGCCACGGCGAGCGGGTTTGCTGCCGCAGTGGCGAACACGACGAGGCTTGACTGGGTGCTGCGCCGGATCTTGCCCGGGTTGTCATCGGCAGCCTCTGTGGTTCCGCTGTTCTTCGTGAGCCTGGTGGCGAGCGAGTTCCCGCTGCATGTTTTGCTCGGTGAAGCGCTGATCGCCGCAGAGCTGTTGCCTAGCGCGCTGCACAGCAGGCGGGGGAGACTCGCAGCGGGTGCCATTGTCGCGTCGTGGCTCGCCTTGCTGCGGGCCAGAGCGACCGCCAAGCGGGCGGCAAAGGTACTTGACACGGCGCTCACCGCGGCGTTGGAACCCGGGTACGGTACGCACCTCCCCGACGAGACTGGTCAGGACACGCCGATGCGCCTCAAGGACACGTGGATTCCTCGGTTTAGCCAACGCCGTCGATATCTGCGCCACGAGAACCTGTTGTACGGCACCGCCGGTGTCCGCAATCACTTGGACATCTGGCACCACGCGGATCTCCCTGCAGATGGACACGCGCCCGTGCTGGTGCAGATTCACGGCAGCGCCTGGGTCGCCGGAAGCAAGCTCGGCCAGGGTTACCCGCTGATGGCACACATGGCGGAGCGGGGATGGGTCTGCGTGGCGATCAACTACTCGCTCGCTCCCGCGGCGCGCTGGCCGGCGCACATCATCGATGTCAAGCGTGCGCTCGCGTGGGTCAAGCGTGAAATCGCCTCCCACGGAGGCGATCCGGACTTCGTCGCGCTGACCGGAGGCTCAGCCGGCGGGCACCTTACAGCTCTGGCTGCGCTGACCGCTAGCGAACCCGTCTTTCAGCCCGGCTTCGAGGAGGCCGACACGTCAGTGGCCGCGGCGGTACCGTTCTACGGCGTCTATGACCTGCTGGACCGAACCGGCGAAGCTCCTCCGGAACAAGAAGCCTTCCTGACCAGAGTCGTCATCGGCCAGTCACCTGCCGCAGCGCCGACCGCGTGGGACCACGGATCACCGATGTCGTGGTTGAGGCCGGACGCGCCGCCGTTCTTCATCCTGCATGGTGACATCGACACGCTGAGCTTCCCGACGCAGGCGCGGAGATTCGCCAGCGAGTTGCGGCGGGTGTCCCGCCAACCGGTGGCCTATGCTGAACTTCCCGGTGCACAGCACATGTGGGAAGCGGTGCCCACCGTGAGGACCGCGGCAACGGTGGCAGCGGTGGATCGATTCCTCAGTTATGTTCATGGCCGGTTCTCGGCGAATACCGATCGCATCACCGATGACCACACGGGACGGCGAAAGTCGTTGAGAGATGGGTGAAATCAGGATTCAGGGTGTCGAAGCCCACGGGGATGGGTGTGCTCGGTGCCGCCAACGCTGACCAACTTGGCCGCGCCGATCAGCGGTTATGTGGTCTGGTACTCGGCCGCTGGCGCACACGACATCTGGGAGGCGCTCACTGACGTCACTCGGATGGGGCAATGGAGCCCAGAGTGCACCGGCTGCACCTGGTTGGGTGGCGGTGGTTCGGTGGGAGTCGGAACCCGGTTCCGCGGGTCTAATCGTTGGGGACCCATGCGGTGGGCCACGATCTGCACGATTGAGGTCTTCGATGCCGACAGGTGCTTCGCGTATTCCGCGCGGCATTGGTCCGGTGCGCGAACGCGATGGACGTACCACCTCGTTGCCGACGAGGCTGGCACCCTCATCAGCGAAAGCTTCGAGTCGGTGGACACACCGGCGATTGTGCTGTTTCTCGACAGGCTCACCGGCCGGCCCCGTCGGCTCAAGCATCAGGTCCGCACGACGCTTGCCCGGCTGAGCGCGTTCGCCGAGCAACACGCCTCATCTCGGTGACGCACGGACCGAAAACGTAGGAGAATCATGGAGATCCGAGGGCACATGGACTCGGCCAAACCCGCCGTCATTCTGCATCCTTCTCGGACTGAACTGAGCTTCGCTGAATTGGAGGCACGCGCCAACCGGCTGGCGCACTACTTCCGCCGGTGCGGACTCGTCGAGGGTGACGTCATCGCGGCGATACTGGAGAACAACGAGCACACCCACGCGGTGATGTGGGCGGCACGACGTGCCGGGCTGTACTACGCGATGATCAATACCCACCTCTCCGCGGCCGAAGCCGCATACATCATCGAAAACAGCGCCGCCAAGGCGGTTATCGGCTCCAGCGCGACGCGCGCGGTATGCGGGGGCGTTGCCGAACACCTGCCCAATGGATTGCCGGCCGTGCGGCTGGTGGCCGACGACGACCTCGACGGCTGGCTGCGCTACCCCGATGCCGTCGCCGAAGAGCCGAGCATTCCCATCGCCGACGAGCTCGAGGGAGACCTGCTGCAGTACTCATCGGGAACGACCGGGCGGCCCAAGGGGATAATGCGCGAACTGCATCACACCACGCCGGCCGACGCGCCGAACTTGCTCACGCCACTGCTGACAGCGGTCGGAATCACCGGCGAGGCAGTCTATTTGAATCCAGCACCGCTATATCACACCGCGCCGGCCTACTGGTCGATATCCATCCAGGCCATGGGCGCCACCACCGTGGTCATGGAGAAATTCGATGCCGAGCAGGCACTCGAGGCCATCCAGCGCTACCGCGTCACACACGCGCAGTTCGTGCCCGCAATGTTCGTTCGGATGCTGAAATTACCTGAGGTTGTGCGTAACTCGTATGACCTGTCCAGTCTGCAGCGGGTTGTTCACGCGGCCGCCCCGTGCCCGGTGGACATCAAGAAGCGGATGATCGAGTGGTGGGGGCCGATCATCGACGAGTACTACTCCTCCTCGGAGGGCGCCGGCACATCATTTATCACAGCGGAGGAATGGCTGACCCATCCCGGCTCGGTGGGCAAGACACTGGTGGGAATTCCGCACATCCTCGACGACAACGGGATGGAGCTTCCCGCGGGCAAAGCGGGCGACATCTACTACGAAGGCGGCCTGCCGTTCGCGTATCACAAAGACACCGCCAAGACGGCGGCGTCACGCGATGCGCACGGCTGGGTGACGGTAGGCGATGTCGGATATCTCGACGAAGACGGCTATCTCTATCTCACGGATCGACGCCACCACACGATCATTTCCGGCGGACTGAACATCTACCCCCAGGAAGCCGAGAATATGTTGATCACGCACCCAAAGGTGCTCGACGCTGCCGTGTTCGGCATCCCCGATCCGGAGATGGGCCAGTCGGTCAAAGGTGTCGTGCAAACCGTCGACCCGGCCGACGCTAACGAGGACTTCGCCTCAGAGCTGCTGGCTTGGCTGCGAACTCAATTGGCACACTACAAGTGTCCGCGGTCAATCTCCTTCGAGGATCAGCTGCCTCGCGCCGACACCGGCAAGCTGTACAAACATGAGCTGGCGGAAAAGTACTCTTACGGAGTACACACCGGCTCACCGTGATGGATGGCTGGCCGAGGCGCGATGCCACGTCTGACGGGGAGTGCTTGGCACCAGGCCTGGGCGGTCTTGTCGCACGTGCAGTTTCAGCCTATCCAGGACCAGCGACGAGGCCCAGGACGGCCGCAAGGGCGCCCGGGGCAAGAAAGCCGGCCGACGCAGTGGTGGCATTGCCATGGGCCGGCGCTCGAGGTTCTCGCCGCAGCACCTGATCCAGTTCGGTATTCATAAGGCGTCCAAGAGTATCGGCGCCGCGCTGGGGATCGGCAATCATCCACGAGTGATACGCGTGTGGCACTTTGTGAAGCGAGCCTCCGGCGTATTCTGCCATCGTGACGGCGTTGCGAAAAGGCACCAGGATGTCGTTCTCGGCATGCACGACGATGACCGGCACACCGTGCCCGCGGACACGACGAAGCAACTCGCCAGTGGGAGCCGAATTAGCTACCGAATTGATGGCGGCCGCCAGCAGGTGCGGTCGTCCCCCCCAACGCGCCAAAGCAGCTGCCAATGACAGGCCGTAGAGGCGTCGATCGCGCCAATTGCGGCACCGCCACCAGTCCACGCCGGTGTCGTAAAGCGCGCCGCACAAGCCGGTGGCGAGCGCCGGCAACGATTCGAGCGCTCGTTTGGCGGATGCATCGAAGGCGTCGCCGGCCGCGGCATCCAGCAGGACCGCGGTCAGCACACGATCGGGTTGTCCGGCCGCGAGTTCGATCGTCGCGCGTCCGCCCATGGAGTGCCCGACCACCACGGCCTGACGTACGCCGAGCCTATCCAGCGTCCTCACCAACAGGGCCACACCCGAGCGGAAGTCGCTGCCGCGCAGCGGGGCGGTGCGGCCATGTGCTACCGCGTCGATCGCGATGACACGAAAGCCGTGCGTGCTGAGTCGACTCAGAAAGCGCGTGTAGACGCTTCCGTTCAACCCGATGCCGTGCAGGAACACCAGCGGAATGCCCTGGCCGCCCACGGTGACACCGACGTGGTGACCATCGTCTAGCCGGATCACGTGATGGCTCAGTCGCGGCGAGCGTAAGGGAGTGGCCCCCATCGAACCTGTCACGAGCCTCCCACCGTTGCGAGTTCGCGCTTCTGCCCATGATGGCATCACAGCGCCGCAATCATGGTCATAACGACGTTGATCGCGAGTAGATCGGCACGATGCGCCGGCCTTTCAAGTGTGGTGCGACCACGACCGATCCTGCTCCGGGCACGCTCCCGACGCGAGTTCCTGAGCCGCCCCGAGGGCCTGGACCCAGACCGACTTCACGCTGCGCCCGGTCGCTTCGGCAACCCGCACGCAGTCACGGTGTTCAGGTTTGACGTTGACGACTTCGCCGTCAAGAAAACCAAGTTTGACGGCTATGGCGTGGCCGTCGACAGTGACGGTGCCGAATCTGCGTTCGAGGGCCCATCGATGTTCTACCCGCCGCACTCTGACCCCCAGCGTGGTGGAATGGCGCAGAATTGCGCGGGCGACTGAATTTTCCGCGGCCGTCGAAACCAATGCCGACAGCGTGAATCCAGGCCGACCGTGTTTCATTGTTGCCGGTGTGGTCCAGGCGTCGTGGGCGCCGGCAGCCAAGCACGCTGCCAACACGTCCGGCACCCATTCCGGCAGCATGTCATCGAGATTGGTCTCGAGGACAAGAGCGGCCTGACCAAGTTCCGTAACATGGCGATTCGGCCGACCAAGCAGCGCGCGAACGACGTTGGGCACGTTGGGCCAATCGGCGTTGCCCGCACCGGTGCCGATGGCTGACAAGGTCATCGGCGGCATCGCGCCGAATCGGTTGCTCAATGACGACACGAGCGCGGCGCCGGTGGGTGTGACCGTTTCCCCGTTGATGTCGACCCCAAATGTATTGGCACCGCGGAGGATCTCCAGGGTGGCAGGAGCCGGCAGCGGAAGCACTCCGTGCGCACTGTTGATGGTCCCGTGCCCCAGCGGAAGGGGCGAGCAGACGACCTCGTCGACGTCGAGCTCATCCAGCGCCAAGGCCACGCCACAGATGTCGACGATGGCGTCCAGTGCGCCGACTTCGTGGAAGGTCACCTCTTCGGGAGGGATCCGGTGGACACGTCCTTCGGCCTCAGCCAACAGCGCAAATGCCTTGTGTGCCCGAGCCTTTGGGCGCTCGGGCATCGAACTCGAGTCGATGATTCGGCGTATGTCTTGCCAGCGGCGGTGCGCATGCTCATGCGGCAACGCCACATTCAGTGCCGAGGAGGCGATTCCGTGGCGCTGCACTGCGTGCACGTCAAGACTGACGTCGCTTACCGGCAACCGGGAGCGAATCGCATCGAGAGATGCGCCCGCGTCGATCAGCGCGGATAACAGCATGTCGCCGGCGACGCCCCCGACGCAATCGAGGTATAGCGTGGAAGTCATTTGGCGGCCAACACGATTCGTGCGGCCGCGCACGCAGCGCCGAACCCGTTGTCGATGTTGGTCACCAGCACCCCTTGCGCACAGCTTGCCAGCATGGCGTTGAGCGCTGTCTCGCCACCCCGGGCGGCACCGTAACCGGTTGACGTCGGCACACCGATAACGGGGCAGGCAACCAGCCCGCCGACCACCGACGCCAGTGCGGCGTCCATTCCGGCGACCACGATAAGCGCCTGTTCGCTGCGCAGCTCATCGACCCGGTCGAGCAGGCGCCACAGCCCGGCCACGCCAACATCGACGTGCAGGCGGGAACTGATGCCCAAGAATTGCAACGTGCGCGCGGCCTCGAGCGCCACCGACCTATCCGAGGTGCCGGCCGCAACGATGCCGACTCGGGCGTTTCGCTCCTGAAGAGTGCCGTTGAGAAAGGCCGTCTGCGATAAGGCGTCGTAGTCCAGAGCCGCATCGGTCCGGCTGCTGGCCGCCTCGTATTGCTGTTCGCACATGCGCGTCAGAAGCACTGGTCCCACACCGGAGGCATCGAGGTGCTCGACGATCCGCACCACGTCGTCGGCGTGCTTGTTCAGGCAGAAAATCGCCTCGGGTAAGCCGATCCGGTCCGCGCGGTTGCGGTCGTAGATCAACATGTCGGCCGCATCGTGGCAGGCGTTCTTGACATATCCGTCCATGGCATTCACTCTGTGACTTAGATTACGGACTGAATTAGTACCTATCAAGAGGAGTGCTGCTTGAATACGATCCAATTCGGTATCGAGGTCATCGACGAGAACTGCACCGGCTGTTACCGCTGCGAACGAGCCTGCCCGACCGAGGCGATCGTCATGGTCGGCCCGAAGACCGCCGCGGTGGCGGTGGTGGACCACGAAAAATGCATCGCTTGCATGCGGTGCATCGACGCCTGCGATGACGACGCATTGCGCAGCATCAACCGCGACGAGCCAGCGCTCAACGACGTCGACCTATCGCACGTCGACCACGAAGCCGTCAAAGACATGTGCCGTGCCGCCGACATGTCGCCCAGCCACTTGATCTGTCCCTGCGCCGGACGGTCGGCACAGGAGGTCGCCGCAGCGATCCTGCAGGGGGCCGGCACGTACGAGGAGTTGTCGTTACGGATCGGCGTTCAATCCGGGTGTCTGATGTACTGCAGTGTTCCGCTGCGGCGATTGCTCTTGGCCGGTACCGGAGACGCCCGCACGGATTCCAAGGTGCGCCGGTATGCCAGTGATCAATCGCTGATGGACATCAACCCCGAATTGGATGCTCGATACCCGCTGTTCAACGTGGGTCTCGAGCAGCAGTGGCGCCTCAACGAAATAGCCGAAGCCGATGTTGATCTGTGAAACCGAAGAGGCCATCTGATGTCGATCATGGCTGATAGCACGACGTTCAACCCTCCCGTCGAACCGCCGGCGATCGTGCCGTCGCAATACGGTCCGCCGGTTCGCCCGCTGCGCGCTAAAGATGTCCCGGGCATGGTGTCGCTTGCGGTCACCCGACTGTTTCCCGACATTCCGCCGGCCATATACCGGCACAGCCAGGACGGTGCGCCGATGCGCGGCGCAACACTGGACGCGCTTGCCCGGGTCGACATGACCATGATCAAGCCCAGCCACCGGGTCAATGTCATTTGCTCCGAACACGGGTTCGGCATGGATGGCGGGTTCGGCTATGCCGAGATGTTAGGAGCCATCCGCGACGAGATCGTTTCACGCACCGGGTGTCGCAACGTCAAGCTCGTGGTGATGGCCTGGCATGGCCGCAAGGAACCCCAGGAGTTGATTGACTACTTCGGCCTCGGCGAGCGGTTCGCAGGCAAAGTCGTCGGCGCTAACCCGCTCGACGCGGGTGTCCGGATCGACACCGTCCTGGGGCCGCTGATCGGAATCCGAACTGTCTACAACTCCGACTGGATCGTCCACACCCACTACGACGATCCGCGCGAGGTATACGCACATCGCGCCATCGATCGCATCACCAAACCATTCGGAATGTCCTATGCCCGTATGGAGACCCGGTCGATCTTCCACATGCAGATGGGTCCACGCACCGGCAACCTGATCGGCCGAGCCGTCGCCGATTCGGACTTCGTACGAAGCAAGCTCGCCTTCTCGGTGGTGATGAAGAGTTCCCCCAACGGGCTGACGGGCGTGGACGCGGACAACAACCTAGACAACCTTGGCGCGCGCACCACCACTGACATGCTTCGCTCGTACGGCAAGATGCTGGCGCTGTTGCGGACCGTCGACGACTGCATCCCGATCATTGACGGCGCGAAGTGGCCCTACTACATCCATGCCGGGGGAATGATTTTCGGGCAGCTGTTCTTCAACGGACGCGACTGGTGGGATCTCGACCTGCCCGACGATACTGCCGACATCGAGAAGATGGTCGGCGGCAATGTCTTGTTGGGAATCAAAGCGCTGGTGCTCAATCATGCACTGATCGGCCTCTCGGTGCTGTCGTTGCCGATGGTTTACCCGACGATCGTCGCTGGCCGCGCCATGGCCGACGTTTTGGCGCGCGACTTCGCCAATCCGGACATCCTGGAGTACGCCGAAGTGGCCGACGACTTGTTCCAGGCGGTCGACATGGCGCGCGAACGGGCGGGCGGTTCGAACAACCTGATTTGCTTCGACGGCAGCTACGGCGCCATCAACCTGACCCCGTCCATGGGGGAACAACTGCTCGCGCACGCACCCGAATGCAGCCGGCTCGTCGACGAGGAACTGCTACCCAAGTACCTCAAGCAGCGGGGACTGGATCCGGCCGCGATGGGAGTCGGCAGTGCCTGATGTCCCGTCTGATGTTCAAGACCTCCTGACTCTCGACCTGCTCGATAAGCGCGAGCTGCGGGTGGAAGGCGTGCGGCTTCGCGAAGCCAACCTCGGGGCGCTTGCCGCCGCGGCAGCGAGCGCATTGGACCTGCCCGCCGATGAAGTCCTCGTCACTGATGTGCTCGACGACGTCGTCACTTTCGACATCCTGCGCCCGAAGATCTTCGCGCACCAGCTCGTTGGCCGCTGGGCGGCGATCCGGCAACGGCTGGCAGAGGTGCCGGGAGTGATCCTGCATGCCGATGCCCGAATCACGTCGGACGGTGTGTTGGGCTGGATCCCCGCCGACCCCGACGTGCTCCGGGAGGCGTTGGCAGCGGCGCATGTGGCGGGGGAGAGGATCGCGGCGCGGATCAGCCGTCGGGTGTGTGTGTTGTCGACGGGCGCCGAGGTCGATCGCAGAGAGATCGAGGACACCAACCGCGAGACGCTCAGCGCCGTATTCGGCGACGACTACGACGTGTCGTTCGGAGGCACGGTACGAGACGACCGTGACCTGATCGCAGGACGCATGCGTACTGCGGTGGACGCGGGCTACGGCGTGATAGTCACGACCGGTGGTGTGGGTGCGGAAACCAAGGACCAAACCATCGAGGCGTTGCTCAAGGTGGATCCGCAGGCGGCGACACCGTATCTGACCTACTTCCCGTCCGGTCATGCGCGCCATGCCAAAGCCGGTATCCGAATCGGTGTGGGCGAGTTGCACGGCAGCGTGATCGTGGCCCTGCCCGGACCCAATGAAGAAGTTCGACTCGTCGCGCCGGTCCTCCTCGAGCACCTGCAGGCGGGCAGGCGGCGCGCCGAGCTGGCCGGGCCGATTGCCGCGCGGCTACGGGCGCACCTGCGGACGCGGATGAACCACCAACCCCATGACGAGAACCACGAGTCCGATGACCAGCCGGGAGTGCAGCATGACCCAGACGTATCCGTTTCTCAGTGAGCAGTGGTTCGGGGCAGTCAAGGATCTGTTGGCAGACGGCGAGCCCGAACTGCCCGAGCCGTTGCGCGGCTTGGTGGTCAATGTCAATGTCACCGACGTCGGCGTGCAGACAACCTATCGGGGATGCTGGTTCGAGCCCGGATTCTCCGATGATGCCGAAGCGGCCCTGACGACGACGAGCCAGCTGGCCTACGACGTCATGATCGAAAAGAATCTCGCCCTCGGCGTCCGGGCAATCGCTACTGGCAAAGCCAAACTGAAGGGCGACAAAACCAAAATGATGAAGCTGCGGGCGGTCCGCCCGACCGCTGCACAGGAAGCGTTCGAGCAATGTGTGCGGGAGGTCACTCGATTGTGAGTCTGCTGTCCGCGCGACCCCGTCGTATCACCGCCGAACTGGTTGCAGGCTTGACGGGTCACTACAGCGCCGTGGTGAGTCCGACCGAGCCGGGACTGGTCGCAGGAACGGCACTGGTTCGCCCGCCGTTGAGCGACCCGGCCGGACGATGGGATGTCGTCGCTGTCGAGGGAAAACGGGCCGGCGCCGGAGAGCCGCTGATCTGCATCGAAGGAAGTGCTTGGGAAATCTCGGTGGCCGAAGACCATGTTCTGGGCGTTCTGGGATTCGCCGGAGGCATCGCGCGCCGAGGCGTCGAGGTCAAGGCGGCAGCGCCTGCGGGGCTGCGTGTCGTGTGCGGCGGTTGGAAGAAGCTACCCGCATCGCTCAAACCCGTGCTGCGTGCGGGCCTCGATGTCGCCGGGCTGTCCCACCGGCTGCTCGATGAGGATTTCGTCTACGTCGGAAAGAATCAGGTCGCGATGCTCGGCGGTGTGGTCGCTGCGGTGACGGCCGCACGGAAGTTGCACCATGGCCCTGTCTCCGTGCAGGTTTCCGACGTCGCAGAGGCGTTGGAAGCGGTCGACGCCGGGGCGGGGGTGGTAATGGTCGATACCGGGCGGCTCGCCGACCTGGAGGCGGTCGGTTCCGCGCTGCGCGCACGTGACCAGGACGTGCTTGTCGCCTATGCCGGCGGGGTGACCAAGCCGCAACTTAGGCGCATCGCCGACCTGGGCGCCGACATTGTCGACATCGGCCGTGCCGTGCTCGATGCGCCGCTGTGGGATTTGCACCTGGAAGTCGTCAAATGAGCGAGCAAGCGGTGTTCGACACGTTGGCTGCGGCGCTGGCGCACTCACCGCGCCGCGTGATCGCGTGTAGCGGTGGTGTCGACAGTCTGCTGCTGGCCGACGTCGCGCACGAATTGCGGCCGCGTACAACGCTTGTCGCTCACTCGGTGTCGCCGGCTGTTCCGCCGTCGGCCACCGAACGGGTCCGGCAAGTGGCCGCCGACCTGGGATGGCGGCTGGAGCTGGTGGAGTCGCATGAGTTCGAGGATCCCCGCTATCGGGCGAACCCGCGCAATCGTTGCTACTTCTGCAAATCGCACCTCTACACCGAGCTGGACCGGATCTCGGCGGTGGCGCTCCGGCGCGGTCCCGGTTGGACGGTGCTGAGCGGCGCGAACGCCGACGATCTGGGCGAGTACCGGCCCGGTCTGGTGGCGGCCGCCGAACACGGTGTGCGGCATCCGTTCGTCGAGGCGCACATGGCGAAGGCCCACATCCGCGCCCTGGCGCGAAGCCGCGGCAGATCTTGGCATGACCTACCGGCAGCGCCTTGCCTGGCCAGCCGCCTCTACACGGGAACCGCCGTCACCGCTGAACGTTTGCGCGCGGTTGACCGAGGGGAGCGCATGCTGCGTGAACGCGCCGGGCTCGAGGTAGTCCGGTGCCGGATCGACGGCGACGACGTCCTCGTAGAGGTCAATGCCGATGCGCGCTCGCAACTTTCTCCCGCACTGTTGGACGAGATACTCGGGGTGATGCGCAGCGAGGCCCCCGGACTCTGCTCGATCACCCTCGACGAGGCGCCCTATGCGCCGGGACGCGCGTTCGTCGTGCTCTCGGGTCGTCGAATCGGATAAGTTGGCCGGCATAGCATTGCGTGTCTCACGGAAGCCGAAAGTGTCGCAGCGTCGGCCGGGCGGCGGTCGGCCGAGAGATCCTGATGTCGAGCAACGCGCACTGGAAGCCGCTCGCCTGATCTATGGCGAATCAGGAAAGTCGCAGGTGACTTTCGCCAATGTCGCAGCACGGGCCGGCGTGGGCAAACCGGCGCTGTACCGGCGGTGGTACAGCCCCGAGGATTTGTTGATGGACGCGCTGCGCCAGATTCCGCTCCGACCAGGCATCGACGATCTTGGTGATGCTCAAGCAGAGCTGGCCGGCTACGCACGCGACCTGATGCGTCTGTACGTATCACCCGACGGGGCGGCATTGTTGCGACTGACTACCGAATTCCATGAGCAGACAGAGGCGTTCCGGCAACTGATGGCCCAAGTGTCGGACGGCATGATTACACTCGCCGCAACGGTGATCGACCGCGCGGTCGGGCGGGGTGAGCCGGTGCCCCAATTGTCGGCGGAGACCATCATGGAAGTCCTCACCGGCGCCATGCTCAGCCATACGATGATTCGCCTCCACGCCGGCCAATTACCGCCCGATGATGAGGTGAATCAATACTGTTGGCGCCTGGCCGGATTGGTGCTCGGGCGCACCGACGCGCCGACGCCGCGGTCGCTCCAACCGACTGACCTCCGACGCCCTACGCCGGGTGAGATTCCGTCGGCGGACCTGCTTCCGCGATCGAGCGGCAGGCGTGACGAATTGATCCGCATTGCTCAGCAGGTGGTGGCGCAGCAGGGTTTCGCCGATCTCACCCTGGCCCACGTCGCTGAATCCGCCGGTATGACCGCCCCGGCGCTCTACACACATTTCTCGGGCCGCACTGACCTGCTTGAGCAGGTGCTGGAGACCACAGCGCGTGAGTACGCCGAGGACATGCGCATCACTGATGACCCCGACGGGTCGGTGGAAGACCGGCTGCGGACGCGGTTGTCCCGGTGGGCGACGATGCCCACCGCACGGCTGCGAATTATTCATGACGCTGTGTTGCACATCCCGGAATCGCCCAGGGTCAAGCGTGCCGTTGAGCGAGCCCGCGGTGCCTGGGTGAACTTCGTCGTTGACGTGCTCGAGCGGGGTATTACTCGCGGAGAGGTCCGTGCCGACGTCGATGTGGATGCCGCCACCGACTTGTTGACCAGCAGTCTGCTGGGCGTCGAGGTGGCAACAGAAACCGGCCTGTTAGCCGAGACTTTCCTCGCCTACACCGACCAACTGGTCGATATGTTCCTGGCCTATGTGCGGCCAGCGAGTCCGTCCTCTGCATCCGTTGACGGATGGGCGGCGTCCGAAATACCCTCGTCTTAATCCGCATTAAGGTCCAAGGTTTGGGGAGACGCTCATGGCCAAACGCGTCACGATGGTGGCCGAAATCGTCGAGGACCTCTGTACCGGGTGCAACAAGTGTGTGCTGGCCTGCCCCACGGTGGCGATTTCGATGCGGCCGAGGCGCTCCGATGAGCCGGGCCCCGGCCGCAATGTCGCGGTCCTGCGGGACGACATCTGCTACAACGCCCAGAACTGCATGGAGTTGTGCCCTGACGACGCGATTGTGATGCGGCCGCTAGATCAACCTTTCGAGGTGGGCAAATCCACCGCTGACGTTTCACCCGAGGCAATCGGGCAGCTATGCATGCAGGTTGGGCTCCTGCCGGACATGCTGGTATGCGTTTGTACCGATACCACGGCCGGCGAGTTGGCCGGCGCGGTCCTAGATGGAGCCCATACCCCTGAGGATGTCGCGCGGCGGACCGGCGCGCGTACCGGGTGCACCGAGATCTGCCTCGACCCGATTTTGCGGCTGCTGGCCGCGGCCGGACACGGTGATGCACCACGCAATCCGCGCAATGGCTATCAGTGGTACGGGATACCAGGACGGCTGATGAACTTTGTCGGCCCGGATGGCCGGGTCGACCCCGAACTGGTGCAGGCATATCCGCATCTGCGGTTGCAAAAAGACGTCAACGCAATGCTTTTCAAGATGGATGAGGCCTGATCATGACCATTGGCTCGATGCCCGCCCCGCGGCTGCTGCCCACCTGGAATGGCCGCCGCCCCGCCGACGTGGTCACCACTCGCGCCGCCGATCTCGACGACATCGTGACCCTGCCGATCCGCGAACTGACGCCCTGGCTACCGGAGCCGATCTGGACGCCTGATGGCCGGTTGGGGCCCACCGCGGTGGACGAGGTGCGGGCGCGTACCCGCGCACGGATCGAGAGCATCGACTGGTCGAAAATCAAGGCCGGCGAACGGGTCGATCTGCTGGCCAACCCGCACGGGTTCGCCCTATCGGGGTTGGCCTATGTGGCGATGCTGGAAGAAATTCAACAGCACGTGGAGGCGGTGACCGGCGCTACGGTGCGGCTGCGCATCGCTGAGTCCATGGGCCACATCGAGAATCCAGACTGGATGCGTGTTTTCGATCTCGAACGGCGCTTCGGTGACGCCAGGGAATGCCCCCAGATTGGGCAAGGCATCGAAGTCGAGACCCGGGTGGGTCCGATGTATCTGACTCGGCAGCTGTTTTCCGCTGATCACTTCATCCACACCCATGTCACCGAGATGCGGGAAGGCTATCTGCACCGCATGGTGGATCGGCTCTTCAAACCGTTCGGCATGGGCTATACGAGGCTGGAAACACGGTCGGCCTACCACTTCGGTTACGGACCGCGCACGGGTCAACTGGTGGCGCGCGCTGTGTTCGACAGCGAGTTCGTGCAACAGCGTTACGTGTCCACTGTGGTGCTCAATACCAGCCCCGAAGGTGTTATCGATGTCGACGCTGACAACGACCTGCTGCGGCTCGATCGCCGCGTGGCCACCGACATTTTCCGTAACTACGCCGTGCTCATTCGGCTCATGAGCGAAGTCAAAGACGTCACTGTCGTCTTCGACGGTCATGGCAGCACGGTCTACAGCTACGCCGGCGGAATACCGTTCGATGTTCTGTACTACGCCAACGCCGACTGGCTCGATCTGGACAATCCGGCGCTGTACGCGGTGCTGCTGCCCGAGTCGATACGGGGTCTGGTGGGGCAGTACATGATGGGCGAGAACGCCAACATCAAGGCCTACGTCATCAACTACATGGCCGGCGGGGTCCCGTACATGTATCTGTTGAAAGGTGTGCCCACCTTCGTCACCAGCCGACAGGTGATGGACTGGTTGCAGCAGGATCCGTCCGCATGCTGGATTGGTGACGTCGCCGAGGTGACAGACGGCCTCGCCGATGCGATGCGGCGAGCCAAGGCGATTGCCAACTCCGACAACGTTCTCGTATACGACGGGCTACCGGGTGCCATGCATGTCTCGGAATCGCTCGCGCAGGCGCTTCGCCAAGCAGCACCGCGGGTGATCGACGACGTCGAAAGAGTGCGGATGCCCAAATGGCTGGCCCAGCGTGACCTGCCCAATGTGACGTTGACCTGAGTACGCGATGCCTGAAGTCGAATTACTCGATAAGACCGAAGTTTGGGTGCGCGGCATCACGCTGCATGGGGCGGATCTGCGTCTGCTGGCGGCCTCGGCCGCGCAGGCATTGGATCTTGAGCCGGATTTGGTATTCGTCACCGACGCACGCGATGACCATGTCGTATTCGACGTGTTGAAACCTCGAATGGAACTCGCCGGCATTGTCGGACGAGAACCTGAGCTGATCGCCGCACTCGGCGAGGTGGCCGGTGCCACGGTGTCGGTAGGTGCATCGGTGCACTCTCGCGGCGTCTTGGGCATGATCGGAACACCGTCCGACAAGGTCGACGAAACACTTTCGCGGGCAAGCGAAATTGATAACCGGCTACGTTCCTATGTGTCATCACGGGTTGCTGTCGTTTCGACTGGGCCGGAGGTGGTGGCCGGCAACATCAAGGACACGAACTTGGCGACGGCCCAACAAGTGTTGGGACGCGCCGGTTTCGAAGTGGCGGCTGCGGGTGCCGTCGCCGACAATGAGGATGTCATTGTCGGACGTGTGTTGCGGCTGGTCTCGGAGGGCTTCGGCGTCATCATCACCACCGGCGGCGTCGGGGCCGAAGACAAGGACCGCACAATCGAGGCGCTGCAACGCTGCGATCCACATTTGACCACAGAAGTTCTATCCACCTACGCGGTTGGTCATGGCCGCCACGTGAAACCCCACGTGCGTATCGGTGTGGGCCGGGTGGAGTGGACCCGTCTGATCGCCCTGCCCGGGCCGACCCGTGAAGTTCAGGCCGCACTGCCGGTTGTGGTGCAAGGGCTGCAAAAAGGCTGGGATGACATCCGACTTGCTCAGGCACTGGGCGAGGTTCTGCGGGCCTGTCTGCGATGACGTCGCCAGGTTATGACACGCGCCGCATGCGCGCGATGTCCCGTCAGGATCTGAGCAGCCTGTCGGCAATCCTTGCGCGATGTGTGGCCGGGGACCCGTAGGTGAGCTCGAGGGCTTTGGCTCGCCGCAGGTACAGGTGCAGGTCGCACTCCCACGTCACTCCGATGCCGCCGTGCAATTGAACGGCGTCGCTGACCACGTGGACCGCGTTCTCGGTGGCCACCGCTTGAGCCATTGCCACCGCATTGGGTGCGACGTCCTTCTCCGCGAGCGCCCATGCCGCGCCATACACTGCCGAGCGGGCGTTCTCGACGGCGACGAGCATGTCGGCCAACGTGTGCTTGACCGCCTGGAAAGTGCCTATGGGCAGCCCGAATTGACGTCGTTCGGTCGTATAGCGCGCGGTCGTGTGAAGCGCCGTCGAAGCCGCTCCGGCCGCCTCCGCCGCCGCCATGGTCAGCAGCAACTCGCCGGGCCGCGCAACATCGTCGGCGCCGGTCAGCAATTCGGCGTCGGTACCTCCGAACTCGACAGCGGCGGCGGGACGCGTGCGGTCGACAGTAGGCAGCGGCGTGACGTGCGCGGCGTCGGTCACGAACCACCGCGCCCGTTCTGCTACGAGCGCCGGCACCACCATAAGGCCCGCCGCGGCGGCGTTGGGCACCAGCGGCACAATGCCGTCTAGCCGCCACCGCACCCCGTCGCTGGTCGCGGTGACGGCACGCAAGTTGGCCGGCTCGGGCAACACGATGCCCGCCACGATCTCGCCGCGGGCGATGGGAATCAGCAGCCGCTTGCGCTGATCGTCGGAACCCGTCAGTTGCACGGCCTCGCCCGCCGCGGCGTGCTCGGCAAAGGGAACCGCACCGACGGCACGCCCCAGTTCCTCGGCGATCACGGTCTGCTCAACCGGGCCGGCACCGCCTCCTTCGAAGGCGTCCGAGATAGCGACGCCGACGACACCGGCACCGCAGAGAGTCGTCCACAGTCGGTTGTCTATGAAGACGTCGTCGGCATAGCAACTGCGCGGATTGGCTTGCTGTGCACACACATCCGCGATGAGTGCGCGTAGCGCCTCGTGTTCCTCGGTGAATTCGAACTTCATCTACGCGTCAGCCCACGGGTCGCGCGGCTGGCCGAGGACGCGCTCGGCCAGCACGTTGCGTTGGATCTCCGACGTGCCGCCGCCGATTGTCGACGCCCGGGTGCGCAGCCACCCCAGCGCCCATTTGCCCCTGTTTGGCGCGTCGGCGGCGCCGGAGTCGAGAATGGCGAACTCGCCGCCGAGGTCGAGTGCCAGTTCGTGGATCTGTTGTTCGACGTGCTGGCCGAACAGCTTCGACATCGACCCCTCAGGGCCCGGCTCCTTGCCGGTAAGCACTTTGGCCAGATTGCGAAGTCCATTGAGCCGTACCAATTCCACGTCGATCCACGCTTGCGCGATCCGGTCTCGAAGATGTGGATCTTCAGCGGCGCGGATGCCATGCCGATCCGGAGTGCCGGCCTGCTTGATCGCTTTGTTCAGTGTCGCCCTCAACGCCATCTGCTGACCCAGGAACAAGATGGCCCGCTCGTTGGCCAGCGTGGTTCGCGTGACATTCCAGCCGCCATTGAGCTCGCCCACGACGTTCCTCAACGGCACGCGAACCGACTCTAGGAAGACCTCGTTGAAGCCCGCGTCGCCGGAGATCTGGCGAATGGGCCGCACCTCAACGCCCGCGGCGGTCATCGGGATGAGCACGAAGCTGATGCCATGGCGCTTGGGCGCGTCGGGGTCGGTGCGCACCAGAGCGAACATCCAGTCGGAGTGCTGAGCCCCCGAGGTCCAGATCTTCTGGCCGGTAATAACCAGAGTGTCGCCGTCCACGATGCCGCGGGTGCGCAGAGACGCCAAGTCGGACCCCGCCTCAGGTTCGGAGAAGCCTTGGCACCACACATGGCGGCCGTCGAGCATGGGCGGCAGGAATCGCTGCTGCTGTTCTGGACTACCGTGTGCGATCAACGTGGGCCCACACAAGTTCAGGCCGATCCGGCCGGCCAGGGGTGGCACCCTGCGCTCGGCCGAAGTGAGGTAGAAGAGCAGCTGTTGGCGTGCGGTGGCCGCTCGACCGCCGAACTCGGTCGGCCAGGCGATCGCCGCCCATCCGCCGGCGGCCATCTGGGCCTGCCAATCGCGCGCCAATTGGCGCTTTTCCGCCTCGGTGGTCGCGCTTATCAGCTTGTCTTGCATTGCGGGAAGATGGGCGTCGAGCCACGTGGACCACTCCTCGGCGAAGGCGGCGTCGTCCTCCGACAAGTCGATGTCGAGGTGACCCAGTGCCGAAACGGACGGTCCCGTTGTGTTGCGCACGACAAATACTATAACCTGGTGAGTGCTTTATCGGGAAAGGGTTGAAATTGTTCGACGAGCGTTGGCCGCGGGAAGCCGAGGAACTCGGTGAGGCGCTCGCCGACATCTTGGCCAAAGAGTGTCCCCCGGACACCCTGCGGGCGATGGAGCGTGGCGACACAGAGGTTGACCCTGAGGGGAAGGGCCGGATCGATCGGCTTGATCGCGCGCTGAACGAGTTCGGTCTGTGGGAGCTACCGCCCGATCCTTATCTGCTCACGCGGGCGGCGGTGGCCCTCGGCGCCCATCTGGCACCGGTGCCCTTCGTGTCCACCGCACCCGCCCTCGCACTGCTCGGCGAGCAGGAGATAGCCAATGGCGTGGACCGGGCGGTCGTTCCGGCGACGGTAGCGCGGGTGGTGATCGCGGTTGGCTCGGGCTTGGGGATCGCACCGATGCCGTCCGAAGTGCGCCGCACCGCCGCAGGCGAGACGGTGGCCGTGGTGGCAGCCGTCAACTCCGAACCTGCGACCGGTGATCCCGAAGCGTTCCGGGCGTGGGGATTTCTCCTGGAGTCGGCGCAACTCGTAGGTGCGGCGCAGGCGCTGCTTCGTTATGGCGTCGACTACGTCAAGACGCGGCGGCAATTCGGTGTGCCCGTCGGCAGCTTCCAAGGTGTCGCCCACCCGTTGGCTGATGCGGCCACCGCGTTGCAATCCGCTGATCTGCTCACCCGTCACGCAGCGTATCTCGCCGCGAGCGACGGCGCTGTGCCGCTTTTCGCAGCAGCGATGGCGGCGGCGAAATCGCGCGCTGCGTCGCGGCAGGTGGCCGCCACCGTGCATCAGGCGCTGGGCGGCTACGGTTTCACGGTCGAGGCCGACTGCCAGTTGTACTCGCGGCGTATCCGCGCCTGGAGTTCGGCGATGCCTGATCCCGGTCCCTGGCTTACCCAGCTGGCCCGGACCTTGGCCGACCCGGCCACCCGAGACCACGTCACCGACCTGTGGCAGTTCGACCGCGGCTTCACCCTGCCGAGGTGGGCATTAACTGGACTCCCTGCATCTCATGCAGGTTCGGACGAGACATAGAGAAGAGACATAGATATGCCCGAAACCTTTCCGCGCCGAGCCGATTTCAATCATCAGCCACTGGTCGGCTTTTTCCGTCCGGAAGCCGATCAGGGTGTGGTCACGCGGTCATATTTCGGGCTCGTTCTGGAAGGCACGTGGTTTTACGGCATCCTGCGGACCGAGGATGGGCGGTCGTACGCCCTGCTGCGCAAAGCGGTCGGATACACCACTCGCGACATCGCAATCATGGCTTCCGACGACATCGGGCTGAGGGCCGACCGCCGAAGCGCCCAGGCTTGCATCGGCGGCAAGGTCCGCCGTGACTTTGTCGACGGCTACGACTTGACGGCTGGTGGTTCGGCGCGTGGCGCGAACTTCGAAGTCAGACTCGGAGACAGTGACTGCACCTGGCAGGAGCAGGGCACCGAAGGGCCACTTCTCGACATTCACGGCGGCCTCGCCGCTCCGGGGTTTCACGTCTACGTTCCATGGCGCAATGGACCGGGCGAGGCGGGGACGATTGGTGAGCCCGGCGCGCTGTATTACACGTCGACACCGTATTTCGCGGAGGGCACGATGTTCGGTGAGCCGGTCACCGGATTCTTCGCCGTTGATCAGAGCTACCTGCCGCACGGCGTCGACTGGAACAACAGCGCGATTTGGATGCGCTTGCAGGGAGGTTGGAACGTTTTCGCCAACGAGTACGCCGACGGTTCGGTCGAGTGGGGGCACATGAGCATCGGGGCTGACCGCTTTCGGTTTGCGGCAGTGGCGTCGTCGGATGCCATACTCGTCGACTCCCGCAGCGTCGACGCCGAGATCGACTGGCGCGATGACGAGTTCGTCGACCGGATCACCTTTGACGTGGGAGACGGACAACCGTGGGAATTCGTTACAGATCCCAACGGTCAGATGGTCGAGTTCTCAGCTGCCCGGCCTGGCTGGTCGGGACACGCGGGCCTGCTTCGGCGCGTCGGTGAAACGCGCACCCTCAATCGGCACTGGGCGTGGCAGGAGGTCTTTCCGAGCCGCGTGTAATACGCACCGCCCCTTGCGGGTTAAGTCCAATGTCTCCGAACGGAGAATTTCATACGACTGCTAGTCACCGGAGCCAATGGGGTCTTCGGTCGGGTGATCTGTCGCGACCTGGTGCGGCGCGGCGTTTCGGTGGTGGCGCTGGCGCGGCGAACCGTCGACATTCCAGGGGTCACCTTCATCAGCGGTGACATCCGCGACGCTGAAGCTGTCGAGCGAGCTATGCGTGGCTGTGATCGGGTTGTCCATTTGGCCTTCGTGCTTGCCCCCTGCGGTCGTCGACCGGTGCGGAAGACATCAACATAGGTGGTACCCGCAATGTGTTGCGCGCGATGGAGTCCACGGGTGCAAGCCATTTTGTCTTCACCTCCTCGACGCTCGCCTACGGACCGTGGCCGATCCGATGCGGCTCTCTGGGGTGCCCCGCCAGGCGGTGGCTGCGCTCAACGCTGCCGTGCGGAGGCGCGAACGCTCAAAAGACGTGGCAATGCACGGTACCCACGCCTTCGACTGGCGCTCCGCGAGATCGGACGCCGCCAGGTCGACGCCGGAGTCTTCGACGAAATCGGCGACATCTTCTACCTAGTGCCCGATGAAGTCGCAAACCCGCTCTTTACGCCGAGCGCATCCCCGCGCGTCGTGCTGAGCGTATGCGGCTGGCAGGGCTGATTCTTCCGCCCACGTTCACCCTGCGCTGGGAACCGCTGGGCAGCGATAACGCGGGCGCCAGCACTCAAGTACTGCACGGCATCGGCGCCTCGCCGGGTATCGTGCGCGGCCAGGTGCGCGTCGTACCCACCCCCGACGATATCGACGACATCGAACCCGACAGCGTTCTCATCGCGCGTGTCACCGATGTCGGCTGGACGCCGACGTTCGGCTGTGTGGCGGCGGTCGTCACCGACATCGGCGGTCTCCACTCCTACGCGGCAATCGTCGCCCGCGAGTTCGGCATACCCTGTGTCGTCGGAACCACCCGTGCGACGCGGGACCTCCCGAACGGTCGCGTGGTAGAGGTCGACGGCACCCGCGGCACCGTCACACTTGTGAACTCCGGATAGGTCGACCTCAGGGCACAAGTCAGCCCCGGTGACGCGGCCACTCTAGCGGGCTGTTGGCGCCACGTGATTAGAAGTATTCCGATCCGCCGTCGACGTTGAGCAGCACGCCATTGATGTAGCCCGCTCGTTCGGAGAGCATGAACGCGATGGCGTCGGCGATGTCGTCAGGCATGCCGAACCGGTTGCCCCAGGTGGCCCCGCCCCAAGCGCGGTTGCGCTCTCTGAAATCCTCGTCCTCAGTGTGGCCGCTCTTGGCCATCCGCTGCCGGCGTTCCTCAACGAGCTGCTCGTTCAAGATCATTCCGGGCAGCACGGCGTTGGCTCGAATGCCCTGAGCCCCGTACTCTTTCGCGAGGTTCTTGGTGAAGTGTGCCAGCGCTGCCTTCTGCGCGGAGTAGTGCGCGATTCGGGGTATGAAGTGCCGCACGGACATTGCTGACGTGGTTACGATCGCGCCACCGCCGTTTTCCAGCATGACCGGCACCGCTGCGCGCGCGATCCGCACTGACGTCATCAGAACCGACTGAAAGGCCCTCTCCCAGAACTCATCTGGTTCCAGGGGCGACGTCCGCACCTCGCAGAGCCCCACCGTGTTGACCACGTTGTCCAGTCGTCCGTAGTGCTCGGTGGTCTCCGCAACGACCTTTTCAGCGTCGCCG
This sequence comes from Mycobacterium innocens, assembly GCF_900566055.1. Lineage (GTDB taxonomy): Bacteria > Actinomycetota > Actinomycetes > Mycobacteriales > Mycobacteriaceae > Mycobacterium > Mycobacterium innocens. The sequence goes on from NZ_UPHQ01000313.1 coordinate 22,654, forward strand.
TCGCGGGTGAGGTCGGCGACCACGGTCAGCGTAGAGGCCGCACCGGCGTCAGCGACCTCGTGGGCGACCGATTGCAGGCTTGGCTTGGTGACATACCGGTACTCGGAGTCCCCCTCGGCGCGGCCACGCGAACACAACACCACGTGGGCGCGTTCCGCGCCAAGTCGCACCGCGGTGGCCCGGCCCATACCTTGGGTAGCGCCCAGCACGATCGTGACTTTGTCCTTCAGCCCCAGGTCCATGGTGTCTTCCGCTCAGCCTCGAGGTAGGCCCAACCAGCGTTGGGCGATGATATTGCGCTGAATCTCGCTGGTGCCACCGATGATTGACAGCACCGTCGATGCGCGCAAAAACTGCTCGGCGTCCTCGGCCAACAGGTCGGCGGAATCGAGCGTGTAGGAGTCGGGACCGAGCGCGTCGACGAGCCACTGCGCGACGCGCTGCGCGATCGCCGGCCCATGCAGCTTGCTCATCGACGCCTCGCCACTAGCGGACTGGCCGCGTTCGCCCAACGCGACCACCTGTTGCCCCAGCAGTCGCTCGGCCTGGAGTTCCACGATGAACTCGCCGATGTCGCAGTAGGTCGCATCGTCGAGTTCGATGCCGTGCCGGCCGATCCGGTCCAGGTAGCGTGCGAGCAGCAGACGTGCCTCGCGACCGCCGAAGCTCATCGACCGCTCCATGTCCAGCGCTTGCGACATCATCGTCCATGCTTGGCCGGCTTCACCGATCACGGCTCGAGCCGGAACTTTCACGGCGTCGAAAAAGCAGGCGTTGACCCGCCATCCGCCCATCACCCGCACTGGCTGGATCGTCACGCTGGGGGCGTGCGCGTCGATCATCAGCAGCGACAGACCGCGATGGCGGGTGCTGTCGGGTTCGGTTCGGACCAGGGTGTAGATCCAGTCGGCGATGTGTGCCCCGGAGGTCCACATCTTCTGGCCGGTGACGATGTAATCGCCGTCGGACGTACGGGTCGCTTTGGTGCGTAGCGCCAGCATGTCGCTGCCCGCTTCGGGTTCGCTATAACCTCCGGCGTAGGACCAGCTCGCGTCGAGGATGTGCGGAATATGTTCTGCCGCGAGGTTTTCAGGTCCGAATGTAGCCAGCATCCAGCCGACAGCTTCGGCTTGTTCGAGTCCATAGGTCGGCAGGCCGGCCGAGTCGAGCTCTTCATGGGCGACGAAACGCTCGGTTTGCGATGATGGCCGCCCCAGCGGCGCAGGCCATCCCAGACCGATCACACCCTGCCGAACCAGCCACGGGTTGAACGATGCCGGCGCCTGTCGGTCGCTCTCCAACGCTGTCATCTCCGTGCGCATGGCTGCCATATCGGCGGCGCTGAACTCGTCGATGTGGGTTCGCAGCTCATCACGGAGCTTGGCTTCTGATTCGTCGAGTCGGAATTTCAACTTTGCCAACGTCTTTCGTGCGTGATCTCAGGCCAGCAGGCTGTATCCGCCGTCAACCGGGATGGTGAGCCCGGTGACGAATCGGAAGTCACTGCTGAGCAGCGCGACGATCACCGAGGCCAGCTCGTCGGGATGACCCAACCGCCGCAGTGGAGTTTTCTTTGCGACCTCGGCTTGCATGTCGTGGACACCGGCGATGATGTCCTCCCCGCCATGACCGGGGTTGTCGACCAGTGATGGGGAAATCGCGTTGACGCGCACGCCCCGCGGACCCAGTTCCGCGCCGTAGTAGCGGACTAGGTTCTCCATCGCCGCCTTCGCGGGACCGATCGCGCCGTAGTAACGCGCGTAGTGGTTGGCACCCAGGCTGGACACGGCCACCACGGAGCCGCCAACTTTTTCCAGCTCGGGCAGCGCGGTGCGCACCGCTTCCCACAACCCCCACACCTGGACGTCGAAAACCCGGTCGTAGTCCTCCCGGGTGACCTTGAGTGTGCGGCCGGCGAGGATCGGCACGGCGGTGGTCACCAGCCCGCCCAGCC
>NZ_UPHQ01000146.1 GCF_900566055.1 Mycobacterium innocens
CATCCCGGGTGGGGCCCAATATTCGTGACGACACGCTGACCCCACCGCGCAGCGGATCACCGCCCCAGATGGAGCCAAAATTCATGAAGAAAACCGACCCAACTGGGGCCAACTCAGGTGATCACACGCACCGCCCCATTTACAGCCGCGACGCCTGCCAGAGCCGGGTTATCGCTATTTGTATCTATTTGGACGGAACGCGCTGCCAGCTTGTATACCTCGCACAACTTCTGATGCGCCGCGGCGACTTCCGCGGAGGTGTACGTTGGCGGCGCGGATGTTGCCGGGGCTGCGTTTGTCCCGCTGGTAGTAGGGCGGGTCAATGCCACGATCAAAGCTGCGGTGCCGAGTAAGGCGGCGACGGCCGACAGCGCTACTGCTGGCCAGGTGCGGGAGTGTGCTGGGGGGTTGGTGGGATATGGCGGTGCCCACTGCTGTGCAGGCGGGTGGTTGGTCGTCACCTGAGTAAGGCTATTCCCGCTGCTGCCTCCGCGCACTCCAGTGTCTGTTCGGCTGCATCGATGCAAACACCAACTGTGACTGCCGCGACACCGCCCCCGGGTAGGCGAGACGGCCAATGCCGCCGGGGTCCGTTCCAAGGGGTAACGGGTGAATAGCGACAAGCCGTGCGTAGTCCAGAACTCGCATGTGGCTACCTTCGCGATTGTCAACTGTATTTGCGACTCGCTGCTTTGTTCACTTTTCACTTGGCGCTGACGGGGGATAGTAGTTACGCACTGATTGTTACGTCAATACCACTTCAGCAAATCGTCAGTGTTTTGTCTCTTATTGACCGCTAACGGCGTTTCTGCGTTTAGTAGATGTCACGGACCCGCCAATGACATCGAGAACTTGGCGGGCGGCAGATCAGCTAGCACCGCACAGAGCCTTCATGCGGGCATCCTCAGCATTAACATCATCAAGCGCCGCCCGCCACGCCGGATCGTCACGCCCGCCGGCAATGCTACTCGTTGCTGTGGTGTTGCTGTATGCCTCGGTAAGCGCCAGCGCCGCGGCGCGATCGCCTCAAGCGAGCGCCGGGGATGCATTTACCGCGGCCTCCAACATTAAGGCGCCGTTCACGGCGGCTACCCCTGCGAGTGCCGGACTTGCGCCATTGGTTTCTACCTGAACCGCACGTGCGGCAAGCTTTTACACCTCACACAACTTCTGGTGCGTCGCGGCGATGTCAGCAGCGGTATACGTCACTGGGGCGGAAGTTTTCGGGGTTGCGGCTGGATTGCTCGTCGTGGGACGTGTCAGCGCCACGATCAAAGCTGCGGCGCCCAGGGCAATGGCGATGGCCAAGCCACAGCTTGCCAAAACGCGCGAGCCTGTCCCGGGCTGCGTGGGATGGGTCGGTGTCCATTGGCCGGTCAAAGGTGGGAGGTTCGTCACCCCACGGAAGGGTATTGCAACTGCTGCCTGGGCGCACTCCAGTGCCTGTTCGGCCGCGTCGATGTCGACGAACGCCGAGTTGCCACGCTGCCCCCACCGGGCGAGACGGCCAATGCCCCCACGTCCGTCTTCAGCCGTGAATGGCGACAACCCGTGCAGTAGGGCAGAATTCGCGCGTGGCTCCCTTGGCGGTGATCTGCGATGCGGTGTGCGTCGCAGGTAGCCAGGTAGCTGCCGAAGAGCCGTCACCAGCGGCGCCACGGGTCGGGGGCCGCTGCGTCTTCACCGACATGGAATGATCCACAACTACGGAGGGCGCAGTGCAGCTTCGCTACATCAGCATCCCACTGTTGATCGCCGAATCCGGTGGTGATCCATGGGCGATAAATCAAAGCCTCAAAGCCGGTCGTCCGGCGCAGATTTCGGGCCTGGCGGAGGCGTTTCATGCCGCCGGCCGGTGCACCGCAGAGGCTGACGCCGCTTTCGACCTGGCACGGCGCCGCTTCGAGCAAGCCTGGAATCGGGAGAATGGTGAGCACCCGATCAACGACTCCGCTGAGGTGCAGCGCGTCACGCAGTCGCTGGGTGCGCAGTCGCTGCAATTGCCCAAGATTGGGGTGGACCTGGAAAACATCGCGGCCGCCCTGGCCGAGGCGCAGCGATCCGCAAGCGGGGAGATCGCAAAGCTAGAGGGTCAGCTGCAGCAACTCGATGACGAAATTGGCCAGGCGGTGACGCTTGAGAGAAACCCTCAGCTCACCGCAGAGGACAGGGCGACGCTGGATGCTTTCATTCACACGTGCGAAAACGACGCGATCGAGGACACCAAGGCTGCCCTGGCTAATCTGCATTCGATCCGCGACGGGTATTCAAGCTTCCTGATAACGGCGGAGAAAAATCTGGCTGTCGACGGGTACGACCCTTCTCGAATTTGGGGCGTCGACAACCACGAACCCGAGACACCTGACCGAGCTGAACAAGACGTCCATGATGCGCTCGCTGGTGACCAAGGCGCGGCCGGACGAGTTAATGCTGTATTGGGTTCTATTACCCCCGATCAGTTGGCCGGGAAAGTTCCGTTGACTGCCGAGCAGGCCTCAGTGTTGAGTCAGTTGCAAGCTCAAGAACACGGCATGTCTGTCGACGCGCTCACGACCGCGGAGCAACGCCTGGGCGCACAAAGGGGCATGATCGCCAATTCCTGGCAGCTGATGAGCAATCCAAATATCACCTTCCCGAAGACTCCGTTAACCGTTGGCGCCAAGCAGGGTTCCGACACGGTAAAAGGTGGCGTCTCGCAGGTGCCTGAAAGTGTCCAGCAGGCGTTGAACTCGCCGGGAGTGCTCTTTACGCATCAAATGAACGACATCGCCGGCATCGTCAAGGACGGGGACAAGGGCTTTCAGACGAATACCGAGTTGGATCGCGCGATGATCCATAAGGCATCGGTCATGATGGACACGCCGATCTGGCGTGCCGACCCTGCCAGCCAAGGACAAAACGTCGAACGCGATCCTGCTTTGGATCCCACGGTGTCCAATGTCCTCTCGGCGGTGTCGCCGGATCACCAGGTAGTACATGACACCATCACCGGAGCCGACCACGACAAGTTCCTGCGAAACATCACCCACCATTACTGGAAAGACAACGGCCAAGGTGTTGGCTCTCTGTTTTCGTGGACCGGGGATCCGTCGGTGGTCCAGGGGCCGGAGGAAAGGATCGCCGCCGAAACCGCCCGCGCATACAGTTCGTACATCGGCACAGACCAGCAGTTGCTGCACCTTCCGGGAAACCACACCCTTGGCCAGGTGAACCCGAACTTGGTCCGCGATATGGCCCACGGGCTGGGTCCTTACGTCAACAACATCGCCGGCACATCGGGGGGATTACCGGGATTCGGTGATCCGCTCGACCGCGACACCATGTCGGGTGCGCTGCCGGTGGCCAAGGGCGTCTTCTCGGTGCTGAGCAGCGATAAGGAGGCCGCCCAGTACTTCAACGGCCAGGCCTACGCGCAGGCTGTGCTTCACGAAGCTGCCTTTGCCAACGATGTGCTTCCCCCGCTTTTTCGGAGGCTTCCGAACCAGGTTTGATCATGCATAGCCTGGAGGAAGGAAGTTTGCGGTGGCAGCGAACAGGAAGTACCCCGACGAGCTGCGTAGACGCGCGGTGCGGCTGTATCGG
>NZ_UPHQ01000003.1 GCF_900566055.1 Mycobacterium innocens
CAGCTGGGCGGGGCCGGTGCGCCGGGCAGCACGGCCGGCGCCGGCGGTGTCGGTGGCCCCGCCCAGCTGATCGGCGACGGCGGCAACGGCGGCATGGGCGGTTCGGGTGCCGACCCGGGCCCGGGCGGAGCCGGCGGCGCCGGTGGACGACTGGCCGGCCATGCCGGTTCCACCGGGACGCCCGGCACCCAGGTCAGTGCACCCGGCGATCCGGGCGGTCCGTCGGATCCGGGCGGGCCGGTTGATCCCGGCCAGAACGCGGTCGACGCGGCCCGTTCCGGCGACCTGGCCTCGTCGAACGGGGGAACCATCACCGACAGTGCCCTCAAGGAGATATCGGGCGTCGACGCCGGCATCAAGAATCCGAATGTTGTTTGGGTGCACAATGATTCAGGGGACTTGGCGCGAATCTTCGCCGTTGACGCAAAGACCGGCCAAACCTTGGGCAGCTACACACTTGGTGGTGCAAAAGCTGTCGACTGGGAAGACATCGAGGTCGGCACCGCGGCCGACGGCAAGTCCTATATCTATGTCGGCGACATTGGCGACAACGGATTGTCGCGCAGCGGCGTCGTCATCTACCGCGTCCCCGAGCCAACGGTGACCGGCACTGCGACCAACCCCACGAACACAACGTTGACGGGGGTCGATCAGCTTCGCCTTGTCTATCCCAATGGAGAAAAGATCAACTCCGAGGCACTGGCCGTCGATCCGCGTTCGGGCAACCTGATGGTCATCGAGAAGACCGGTGCCAACGTTTCCCGCGTCTATTCGGCTCCGCCAACTGCGTGGGGAAGTTCCGGTGATACGACACTGCAACAAGTCGCAACTTTGGACTTGTCGTATACCAACTCGAAACTGGTCACCAGCGCCGACTTCTCACCTGACGGTTCGGAATTGGCCGTCCGCACCTATCGCGATGTGCTGCTGTGGAATCGGGACCCGAACAGCAGCGCCTGGTCGCCGTTCAGCCAGCAGCCCGTTATGGGACCGGCGGTTGCGAATGAATCCCAGGGTGAGGCGATCGCCTTCCATCCGGACGGGGACGGCTACGTCACGGTGAGTGAGGGAACAAACCAGACCCTGCACAATTTCGACGCACCGTGACCTCGAGGGCGCTCCGGTGAACCGGGCGAGAGCCGCCGGGTTGTACAAGTCGCCTCAGAGCGAGTCAGTGAATACCGGTAGCTGATTGCCCGCTGTGCTGCGCGGCCCCACCGGGCTCGCCACTTTCTGGTGTGATTCGGTGCGACGACGTGTGCATCGGCACCATGGCTTTCGGCTTCTGGTACAAGAATGCCAGCGGTATGAAAGTCAACCCCACCAGTACGACCGCCACCACAAGCGCTGCGCTGCAGGCTTGCGAAAGGTCACTCCGGGAAAGCTGTTGCGACATCACCGGTTGGTGGACTGGCTGGTCAGGATCACCGACAGGAGCGCGGTCCCCACCGCGGCTGACACCTGCTGATTGACCTTGACCATCGTCGACCCCCTGGCCATCTGATCTGGGGACAGCGTCTGCATTGCCACCGCGACCAGCGGGCATTCGGGTGGAGCCCATGCCTAGCCCCAACATTGTCTGACCGGCCAGAAGCAGCGGCAGGGACTCGCGTTGGTGCGCAACGCCGTAAGCGAAGACACCCATGCCCGCGACGTTCAACGTGACGCCGATGACAAGAACCCCGCGAGCGCCGCGTCGGTCCATCAAAACCAAACACACCGGTCCGACAACCGATCTCATCACCCCAAAGCCATCATGAGCCACACCGGTCACCGGATCGACCGACACCCAATGTGCCCGCCTTTCCGCGACAACCCCAGCAAAGCAACGGATTTGCCACGCCGCGGCGCGCCGCCCCCATCAGCTAACCCGACTATTGTGTAGATGTCGGCGTCACAGCGGGTAGATAGTCAAAGTCCTTCTGTCAGTCCAGCAAATTTGGGTGCCAACACTGTAAGTTTGGCCAACGGCCAAAGCCGTTGCCTGGACGTGGGCCTGAAAGCCGGTCGAGTCCAAGCACATCTGCTGCACACCGCCGGCGTGCTCATCCACTCGGCACGCCACACGCACGCCCCCGCACTACTGAAAGATCCGGGTTAGCGTTAGCTGAGGGTTAGCTGGGGTTAGCTGTGGGTTAACTGCCCGACCGCACCGCCGCGATGACGCCACCGTCGACCAGCAGATCGGTACCGGTGATAAAGGATGCGTCCGGGCCGAGCAGAAAGGCCGCCGCCCCTGCGATGTCGTCGGGGGTTCCGATGCGGCCGGTGCCCGACCTGGCGATCATCGCCCGCATGCCGTCGCCGACGGCGGAATCCAGTTCCTGCTGCCCCATTGCCGTCGAGACAATGCCGGGACTGATCGAGTTAATCCTTGCTCCGCGGCGTCCCCACTGCACACTCGCGGCACGCACTCGAATGTGATTGGCCTGCTTAGCGATCGGGTAGGCAAAGGCCGATTCGGTGACCCGGCTGACGAAGTCGAGCGATAGCAGGTCACCCGGGGGGTTGTGGGCCAGCGCGTGTTCTTGCTCGGCGGTCAGCGGCGGGACCAGGTGGCCCGCCATGCTGGCGATCACCACACCCGCGCCGCCCGGCGCAACGACGTCGCCGAACTCCTGGAGCATCAGCGCAACACCGAGCAGGTCGACAGCCAGGATTGCTTGCGCCGAGGCTTGCGCCGGGGAGAGCCCGGCGGTATGCGCCACGTGTGTGACATTCCCGAGGGAGGCGGCGTATTGCGCGAACCCGCGAACTGAGTCCGCTGACGCGACGTCGACACTGTGACCCAGCACCTGATGGCCTGCAGCGGAGAGGGATTCGGCGACGGATGACAGCGTCTCGTCGTTGTTGTCGGCCAGAAGGACCGTCTTGCCGGAGCCCGACCGCCGGGCAATCGCCTCACCGATGCCGCCGACACCGATAACGGTCAACACGTCCCGATGCACAGCCATGTCACTACCTCCGTTCGGGAGACAACTGCGATGGCCGGTCACCGCCGCAGGTGGTCAAACCTAAGCTAGACGATTGCGCCACGACGCGTGGAAAGGAGTCGTCATGTAGGAGGCGGCTGTCTGAAAGTGCTTGCTGCACAGGAGATGAAGGTTTTGTGGCCCTTCGGCGTCGTCCTTTCGGGGGATGGCGTCAAACCACC
>NZ_UPHQ01000147.1 GCF_900566055.1 Mycobacterium innocens
GCGGGATCACGTTCCCGGCGTGCCCGACGACATCATCGCCACGCACCTCGATACGGAGATTCTTCGACCAATCGTTGCTAGTCTGCATCTGTTAGGTGCGCTCCATCTCGGATCATCGGTGCTGTGGTAAGTCCGATTATCCTTGTGGCAGCGCGCCTTTCACGTTAACGACACTCGATGCCACTCAATTACATGAAAGATCGAGGCCGAGGTTCTTTCCATGGCGGACGGTGATTTCGGTCATGTTGTGCAGCGCCTCGCTGCCCTTGTTGTAGTAGTGCGAATGGTCGTTGAACCAGGGGGTGATGTTGTGCGAGCCGGCGACTTCGGCGCGGAAGCGCACCGACCCGAAACCGTCGTGAGCCGGATCGGTGCCCAGTCCCGCTAATGGCCCGAGAGGGGCGCCGAGTGCGTTGTTGACCCAATTGGGCACCGCGCTACCTGATTCACCGATCCAGCTGATCGCGTCGGTGGAGGCAGCACCTACGTAGACCTGTCCGCCGTTGAGGTGGAAGTCGGTGGCACTGCGCGCTAAATCGGTTCCCGGGCAGCCGCGCCTCCCTGGCGCGCCATCCATGGTGTGCCGACCTGTTGCAGCTTGGTCGGGTCGGTCGCGGCCGCTTCCGGATTTTGGAAGTCGAACGCCGGTGCGTCATAGCCCATCCAGGCGATCACTGAGGTGGGAGCCAGCCGTAACCTCCCGAAACATCCCGCAGCCCAGCAGTTCTGGTAGTCTTTGGCCGGCTCGACTACTTGATCCACGGCATGTTCGTCGGCGAGCGAACGCTCGGGTGATCGGGGTCGTTCCCAAACGGATACATCGACGAACAAACTCCTCAGGCGAAGATCGCCGCGGTCAGCGCCGCAAGGCAGACCTGCCATCGTCGACGACGGCTGATTGACATCACTCCACACGATGAAAAAGGCCGCACGTCAAGAAAGCAACCAGTACGGGATGCGTTGCTGTCGTTCAGACTTCATCCTCCACGTAGCTGGTCGCTGATATTGAGCCAGCGGGCGTGACGATGGTCGCCCATGTTGCGACACTCGCCGGAAAGTTCGACATCGCCATCCGCGCCTAGAAAGGGGCTCACCCCGATGATTGCCATGACGCCATCTTTGTGGATCGCCGTTCCGAACGGGCGCAGCCCAGGTGGGGGGCCGGCCAACCAGCCATGCGCCACCATCGTTGCGGCCACTTGCTCAAAGTAGGCGTTGCGATCCATGCCGGCGGGGACGTTAAACTTGACGTTTACGCGGCCACGGTAGGGCGGATCGCCCTGGTCATTGCAGGACTCCCACCCAAATTCTCCCGAGACATCCTGTAGTCCAGCTACTTTGGCGATCTGCTTCGCTGGCTCGATCACCTGCGCCATGGCCTGCTCATCGGATAGCGGATGCTCGGGGCGATCAGCATCGTGCGCAAACGGATACATCAGTGAACAACCTCCCAATGGGAAAGCCATTGTCAGCGCTACGGCCGCAAGCCGCAGCAGGCCTGACCGGCGGAAGTTACTTGAACTCATGGTCATTGGTGACGGAGTCTCCAGGCCGGTCCCAGTCGGGGTCGACAGTAACAGGTGTGGTGATCTCGACGTGCGGTAGCGGAATCGTTCCAAAAGGGGTATGCACCTGGGTCGGGGTAGAGATTCGTTCTTCGGCTCGGGGTGGGGCTAGCATTCCTTCCCGATTAACGCGTTGATCGCCGCCAACAGCATCCAATCAACGACGGCCGCGGCGTCATGATGCGGATACGTGCTCAGGACCGATTGCTGTATCTCGGTGGCTCTTTCATGTAGTAGCTCGACTTCATTGTCTGGTACGCCGTACTTGCGCGCGGCGGCTATTGCGACTGCCTGCGCGATGCGGGGTAGTCCGTCGCGGCGGCGCACGGCTTCGACCAGGGTCGGGCCGAGTTCGTCGACCGTCGGCGCAGTCCGGGCGGTGCGGTCCCCGGTTAGGGCGGGTTCGTCGGGTCCTGGCTCGCCGATGTAGCCGTGGGGTTGGTGTACGGCGGCCACCGAGACCGCGCCGAGGAGGTCTTCCACATTGGCATCGTGACGTCGTGGTGCCGGCTCCAGCAGCGTCACATGGGCGGGCAGCCGCACGTGGGGTGGAATCCAGCCTCCGGCGAGGTCGGTAACCAGCAGTGTGGTCCGTCCGCCGTCGCGTAGGCCGGCCGCCCAGGAGATGTTTGGTTCCTGTCGGGCCATCGCATCGACGAAGCGTCGCAAGCGTTGCTGCTCGGCCGATCGGTTCGCCGCGTCGCCGGTTGTGGCCCCGGCCGTAGCGGCTACGGTGGCACCGGCCAATGGTGATGCTGCGCTTGCCGTTTGCCCTTGGGCGGCCTGTGAGGTGGATTTTGCGACTGGCGACATCATCGAGGCACCGGCCGAGGGTGACGATGACGGGGAGGGCGCTACTGCTGCCCCCGATACTGGACCGGTGGGGGCGGCGGTAGGCGGTGTGATGACTGGCGGACGCAGGTCAGAGCCGTAGGCGGGCAACGGTCCCGCCGGGGCGCTGACTGGGGCGATCGGACTTGTGGCCGGTCCACCCGCAACTACCGGGGACACCGTGGTCATGCCGGTCTCAGCCGTCGGTGATACGACCGGGGCCGGAGCTGCGGCCGCGCTCATGTCGGGAACATGAGGGACGGCGGCGGCGCCGGTCGCGATTGCTGGAGCGGCGGCCATCGGCGTCGTCGCGGGTGGCGTAGCTGGTGCCAAAGGCTCTGTGGCCGCGTGGATTGTGCCCTCCGACAACGATTGCGCTCCGGCAGCCGCCGGTTCTCCGGTCATCATTCCCGTGGCGAACGACTGGCTTAGGGACTGCGGTGATAAAGGTGCGGCGGCCGCTGCCAAAGGCCCACCGGTCGCCGTCGGGGCCGAAATGCCGGGCGTTGAGGGGCCGCCAACGACAATCGCGGGAGTACCGGGCGGCAACGGTGGCGCTACGGTACCGACTGGCGGTGGCCCGGCAGGCACTTTACCAACACCGAACGCCGCTAGTGACGCCGATGCGGCGCCGCGACCACCCGGCGGGGGCGCCTCGGGCACCTTACCGACGCCGAACGCTACTGGTGACTCCGGCGACACACCGTCGTTGCCAGCCGGTGACTGTGCGCCGGGAACCTTGCCACTGCCAAAGGCTGCCTGTGCGTCTGGCGACGGCGAATCCAAATCGTCGGCGGTAATCGGGCGTGATGGTGGCGGACTGTCGAGATTCACGCCGTGCTCACGCAGCCACTTGCGGGCGTCACCACCGATGGTTGCATCGAGCACGCGCTGCGTAGCGTCGACAATGTTGGATATCGCATTCGCGCCGGCATGGGATGCGCTTGCGTTCTTTTCGACAATAACCGCATTCACCGCGGCAACTTTGGCCTCCGTTGACCCGTTACCAGATAGAATCCGGTCTATCTCCGCGTTGCCGGACTCGGCTATTTCGCTGAGCCGATCACGTAAATGGTTGACCGCGTCTGCGACTAGGTCGCTTTGCTCACTTTTCACTTGGCACTGATGAGCGATAGTAGCTACACGCTGCTCGCCGCGCCAATACCGTTCAAGCAAATCGTCGGCGGTCCGCCCTTTATTTACTGCCAGTTGCGATCGTGTGTTTTGCAGGTCGCCCGCCTCTTGGCGCTTGTGTTCCCCTGCTTGGCGCCAATAGGCAACCCCAGCCGTCACCGCGTCAGGCCGTGCCGGCCACCACGCACCGACCAATAATGCCGACCACCTACCTGGTGGCAGGTCAACCGCCACCACAGACAGCCTTCATGCGCGCGTCCTTAACATTGACATTATCAACGGCTGCCCGGAAGGCCGGATCGTCACGCCCAATTGCGATGCTGCCTGCGGCGTTGGCGCTGGTGTATGCGGCAGCCAGTGCAAGCGCGGCGGCCCGATCGGCGGGTGTTAGCGCAGGGGTAGCGCTCACCTCCTGTTCTAGCATTACCGCCCTGCGTTTCGTCAAGTGGTTTGGCCCCACTGATCTGCATGAATTTTGGCCCCGGGCGTTTGGTGTTGGGGCTTGATAGTTGGTGTGCTGGTTCGGCGGCAGCGAGGTGCGCTGCGTGTTGGTGTGCGGTGTCGAGTTCGGCGGCGGTGTGCTGGGCGTATCTGATGGCGTTTTGCAGGTT
>NZ_UPHQ01000070.1 GCF_900566055.1 Mycobacterium innocens
GGATAGGCGCCGCCATTGCCGAACAGGCCGATAGCGTGGCCGCCCGCCCCGCCGTTGCCGCCCAGGGCGGCGCCTATCCCTGCGGGACCTCCGTCGCCGCCGGCCCCGCCGGAGCCGAAGATCACCCCACCGGTACCGCCGACGCCCCCGGCGCCGCCGGCGTTGTGGCCGGCCCCACCGGCGCCGCCACTACCGCCGGAGCCGAACAGCCCGCCGGCGCCACCGGCGCCACCGGCCCCGCCCGTCTGGGCCAGCGAGGCTCCACCGGTGCCGCCGGCACCACCGGGACCGAACAATCCGCCGGCGCCGCCGGCGCCGCCGGCCCCACTGTTGCCCGGGGAGCCGACCACTCCGAGGCCACCGGCACCGCCGGACCCGGCGGTGCCGAAGAGGCCGGCCGCCCCGCCGGCGCCGCCGGCACCTCCGTTGAGGCCGAAGCCGCCGGTGCCGCCGGTCCCGCCGGTGCCGAACAGCCCGCCGGCTCCGCCGTTTCCGCCGTCACCGGCGATGACGGTTGCCGAGCCGCCGCCGTTGCCGCCGTTGCCGCCATTGCCGAACAACAGCCCGGCGGCCCCGCCGTTGCCGCCTCGCTGGCCGACGGCGCCGGAGCCGCCGGCGCCGCCGCTGCCGACCAGCAGTCCGCCGTCCTGTCCGTTTGCCCCGGAGCCCGGGGCGCCGGCGGCCCCGTTACCGATCAGCGGGCGGCCCAACAGGGTCAGCGTGGGCGCATTGATGACGCCGAGCAGGTTCTGTTGAACGTTGGCGGCCTCAGCAGCGGCATACGCGGCGCCGCCCGTCGTCAAGGCGCGGACGAACTGGTCGTGAAACGTCGCCGCGTGGGCGCTGAGCGTCTGATAGGCGCGGGCGTGCGCGGAAAACAGGGCCGCAACGCCGGCCGACACCTCGTCGGCGCCCGCAGCCAGCACCTCGAGGGTGGCGGGCGCGGCCGCCGCGTTGGCAGACGTGATCGTCGAGCCGATGCCGGATACGCTCGAGGCTGCGGCGAGGATCGTGTCCGGAGCGACGATCAGGTAGGACATGTGCACCTCGCGTTGCGTCGTGGCGATCTGCAGATTCGCCGCACCCAAGCCGCACCCAAGCCTCACCTAAGCCGCACCGATAAAGCCGAAGCCGCGACCGATGGATCGTATCGCGATCGCGTTGGCGGGACCGGGTGTTTGCCGACGATGCAGCCGGCTCGCCGGGCCGCACCGGCCCGGTAACGGAGGTAAGTTGCGAGGGTGAGGCGACGACAGAACGATCAGGAAAGGTCATGACGGACAGCGGTGGGGACATGGTGGCTCCAATGACACTGCGGGTGTCGGACGCCGACCGCAACGGCACCATGCGGCGGTTGCACAACGCCGTCGCGCTCGGGTTGATCGATATCAACGAATTCGAGCAACGCTCGTCTCGCGTGTCCTTCGCGCGTACCCACAGCGAACTGGAGGGGCTGGTCTGCGACCTGCCCGGGCCAGGCGCGATCGTCACGTCCGCAGCCGACCGGGTGCAACTGCGCGGCTGGGCCGGGTCGTTGAAGCGCCATGGCGAATGGATGGTGCCCACCCGGCTGGCGCTGGTGCGCCGCTTGGGTTCGATCGATCTCGATCTCACCAAGGCCCGTTTCGCCGGGCCGGTGGTGGTCATCGAGCTCGACATGAAGTTCGGTTCACTGGACCTGCGGCTGCCCGAGGGCGCCAGCGCCTCGATCGACGACGTCGAGGTATATGTGGGCAGCGCCAGCGACCGCCGCAAAGAGGCACCGGCGGAGGGAACGCCGCATGTGGTGTTGACCGGCCGGGTGGTCTGCGGTTCGGTGGTGATTCGGGGCCCACGCCGGGCGTTGCTGCGCCGCCATCAGGCTTGATCGCGCCACGTTGGGTCACAGTGGCAGCGGCTGTTCCGGTTGGTGCACCGCACGCCTCGCCGGTGTCGCTGAGATGTGGGCACGTCCCTGGGGCGGCGGCCGGTGCGGCGCAAGTGACGGGCTCGTCGCACGGCCCCGACTAAGCTAGCGGGATGCCTGCTCGCACCGCGCTTTCTCCCGGCGCCCTGTCCCCGACGCGGCCGGTGCCCAAGTGGATCGCGCGCCCCGAATACGTCGGCAAGCCGACGGCCAAGGAGGGGACCGAACCGTGGGTGCAAACGCCGGAGGTAATCGAGAAGATGCACGTCGCCGGCCGGATCGCGGCCGGCGCCCTCGCCGAGGCCGGTAAGGCCGTGGCGCCGGGGGTGGCCACCGATGAACTGGACCGGATCGCCCACGAGTACATGGTCGACCACGGTGCATATCCGTCGACGCTGGGCTACAAGGGGTTCCCGAAGTCGTGCTGCACATCGCTCAACGAGGTCATCTGCCACGGAATCCCCGACTCGACGGTGATCGCCGACGGCGACATCGTCAACATCGATGTCACCGCTTACTTCGACGGTGTCCACGGCGACACCAATGCGACCTTCCTGGCCGGCGACGTCACCGAAGAACACCGCCTGCTCGTGGAGCGGACCCGCGAGGCGACGATGCGGGCGATCAACGCCGTCAAACCCGGACGCGCGTTGTCGATCATCGGGCGGGTTATCGAGTCCTACGCAAATCGGTTCGGCTACAACGTGGTTCGCGACTTTACCGGTCACGGCATCGGTACCACGTTCCACAACGGGTTGGTCGTGCTGCATTACGACCAGCCCGCGGTGGAAACGATCATGCAGCCGGGCATGACCTTCACCATCGAGCCGATGATCAACCTGGGCGCCCTCGACTACGAGATTTGGGACGACGGCTGGACGGTGGTCACCAAAGACCGCAAGTGGACCGCGCAGTTCGAGCACACGCTGCTGGTCACCGACACCGGCGTCGAAATCCTCACGTTGCCGTGAACTTTCCGGCGCGAGCAGTCGCAAACTCGCATGATCGCCGCCGCAACGGTGCGAGTCTGTGTCTGCTCGCCACCACACGGTGAGTGGCGCGCTGCTGGTCGCCGGGACCAGTTCCGATGCCGGCAAGTCCGTGGTGGTCGCGGGCCTGTGCCGGTTGCTGGCCCGCAGCGGTGTCCGGGTGGCGCCGTTCAAGGCGCAGAACATGTCCAACAATTCAGCCGTCGCCGTGGAAGGCGGTGAGATCGGCCGTGTCCAGGCCATCCAGGCTCGCGCGGCGGGGTTGGAGCCCAGCGTGCGATTCAACCCCATCCTGCTCAAGCCGGGCAGCGACCGGACCTCGCAACTGGTCATCCGGGGCCGAGTCGCCGATAGCGTCACGGCGGCCGGCTACCTGCAGCATCGCGATCGGCTAGCCGGTGTCGTGCTCGATGAATTAGCAAGTCTGCGAGCCGAGTTCGACGCAGTGATCTGCGAGGGAGCCGGATCTGCAGCCGAAACAAACTTGCGGGCAACGGATTTGGCAAATATGGGGCTGGCGCGCGCGGCCAACCTACCGGTGGTCGTGGTCGGCGACATCGACCGCGGCGGCTTGCTGGCCCATCTGTTCGGGACGGTCGCGGTGCTCGACCCCGACGACCAGGCACACATTGCGGGCTTCATTGTCAACAAGTTTCGCGGTGACCCCGCGCTGCTGGAGCCGGGGCTGCAGCAGCTGCTGGAGTCGACGGGCCGGCCGACCTACGGAGTGTTGCCCTACACCGACGAGCTCTGGCTCGACGCCGAGGACTCGCTGTCGGTGGTGGCGCACCGCGTCGTCGGCACGCCCGAGCCGCCCCGCGGCGACCAGTGGCTGCGGGTGGCGGCGGTGCGGATGCCGCGGATCTCCAACTCCACCGATGTCGAGGCGCTGGCGTGTGAGCCCGGCGTGCTGGTGCGCTGGATCACCGACCCCGCCGACCTGGCCGACGCCGACCTGATCGTGCTGCCCGGCAGCAAGGCCACGGTCGCAGATCTGTCGTGGCTACGCGACCGTGGCCTGGCCGGCGGCATCGTCGACCACGCGCGGGCCGGCAGGCCGGTGCTGGGAATCTGCGGCGGCTTCCAAATGCTGTGCCGCAGCATCGAAGACACCGTTGAGTCGGGGGCCGGGGCGGTGGCCGGGCTGGGATTGCTGGACGCCGACATCGTGTTCGCCGCGGACAAGAGGCTGCGGCGCTGGCAGTCGCCGTTGACCGGTTATGAAATCCATCACGGGCGACTGGCCCGCTGCGCCGAGACGGGTTGGTTCGACATCGACTCCGAGGTACAGGGCGTGCGGTGCGGCGCGGTTTTCGGCACCCACTGGCACGGCCTGCTCGACAACGACGACTTCCGTCGCGCCTGGCTCAACCAGGTGGCCGCCGCCGCCGGCCGGAGCGGATTCGTCATCGCCGACGGCGTCAACGTGACGGCGCGACGCGACGCTCAGCTGGATCTGATGGCTGATCTGTTGGCGTCGCATGTCGACGTGAAGGCGGTGCTCGGCCTGCTTGCCGGGCCGCCGCCGCAGCGGCCCTATCTGGTCAGCGAACTGCGGGTTTAGGCCGAGACCGGGGTCTGCACCACTCCGGCGGAGCCGTCGACAGAGCCGGGCATACCGGCTGGGCCGTCATTTGCTGAAGTGCCGATATCGCGGGGGCGTTTGCTGTAGCTTTCTGGGATCACGACGATTGCCGGTGCTTGGTGCTTGGAGGCGCGCATGTGCGTGGCGGCGCGAATCTTGCTGCCGAAAGGGGTGCGGGGGGTCGGCGGCCTGCGGCCGCGCGGGTAAGGCTGGAAGAAGGCCCTCGATGAATTTCTTGGTGTTGCCGCCAGAAGTCAACTCGGCGCGGATGTTTTCCGGCGTCGGGTCGGGCCCAATGCTGGCGGCGGCGGCGGCCTGGGACGGGTTGGCCTTCGAATTGGCCTCGGCGGCAGCGGCTTTCGGTTCGGTGACGTCAGGACTGGCGAACGAATCGTGGCAGGGCCCTGCGGCGGCGGCGATGGCCGGAGCGGCCGCCCCCTATCTGGGTTGGCTGAATGCGGCTGCGTCACAGGCCGAGGAGGCCGCGGGCCAGGCCCGCGTCGCAGCCGGCGCATTCGAGGCGGCTAAGGCCGCGACGGTACATCCGGCTGCGTTGGTGGCCAACCGGGGTCGGCTGCTGTCGCTGGTGTTCTCAAACCTGTTCGGGCAGAACGCCCCGGCGATCGCGGCCGCCGAGGCCGACTACGAGCGGATGTGGGCCCAGGATGCGGCGGCCATGTCGGGCTACTATTCCGGGGTCTCGGCCGCGGCTGGCCAGCTGACGCCGTGGCAACGTTCGCTGCACAACCTGGCCGGCCCACTACGCGGCCTTCTCGGCGGCCCCGGACGTGCCCCGGCTGCCGGCGCTGCGGGTAACGGCGACGCCGTCACCACGAAGGCCGCCTCTTCCGGTGCTACCGCGATGACCGGCAATTCCGCCCAGGCCGTCACCCCGGCTGGCGATCCGGCCACGGCAGCACGCGCGACAAGCGTGAATGCTGCTGCGGCGCTGGCGCTTCCGGGCAGCGGCAACCAGGGCAGCGGAAACACCGGCAACGGCAACATCGGCAACAACAACTCCGGCAGCGGCAACCAGGGCAACGGCAACCAGGGCAACGGCAACCTGGGCAGCGGCAACCAGGGCAGCGGCAACCAGGGCGACAACAACCCCGGCAACGGCAACATCGGCAACAACAACCCGGGCAACGGCAACCAGGGCAGCGGCAACCAGGGCGACGGCAACATCGGCGCCAACAACGTCGGTAGCGGTAACACCGGCAGCGGTAACCAGGGTAACGGCAACCAGGGCACCGGCAACCCCGGCGACGGCAACCGAGGCAGCAACAATCCGGGCAGCGGCAACACCGGCAACTTCAACGCCGGTGACGGCAACCGGGGCAACGGAAACCAGGGCGACGGCAACATCGGCGCCAATAACCCGGGTAGCGGCAACACCGGTGACGGCAACGGCGGCAACGGTAATCAGGGCACCGGTAATGCCGGCGACGGCAACCGCGGCAACAACAACGTGGGCAGTGGCAACACGGGCAACAACAACGACGGTGACGGAAATATCGGCAACAACAACTCCGGCGATGGCAACAACAACAGCGGCAACCCAGCCGTCGGCAACCCGGGCGACGGCAACATCGGCAGCGGCAACTCCGGCGACGGGAACAAGGGCGACAACAACTCCGGCAATGGAAACCTCGGCAACGGAAATATCGGCGACGGCAACAAAGGCTTCAACAACTCCGGCGACGGCAACCTGGGGCTGGCCAACAGCGGAGACGGCAACAAGGGCGACAACAACTCCGGTGACGGCAACCTGGGCAGCGGCAACACCGGCAACGCCAACAACGGCGACACCAATTCCGGCAATGGCAATCTGGGCAGCACCAACGTCGGCGACGGCAACAAGGGCGACACGAACACCGGCGACGGCAACCTGGGCAACACCAACGCCGGCGACGGCAACAAGGGCGACAACAACCGCGGCACCGGCAACGTAGGCAGCGGGAATACCGGTGACGGCAACAAAGGCGACACCAACTCCGGCTTCGGCAACGCGGGCCACAACAACACCGGCGACGGAAACCTCGGCAACGGCAACTGCGGCTTCGGCAACAAGGGCGATAACAACCAGGGCAACGGGAATTCCGGCAACAACAACACCGGCAACGGAAACTTCGGCGACACCAATTCCGGACTGGGCAACCGCGGCAACAACAACACCGGCGACGGCAACTTCGGCAGCGGCAACTCCGGCTACGGCAACAGGGGCGACAACAACCCGGGCTCCGGAAACCTGGGTAGCGGCAACATCGGCAGCGGCAACATCGGCAACAACAACATCGGTAGCGGCAACATCGGCAGCGGTAATTCCGGTAGCGGCAACCAGAATCCCTTCGGCGGCGGTGCGACCAACAACTCCGGCAGCGGCAACATCGGCAACGACAACTCCGGTAACGGCAACATCGGCAGCGGCAACTCCGGCAGCGGCAATCGGGGCATCGGACTGCTCTCGACCGGCGACAACAACCAGGGCAGCGGCAACCAGGGCAGCAATAACGTCGGTCATGGCAACATCGGCAACAACAACTCGGGCAGCGGCAATACCGGGACCGGCAACTCCGGCAGCGGCAACCTCGGCAACACCAACCAGGGCGCCGGTAACTACGGCACCGGAAATACCGGCCAGGGAAACCGGGGTGACGGCAATACCGGCAGCGGCAACCTGGGCAACAACAATCCCGGCATGGGTAACATCGGCAACGCCAATCAGGGCGGTGGAAACAACGGCAGCAACAACGTTGGCTGGGGCAACACCGGAAACAACGACATCGGCTTCGGCAACCGCGGCAACAACAACTTCGGTCTGGGGCTTACCGGCGACAACCAGGTGGGTATCGGCGGGCTGAATTCAGGATGGTTCAACCTCGGCCTCGGGAATTCCGGAAACTTCAACATCGGGTTCGGTAACTCGGGCAGCGGAAACATCGGCTTCGGGAATTCAGGTAATTACAACATCGGCTTCGGTAACTCGGGTAACGGGAACACCGGCTGGTGGAATTCCGGCGTCGGGAACACGCTGGCGTCGAACTCCGGCAACTACAACACGGGTTTCTGGAACTCCGGCAACTTCAACACCGGTTTATTGAATTCGGGCAACACCAACACCGGTCTGTACAACTCGGGCCACACGAACACCGGCCTGTTCAACTCCGGCAACACCAACACCGGCCTGTACAACTCCGGCAGCACCAACACCGGCCTGTTCAACTCCGGCAGCACAAACACCGGCAACTTCAATTCGGGTGGCACCAACACCGGCAGCTACAACTCGGGCGGCACCAACACCGGCAGCTACAACGCCGGCGGCACCAACACCGGTGACTACAACGCCGGCGGCACCAACACCGGCAGCTACAACGCCGGCGGCACCAACACCGGTGACTACAACGCCGGCGGCACCAACTACGGCAATTACAACGCCGGCGGCACCAACACCGGTGACTACAACGCCGGCGGCACCAACACCGGCAACTACAACTCGGGCGGCACCAACTACGGTGACTACAACTCCGGTGGCACCAACACCGGCAGCTACAACTCGGGCGGCACCAACACGGGCCTGTACAATTCCGGCGGTACCAATACCGGCAATTACAACTCGGGTGGCACCAACACCGGCAATTACAATTCCGGTGGCACCAACACCGGCAACTACAACTCGGGTGGCACCAATACCGGCGACCTCAACTCGGGCAACACCAACACCGGTAACCAGAACTCCGGCAACACCAACACCGGTAACCAGAACTCCGGCAACACCAACACCGGCAATCAAAACTCCGGCAACACCAACACCGGCAATCAAAACTCCGGCAATACCAACACCGGCAATCTGAACTCCGGGAATACCAACACGTACGGGGACGCAAGTCGCCCCGACGGATACAACTCGGGCAACACCAATACCGGCAGCTACAACTCGGGCAACACCAACACCGGCAATCAAAATTCGGGTAACACCAACACCGGCAACCTGAACTCCGGCAACACCAACACCGGAAACCTGAACTCCGGCAACACCAACACTTACGGTGATCCCAGCCGGCCCGATGGGTACAACTCCGGCAACACCAACACCGGCAGTTACAACTCGGGCAACACCAATACCGGCGACTACAACTCGGGCAACACCAACACCGGCAACCACAACTCGGGCAAGACCAATACCGGCAACTTCAATTCGGGCAACACCAACACCTATGGTGATCCCAGCCGGCCGGATGGGTACAACTCGGGCAACACCAACACCGGCAGCTACAACTCGGGCAACACCAATACCGGCAACTACAACTCGGGCTTCACCGACACCGGCGACCGCAACTCGGGCAACACCAACACCGGCAACGCCAACTCGGGCAACACCAACACCGGCGACAAGAACTCGGGCTTCACCAACACCGGTAATGCGAACTCCGGCAACACCAACCGATTCGACTTCAACTCAGGTAACACCAACACCGGCAGCAAGAACTCCGGCTTCACCAACACCGGCGACGGCAACTCGGGAAACACCAACACCGGGAACAACAACAGCGGCAACACCAACACCGGCAGCGGGAACAGCGGCAGGACGAACACCGGTGATAACAACTCCGGCGCCACCAATACCGGCAACGGAAACCGGGGTAACACCAACACCGGCGACTTCAACTCCGGAAACACCAACACCGGCAACGGAAACAGCGGTAGCACCAACACCGGCAATAACAACTCGGGCAGCACCAACACGGGTGACGGAAACACCGGTAGCACCAACACCGGCAACAATAATTCCGGGAACTTGAACACCGGCGACAACAATTCGGGCAACTACAACGTCGGTAACGGCAACAGCGGCGATGGCCCCCTGGTGCTGGCTTCGGGTACGGGCAACCTCGCAGGTTCGTCCGGCTTGAACAACCTATCCTTCGGCTCATCGGGTCAGGACAACAATGGCCTGGGCGGCGGGTGGTCCGGCTCGAACAACGGTGGCGCGGGCGGAGGGAACTCGGGGTCCGACAACGGTGGCGTAGGCGGCGGAAACTCGGGGTCCAACAACGGTGGTGCCGGCAGTTCTGGCAATTCCGGCAAAAACAATGGCGGCTTCGCCAACGGCGGAAACTCAGGTGAAAACAACAGCAGTCCCGGTGGTGGTAACTCCGGTTTCAGCAATAACGTTGCCGGCGGCGGGAATTCAGGTTCCTTCAACGGCGGCGCCGGCGGCGGAAATTCGGGTGACCACAACGGTACGGCCGGTGGTGGCAACGCCGGTAGCAACAACACCGGCGGCAATGGAACTTCGGGTGTTGGCAACTCGGCGGCCGGCGGGAACTCGGGCTTCGGCAACAGCGGTAGCGCCGGCCAGTCGGGTACCGGCAACAGCGGAGGCGCCGGGAATTCGGGCACCAACAACAACGGGTCCTCCGGAAGTTCTGGGCGCAACAACGGTGGGGCCGGCGGAAACTCCGGCAACGGCAACAGCGGCAGCGCGGGCAACTCGGGCAGCGGCAACTCCGGAAGTGCCGGCAACTCCGGCCAAAACAACAGCGGGAGCGCGGGTAACTCGGGCAGCAACAACACCGGAGTCACCTTCGGAAGCTCTGGCTCCGGCAATTTCGCGGCCGGCGGCAATTCGGGCACCGGCAATTCGGGCAGCGGCGGCAACTCGGGTTTCGGCAACGCCGGAAGCGCGGGCAACTCCGGCCAGAGCAACAGCGGCAGCGGCGGCAACTCGGGCAGCAACAACACCGGGGCCTCCTTCGGAAGCTCGGGCAGCGCCAATGCCGCGGCCGGGGGAAGTTCGGGCACCGGCAACAACGGCAGCGCCGGCAACTCGGGCTTCAACAACACCGGCAGCGGCGGGCAGTCGGGCACCGGAAACAACGGTGGCGCAGGGACTTCGGGCTCGGACAACAACGCCTCCGGCGGCAGCTCCGGCTCGGGCAACAACGGAACCGCCGGCAATTCCGGCAGGAACAACAACGGCAGCGGCGGCAACTCGGGCACCGGCAACAACGGCAGCGCGGGCAACTCGGGCACCGGCAACAATGCGGTGACGTTCGGCAGCTCGGGGACCGGCAACATCGCGGCGCAGGGCAGCTCGGGTTCGGGCAACTCGGGTACCGGCGGGGACTCGGGCAAGGACAACGCGGGAAGCGCGGGAAGTTCGGGCTTCAACAACAACGGGTCGGCCGGCAGCTCGGGCCGCAGCAACATCGGCGGCGGTAATGCCGGCACTGGCAACATCGGCTTCGGCAGTTCCGGCACGACCAACATCGGGGCCGGCAGTTCGGGCACCAACAATCCGGGTGCCGGTAACGCGGGCACCGGCAATGTCGGCGCCGGCAGCTCGGGCACCAACAACCCGGGCGCGGGCAGCTCCGGCAACCAGAACCTGGGCTTCGGCAGTTCCGGGAGCTACAACCCCGGCGCCGGAAACTCGGGGACGCTGAACCCGGGCGCGGGCAGCTCGGGGCTGCTCAACATCTACGCCGGGGACTCCGGCTACCTGGCGTTCGGCCTGGGCAACTCGGGCTTGCTGACGCCGGGTGCGGGGAACTCGGGCCTGTTGACACCGGGCGCGGGAAACTCGGGTGGCCTGCTGGCCGGTTTCGGGAACTCCGGAGCGCTGAATCTCGGCGCAGGGGTTTCGGGCTTGCTGGACTTCGGTGCGACCAACTCCGGCCTGCTCAACTTCGGCACCTTGTTGTCCGGGGTCAAGAACCTGGGGATCTACACCTCGGGAACCGAGGACATCGGTTATGTGCCGCGCGCGCTCTACGTCGCCAACCTCATCTTCGGTGCGCTGACGGGTCTGTGAACAGGCCGCACAAGCGTCTGGAACCGGTGCGCACCCAGCCCAAACCCCTGTACTTTGGCGTAAGTGTCCGCGATGATGACCACACTCGACGGATTTCCGGTTCCGGTAGCGGTATCGGGTCCGGCAACGGGCGTCGTCGTCACCATTTTGGGTGCCGAACAGCGGGCAGTCGCTGCCTACGGCGCCATTTCTGAGCGCCTGCACACCGCATCGCTTCGGACCGTTGTTATCGGCGCTGACCCGCGGCTGACCGCCAAGTCCGTGATGGGCATCCTCGACGTCCTGGCGATCGGTTGGGCGGTGGTGGTCGGTGACCGCGCCGGCGGCGAGCTCGCCTGGGAACTGGCGGCGACCAGGCTGGGGCGATTCGCCGGTCTGGTGGCCATAGATCGCGGGCATCCGCGCGTGGCAGATGTCAACGGCGTGGTCCGCGACGACCACTGCCCGCCGGTGGAGATCAGCACCACCGTGCTGGTGAGTTCTCCGGCCGCGCGCAAAGTTGCCCGCGACAGCCAGCGACTGGTCTACGCCGATTGCCGCGTCGTGGACCTTCCGGCGAGGCGCAACGCACACGACTCGACCGCGCAGCTGGCCACCGAGATCGTCCTGCGCACCAGCGGCTGGTAGCGCGGCGTCGGCCAGCATGCCTTGACGTCGAGTTCGACGAAGGTGGACGTGCCCGGTGCAGCGGTCCGCGTTCGGCCCGGTTATCATGTCCCACAATGCTTTCCGCCTACTGCTCGCCACCGGCAGCCGAGCGAGCGGTTGCAGCGGTGCCTGCGGTGCCTGCGGTACCCGCGGCGCCGGCCGCCGGCGACACAGCAGGCCGGCGAGGATCCGTCGTGCACCACAATTCTCGGGTGAAGCTCGCCGCGTTCAAAGCGGCGGTGATCGATTGGGGAGCCAGCGTGGTTTCGAACACCTCTAGGGGCCGGCGGCCGGTGATCGGTCTGACGACGTATCGGGAGCAGGTGCAGACCGGCATCTGGGACGTACCCGCGAGCTACCTGCCTGCCGACTACTCCGACGCCATCATCATGGCCGGTGGTAACGCGGTACTGCTGCCGCCGCAGCCGGTGGACCCGGAGAATGCCGACCGGGTGCTGGATGGCCTGCATGCTTTGGTGATCACCGGCGGCTATGACGTCGATCCCGCCACATACGGCCAGCACCCGCATCCGGTCACCGACCGGCCGCGAGCCGACCGCGACGCCTGGGAATTCGCGCTGCTGAAGGGTGCGCTGGCCCGCGAGCTGCCGGTGTTCGGGATCTGTCGTGGCGTGCAGCTGCTCAACGTCGCGCTCGGCGGCACGCTGCATCAGCACCTTCCCGACGTCATCGGCCACGGCGGGCATTGCGCGGGCAACGCCGTTTTCACGCCGTTGCCGGTCCGCACCGTGCCGGGCACTCGACTGGCCGGGCTGATCGGCGAGTCCGCCGACGTACCGTGCTATCACCACCAAGCGGTCGGCGAAGTCGCTGCGGGCCTGGTGGTCAGCGCGACGGACGCCGACGGTGTGGTCGAAGCGCTGGAATTGCCGGGAAACGGGTTTGTGCTTGCGGTGCAATGGCATCCGGAGAAGTCCCTGGACGACTTGCGGTTGTTCGCCGGACTGGTAGCGGCGGCCCGCGCGTACGCGGACCGGTAGCTGCCGGTGCAGCTGGGCACGCGACAGTGCCGTTGGGCCCGCTTTCGGCTTGTGAAGATTTGAACCGGTTTTCGCCCGCTGTCCGGCTGCTATCCGGCGGCCGGGGGATGCACCATCACGATTGGCCGGAACCCGTAGCGGGGGGCTTCGGCAAAGCTGCGCGCGCCCAGGCCGCTCAACGGCATCCCGCCGAGCATGCTGGGCGTTGCTCCCGTAATCGCCGGTGCGGTCGCGGCGGCGTTCGACGGCAACGCCGACGCAGCGGCACCGAGCGACGACGTCGCGGTCCAGGCCGGCGGCACTGACAGCGGGCCGATCGTCGCCGCATTCCCCACTCCCGCCGACACCGCGCCACCGACTCTGCCCGCGGCGGCGCCGAGCTCGCTCGCGGCGGCTTCGGCGGCGCCGGTAGCCGCCTCCTCGACCGCCTCGGCGCCATGCAATCCGACAGCGTCGGCCAGCGTCCCCAAGAAGTTGCCGGGCGTATAGAAACCGGACGACAGGGCGTTGAAGTAGACGCTGCTGAGGGCGACGCCAAGTGGCGAGCCATCGGTTCCGGACAAGAAAGCGAGAATTCCTGCGGGGCTGGATAGGTCGGCTCCGCTGAGGCCGATCCAATCCTGGATGCCGGACCCCAGCAATCCGAACAGATCGGCACCGGTGGTGCTTGCCCCGGCGGGGGAGGCCAGGCCCTGCAGTGCGACGGGGACTGTCTGCATGACTTGCGACAGCGCGCCCTGGCTCGCCGTGCTGGTAGCCGAGCCAGCCTGGACAAGGGCGCCCGCGTCGCCGCTGGTGGTCATGGGTGCATCGGCGAGCAGGTCCAATTGTGTTGCCGCGGCTGAGGAGGCGGCGTAGCCGTACATGGCTGCGGCATCTTGAGCCCACATCTGGCCGTAGAGCGCCTCGGTGGCAGCGATCGCCGGAGTGTTTTGGCCGAACAGATTGGTTGCGACCAGGGATGGCAACTGGGCACGGTTGGCCGCGATCACCGCCGGGGGCACCGTCATGGCGAACGCAACTTCGTATGCCGCCGCGGCGGCTTTGGCTTGGGCCGACGCCTGAAGTGCCTGCGAAGCGGTGGTCGCCAGCCACGCGATATAGGGTCCGACGGCCGCGGCCATGGCTGACGATGCCGGCCCCCGCCACGGGCCGCTTGTCATACCGGCGATAACTGTCCCGTATTCCTGTGCGGCGGCGCTTAATTCACTGGACAAGCTGTCCCAGGCCAGGGCGGCGGCCAGCATCGGGCCGCAGCCCGGACCGGTGTACATGCGTGCCGAGTTGACTTCCGGTGGCAGCGCTGCGTAATCCATTGCGACACCTCCTCATGCGGCGACGGCTGCGTTGGCCCCGAGTGATTGCGCTGCCGCGGGCAGTGTTTCAGGTAGTATGTGGACGAATGGCATGGGTTGCTTCCTTCCGATGTGGTTGCGGTTCGTGGGGCGCCGGCGTCTGCGCGCACGGCCGCAGCGCACGACAACGACAGGTTGACGCGCGTGAAAGATGGCGCACTGAAAGATGTTTCAGCTCAGCAGGCAGATGAGGCCAACTCATCCCGCAGCGGGTCAACGTGTCCGTTCAGCGGGTTCCTGCCTGAAGGGTCCTGGTGTGCAACGGTTGCCAGGTCAACGTGTCGTCAAACCGGCGACAGCGCGGTGGTGATCGCGGCTTGAGACATACCCAAGCCGTTTGGTCGACACCGGTCAGCCGAGGCATCCGGACGGGGCCGCCCACTGCTCTAGGATCTGGCCGTCGTTGCGGATTGGCAACCGGCGCAGCGGGTTACCCAAGGACCCTGGCAAGCGCCGGCGCGGCGGGCGCCGGCGAAACCAAGCACCGGCCATGACTTCACCTCAAGTCTCGGAAGCATGTTCTTAGAAATCACATAACTACAGTCGCCGTCCAGATGCAATCAGTTCGCAGGAAAAATTTGGCGAATGGTTGTCGGCAGGGAGTCAGACCCCGAAGGCAATCAGCGGGATGGCCATCTCGGCGTCCGTGGCCGCACCGTGAAAACCGATGAGCCGGGCCGCTTCCGGAGGCTCGTGGCCGGTTGCCAGCACGGCCGTTTCGCCGCCGCAGATCACCACGACGTCGCCGATCCGCGGCAGGTGCCGCGGGGTCACCGGGCCGAACAGTCCCGTCGCCACCGCATCCTCGCGGCTGTGCACATCCGCCCGGCCGGCCAGCAGTTCTCTCCAGGTGGCCAGCACATCGGCGGTGGCGCCGGGTTGGGTGTGCAGGTAGCGTGCCCGCGGTTCGCCGGCCACCACCCGGATTCCCGCCGTCAGCCGCGGGTCGGCATCGAGGTCGAGCCGCGCACCCGCGGGCACGTTGAGGCCGCCGTGGTCGGCGGTCACCAGCAGCGCCGCATCCGTGGGCAGCGCCTCCACCAGCCGGGTCAGCAGGTTGTCGACGATACTCGCCGCGGCGTGCCATTGCTTCGAACCGATGCCGAATAGGTGCGCCGCAGTGTCGAGTTCGGCGGTGTAGCCGTAGACCAGCCCGGGCGCCAAAGCCAGCTCGTCGGCTATCTGCTCGACGTAGTCCTGGTCCTGATACGCGGCGCGAAGTTGCGCCCCCCGGTACGCCGCGGCGGTCAGCCCGCTGCCGAGTAACCACTGCGGCAGCACCGCGCGCACCTTGACGCCGGCTCCGGTGAGGCGCTCGAACCAGGTGGGCAGCGGTTGCCATTGGGTGTGCGGCGGATCATCGCGCCACCGGATGTGATTGAGCACCGTGTCGGTGCCCGGGATGTTGAGCGTGAAGCCCAGGATGCCATGCTCGCCGGGCTGGGCCGCGGTGGTCAACGAGACCAGGTTGGTGGGTGTGGTGGACGGGAACGCGCAGACGAGCTGGCGAAGCCGCCCGGTGGCACCGGCCAGGACGGCGGCGAGAAGCGGTGCGTCGCCGGCCAATTCGGGCAGCAGGTGCCAGCCCAACCCGTCGACGAGGATCACCAGGACGCGATCGACACGGCCGGCGCGGTCCGCAATGCCCAGCTTGTCGATCGCTCCGGAGACCCCGAGCAGCGCGGCCGCGGCGGGCAGCACGTCGCAGATCGAACCGGGCAGCACGCTACACACGCGCCAGGCGCCGGCTGGTCACCCGCAGTTGTCGGTCGGTGCTGTCGGCCAGCGCGCGCACCTGGTGCGGCCGTAGCCGCCCGCACAGCCGGCCCCAGTGCACGGCGACGTCCTCGCCGGCGGCGACGTCGGGAACGGCGCTGTACCCGTCGGCCCAGACGTCGAGCACCCGTGCCGAGGGCTCGGACAAACCCAGCGTCGCGCCGTCCCAAACCAGCCTTCGGCAGCGGATTTCGACGGCATCGCCGGTGCGGGAAAGGACTGTGCCCCAGGTGATCCGGCAGTTGTCCAAGACACTCAACGGGTGCTCGTCCATGCCCCGGCCCAGAAACCGGGTCCATGGATATACGCCGAAGACATGAAAGCAGTGATTGGCGGCGGCCTCGTCGGCCAGCTGCGGTGTGAGGTGCGTCCAGTAGCGTCCCGCTTGCGGCCCGATGATGGCCAGCAGTTCCTCGAAGAGCCGGCCGGGATCGAGGTCGGCGCCCACGCCGCCGCCGAGCCAATACGATTCGACCAGCCGGTAGTCCAGCGGGTCGGTGATGCCGGTCAGACGTGACAGCAGCCGCAGGTACGGCCAGGCCCCGGAGAACTTCGTCGCCGCGACACGCACGTCGTCGGCCGAGCCGTCGCGCAGGGTGGCTCCCAGCGGGGGACCGCAATAGCCCAGCGCGTTGGGGGCATAGGCATACCGGGCGAACATCTCGATGCCCGGCTCGAGATCGTGGCTGATCGCGTCGGCCACCGTCACCCCCGCCCCGAAGACCCCACCAGCTTGACGGCGTCACGGTGCATACGGCCGAAGTTGTAGTAGGCCGCACATGCTCCCTCCGGGGACACCATGCAGGTCCCGATCGGTGTCTCCGGAGTGCACGCGGTGCCGAAAACCTTGCATTCCCAAGGCTTGAGCACACCCTTGAGCACCTCACCGCACTGGCACGCCTTCGGGTCGGCTACCCGCACGCCGGGCATCGCGAACCGCAGTTCGGCGTCGAAGTCGGCGAAATCGTCGTGCAGCCGCAGCGCGCTCTGCGAGATGAAACCCAGCCCGCGCCACTCGAAATGCGGGCGCAACGCGAACACCTTGCCCATCAGCGCCAGTGCGGCCGGATTGCCATGTTCGGGCACTACCCGCTTGTATTGGTTTTCCACCTCGCAGCGGCCCTCACGGATCTGGCGCAGCAGCATCGCGACCGACGCCAGGATGTCCAGCGGCTCAAACCCGGAGACCACCAACGGCTTTCCGTACACCTGCGGCACGAACCGGTACGGCCGGTTGCCGACAACGGTCGAAACATGGCCGGGGCCAATGAAACCCGACAGCCGCAGGTCCGGTGATTCCAGGATGGCCTTGATCGGCGGCACGATCGTCACGTGGTTGCAGAACACACTGAAGTTTGGCAACCCCAGGTCGCGGGCCCGCACCAGCGTGACCGCCGTCGACGGCGCGGTGGTCTCGAAGCCGATCGCGAAGAACACCACCTGCTTGTCCGGGTTGTCGACCGCGATCTTGAGCGCGTCCAACGGCGAATAGACGAAGCGCACGTCGGCGCCGCGAGCCTTGGCGTCCAGCAGGCTGCCGGCCGAGCCGGGCACTCGCATCATGTCGCCGAAGCAGGTGAAGACGACGTCGGGCTGGCCGGCCAGCCACATGGCGTCGTCGATGCGGCCCATCGGGATCACGCACACCGGGCAACCGGGGCCATGCACCAGTTCGACGTTGTCGGGCAGCAGATGTTCGATCCCGTGCCGATAGATGGTGTGGGTGTGCCCGCCACAGACCTCCATGAACTTGAAGTGTTCGGGGCCGGAGCCGGCCAGATGCTCGATCACCGTCAGCAGTTTGCGCGCCGCAGCCGGGTCGCGGAATTCGTCAACGAATTTCATGGTGTGGCACCCCTGTTCAGATGATCGCCGACGAATCGAAGGCTTCCATTTCGGTCGTGTAGGCGTCGCCCAGCTTCTGGATCGCGTCCAGGGTGAGCAGCGCCTCGGTCTCGTCGATCTTGGCCATCGCGAAACCGACGTGGATGAGCACCCAGTCGTCCGGTTGCGGCATGTCCTCGTCGAGTAGCCGCACGCTGATCGTCCGCTGCACTCCGCTGACGTCGACTTTCGCCAGATAGTTTGCCGGGTCGGTGATCTCGACGATCCGCCCCGGAATGCCCAAGCACATATCGGCTCCTTCAGGTCAGCAGATTCGCGGCAACGGATCGCCGACCAGCATGTCGACGATCCGGGTACCGCCGAATCCGGTACGCAGTACTACGGTTTCGGCTGGTTCGGCGACGATTTCGCCCACTTCGGCCGCATCGGTGCCCAGCGGATGCGAGCGCACCGCGGCCAGCCCGGCTTCGGCTTCCTCGGGTGCGACGACGGCGACGAACTTGCCTTCGTTGGCGACGTAGAGCGGGTCGATGCCCAGCAGCTCACATGCGCCGTTGACCATCGCCGCCACCGGAATCCGTTGTTCTTCCAGCAGCACCCCCAGCCCGCAGGCCTGGGCCAGTTCGTTGCAGACGGTGCCCACTCCGCCGCGGGTGGCATCGCGCAGCCAGCGAGTCGACGGCGCGGCCGCCAGCAGCAGTTCCACCAGCGGGCTGAGCGAGGCGGTGTCGGAACGGATGTCGGCCTCGATGGCCAGATCGCCGCGGGCCAGCATGACGGCCATGCCGTGATCGCCCATCGACCCCGACAGCAGCACCTTGTCGCCGGCGCGCACCGCGTCGGCGGACAGCCGCCGCCCGGCGGGAATGATCCCGGTTCCGGTGGTGGTGATGAACAGGCCGTCGGCGGCGCCCCTGGGCACCACCTTGGTGTCGCCGGTGACGATCTGGACCCCGGCCTCGGCTGCTGCGGCCGCCATGTCGGCGACGATTTCTTTGAGCTCGGCGATCGGGAAGCCTTCTTCGAGCACGAAGGCCGCCGAAATCCAGGACGGCACGGCGCCGGCCATCGCCAGGTCGTTGCAGGTTCCGTGCACGGCCAGCGCGCCGACCGAGCCGCCAGGAAAACGCCTGGGCGCCACCACGAATGAATCGGTGGACAGGGCGACCCGCTCGCCGCCGGGCAACGCGAGCACCGCGGCGTCGCCCAGCGACTCCAGCATCGGGTTGCGGAACGCCTCCAGGAACACCGCATCGACCAGCGCCGCCGAGGCCTTGCCCCCGGCTCCGTGGGCCAGGGTGACGTGGTCGTCGAGCAGCCGGGGCCGTCGCCGGCGGAACGACTCGATGCGCTCGATGACCTCGCCCTCGGCGAAGCGTGGCCCCGACGAGAGGTATTCGCTTGCTGCCGTGCTCACTGCGCCGCTCCTCCGCATCGCTTGTCCCCCGCAGGCGGGTGGTGCCCCCACTGCATCGTCGCCGGCGCGGCTCATGCGGCCCCCAGATCCCGTTCGTCCCGTTCGTGGACCGCCACCCACAGTTGATAGCCCAGCAGCGCTTGGGATTCCTGGATCCGGTGCACGCTTTGTGACCGAACGATGAAGCAGGCGTCCACATTCGGGTTGTCGGCGAAGGCGCCGCCGTCGTATCCGGCGAAGCCGATGGTGTACAGGCCCCGCTGGCGCGCCTCGGCGAGCGCGGCCAGCAGATTGGGCGAATTGCCGCTGGTCGACATGGCGATCGCGATGTCGCCGTCGCGTGCGCGCGCGATCAGCTGGCGGGCGAACACCAGGTCGAATCCGACGTCGTTACCCAGGGCGGTGAGTATCGCCTGGTCGGCGGTCAACGACCAGGCCGGTAGCGGCGTGCCGATCGGCGGCCGGGCGAAAAGCCGCGCCAGGGTGGTGGAATCGGTGCAGCTGCCGCCGTTTCCGAAGGTGAACAGCCGCCCGCCCGCCGCAAATCGGCCCGCCATTTCGGTGGCGGCTGCCGCCAATCGGTCGGCGTTGGCTTCCAGGGTGGCGCGGCGCAGGGCCAGGCTTTCGGCGGCCTTCGCCTGCGCCGACGCGGCCAGATCGGCCAGCAGCGATTCGGGGTTTTCCTCCTGCGCGTCGATGAACGGATACAGGAAGTTGGTCGGCTCGTCGCTCATCAGGTGTCCTCCTCGAGCCGGCTGAGGGCCGTGCCCGCGTGCACCAGCACCAGATCTCCGGTCGCGACTGGGCCGACCAGACTAGTCACGACATCCTCGACGCCGCGCGCGGTGCGCACGGCGGCCAGCCCGTCAGCCGAAGCGGTCACCACCTCGCCGAGGCGCCCCTCGTCGCTACAGGTGACGCAAACCTCGTCTGCGCATTCAAGTTTGAGTAATCCTGGATGCTCGAAACACACATGCGTCAGCTCCCACAACACGTGGTAGAAGAGCACGAAGCCACCGGTTGCGGGCACCCGCGGGTCGGGGTCGTCCAGCCACAACACGTGGTCGGCGGCACCAGTTTTCGGGCGCTCACCGCTACCGATCCACAGCGTGGTGGCACCCCAGGCAGGACTGCGTCGCATGATCGAGCGTACGTCCGGCTGCTCGGCGCCGGCGACCGCGACGACGATGTCGCCGGGCCGCACCGATACCCGCACCAGATCCACCAGGTCGGGTCCGGTCAGCGCCACCGCGGGCAGGGCGCGTTTGCCCATGATCACCGGATGGACGAACTCGACCGCGATGTGCAGGGCATGCGGTTCCCACGACGGTGCGATCGACCACATGGTGGCTCCCGCCGCAAACCGCTTGGCCAGCGTGAAAGCGGTGGCTGCCAGGTCGGCGGCCAACTCGGCACTGAGTCCGCGGTCGATGGCAGTGAGCGCTGTCACCGGGATCCCTCCTCCAAGCCGGTGAGCATCGAAATCACGGCCTGACCGAGCGCCAACCCGCCGTCGTTAGGCGGCACCGTACAGTGGGACAGCACTTCGAAACCCATGTGCTGCAACCGTTCCCGGCACGCACGCAGCAGCAGGACGTTCTGGAACACCCCGCCGGTCAGGCCGACCAGCCGCACACCGCCGGCCACTTGGGCGACCACCGTGGCGACGGCGTCGGCGACCGCCTGGTGGAAACATGCGGCCAGCAGCGCCGGTTGGGTGCCGGCGCGCAGGGCCGACACCAGGGTTTGCACCATGGTGGCCGGATCGATGACCCCGTCGGCCCGTACCGTCAAGGGCAGCGACGGCCCGGGCCGGTCACCCGCCGTCTCGGCCAGCGCTTCCAGTTCGATGGCGGCCTGGCCTTCGTAGTCGATCCGGTGGCGCACCCCGAGTATCGACGCGACCGCGTCGAACAACCGGCCCATGCTCGAACACGGCACACAGCCGGTGCCGCTCTCCAATTGCGAACGGATGAGCCGCAATTCGTCGGGTGTCGCGGCGGTGACCGGCGCCAGATCCGGGGTCCAGTCGAGGTCGGCCAGCCGCAGCTGCGACAGCGCCATCCGCCAGGGATTGCGCACCGCGGCGTCGCCTCCGGGCAGCGGCACCGGCAAGAGGTGCCCGGCCCGGACGAAGCGGTGGCTGTCGCGGCCGAGGACCAGGATCTCCCCGCCCCAGATGGTGGCATCGCAGCCGTAACCGGTGCCGTCGAAGGAGACTCCGACGACGGGTTCGCCGAGGCGCCCGTGTTCGGCCAGCAGCGACACCACGTGCGCATGGTGGTGCTGCACCACATCGAGCGGCCGATCGCCGGCGTGGCGCTCCGCCCAACCCCGGGTGTGATACCCCGGATGCAGGTCGGCGGCCAATCGCTGTGGCGCACCCCTTATTTCGCTGAGCTGGCGCACCGCGCGCTCGAACGCGCGCAGCGTCTCCCAGGTGCCCATGTCGCCGATATGGGCGGACAGGTACGCGCGACGGCCATCGGTGAGGCAGAACGTGTTCTTCAGTTCTCCGCCCACCGCCAGGACGGCCGGGCCGTCGCAGCCGAGCTCGACCGGCAGCGGCGCGTAGCCGCGGGAGCGGCGGATCGGCAGCTCGCGCCCCGACCCTCCCTCGCTGACCACCCGCACCACCGAGTCGTCACAGGGCACATGGATGGGACGGTCATGGTCGAGCACCGCATCGCAGAGCGGCGAAAGTCGCTGCGCCGCATCGGTGTCGGTGAAACAGATGGGCTCGTCGGACCGGTTGGCGCTGGTCAGCACCAGCGCTTCGGGTACCGGGCCGCGGGCACCGGGCACCGGCGCCAGCAGCAGGTGATGGATGGGGGAGTAGGGCAACATCAGCCCGAGCAGCGGACTGCCGGGCGCAACCGAGTCGGCGACCGCGGCGGTGTCACGCCGGCGCAGCAACACGATGGGCCGGGCCGGACCGGACAACACCGCCGCCTCGGTGTCGTCGACGTAGGCGTAGCGGCGGGCGACGTCCAGATCGCGCACCAGCATGGCAAACGGCTTGGCGCCCCGCGCCTTTCGTGACCGCAGCGAGCGCACCACCGCGTCGTCGTCGACCGCGCAGGCCAGGTGGTAACCGCCGATCCCCTTGATGGCGACCACCGCACCGGTTGCCAGCGCCTGTTGGGTGGCCGCCAGCGCGGCGTCGGAGCCGCGAACCCGCCCGGCTGCTGACCGAAACCACAGCGACGGCCCGCAGTCCGGGCAGGCGATCGGCTGCGCGTGGAACCGGCGATCGGAAGGGTTGTGGTATTCGGCGGCGCAGCGCTCGCACATGGCAAACCCCGCCATGGTGGTACCCGGGCGGTCATAGGGCAGCGTGCGGATGACGGTGAACCGTGGCCCGCAGTTGGTGCAGGTGATGAATGGGTGCCGGTAGCGGCGGTCCCGGGGGTCGAACAATTCTGCGATGCAGTCGTCGCACACCGCGACATCGGGCGGAATCGGCGTCGTGGCACCCCCCACCGTCTGGCTGGCCACGATCCGGAATCCGGATGTGCTTGTCTCGGTTGCGATCTCGGTCACCGAAACCGAGCTGATCCGAGCCAGCGGCGGCGCCTCGGCACGCAACCGGCGGGCGAACTCGTCGAGCTGGGCGCGCCCACCCTGCACCTCCACGAAGACCGCGCCGGAATCGTTGCCGACGAACCCGGCCAGGCCCAGCTCGGTGGCCAGCACGTGGACGAACGGACGAAAACCGACCCCTTGGACGACACCGGTGACGGTGATGCGCCGCCGAAGATCGTCGGAGCGCAGCAACAAGGACGTGTCGGTCATGTCAATCGCCATCGGGATTGCGGCCCCGCCCCATCAGCTCCAGGCCGGCCATCGCCTGCTCGGCTCCGGCCCGGTCGGTCTTCTCGACCACGAAGCCCATGTGAATGATCACCCAGTCACCGGGTGCGAACGTCTCCTCCGGAAGCATGCCCACGTTGACTTTGCGCTGCTCGCCGGTGACATCGACCAGTGCCAGCTGCCCCTCGTAGCCGTCGAGCATCCTGATCACCTGACCGGGTATACCCAGACACATGATCAGCACTCCTCTCGGATCGCTTCCGGGGCCGAGGTTGTTCGCAACGCCGCGACAATCTCCTCGACCGCGCGGGCGGCACGGGGGACGGCCTTGGCGACGGGTTCGCTGAGCCCCATGCCTTCTTCGACGCTACCCGCCTCGCACCCGACGACGACGGTGTAGGGCGGCGTGCCCCCCAGCGCTCTCAGGTTGGCGAAGACGGTGGCCGGGTCCATGTTGTGCGCGTCCAGGCTCGTCGGGTCGGACCACCGGTCATGATCGGCCTGGAAGACGTGTAAGGCGCCCGGATTGCCGCGGCTGGGCACCGCGTCGACCAGCACCAGGGTGTCCCAGCCGTCGAGCAGGTCGTAGGCCAGATGCATGCCGCGGATGCCGTAGTCGATGACGCGCACCAGCGAACCGTCCTGCGGAATCTCGGCGTGGCGCAGCACCTCGGAGCCGAAACCGTCGTCCCCCAGGAAGATGTTGCCGATTCCGGCGACCAGGATGCGCGCTGTCATGGGTTGACCCGGGCCCGGCTACATCCGCCGCAGCTTCAGGTAGCGGCGGGCATCCGGGAGTGATGCCACACCCAAGGCCACCGCGACGGCCACCACCAGCGCGATGAGGGCAATGAACACCCAACCTAAGACGTCCATGGCGAACTCCTTTCACATGTTTTGAGTTTGTAGCGGTTCCACCTCGTCAGGGGAGAAGTACAGGTAGCGGCCGTACCACTCGTGCAGTTCGGCGGCCGGATCGTCGTCGACGACCACGGCGACGTGGGTGTTGCCGTCGACGTCCTGGTGCACCGACGCGACGCGGGCGGTCTTGCCGGCGACGAAGATGTCCTGCGCGTCGGCGTTGCGCCTCGGCCGTAACCGGACTCGGCTGCCCCGGGCGATCCGGACCCCGTTCACCAGCACCGCGTCGATCTCGGGACGAACCGCGTCGTCGGCCAGCGGATCCCACCAGTCGAGCCCCACGGGTATCTCCGGCACCAACCCGGCAACCCCGTGCGGATCCCGCAGCACCCCGTGCAACCGGGCCATGTCCTGCGCCGACATGGCCTCACATCGGTCGATGATCCGGGCGGCCCGCGGATCGGTGGCCCGCGCCTGAGCCTTTTCTTCGTCGGTCATGGTCATCACGCGCAGCGTCAGGATCTCGTCGATCTCGGTGCAGTCATACAGCTCGGTGCTGCTCTGTTCGGCGACCTCGGGGTGGTCGTAGAGGATGATCGGCGAAATCAGCAACAGGTCATGGCTGCCCGGTGGCCCGGCCAGCACGGGGAAGCACCGGTGCTGGGTGCACCGCGACACCGCCCCGGATGCGGCCGGCGGTGGTTCGAGTAACGAAACAAACTGGCCGCCAACGACTTCGACGATGACATGGGTGCCGATCAGAGACCGCGCAATCGCATCGTTCTTGTCGCAAGGGCTGGGACCGACGTTGGCGATACGCACCGAGACCCGGCGCAGCTCACCGTCGGGTTCGCTGGAGACGGTGAGCTCGCCACGCACCTCCCGGCGGTGGCGAACCAGACGGCCGCCGTCGACGGATTCGACGTCGGTCGCCTCCTGCGCCAGCACCGGCAGCGTCCACGGCTGGTCCTCGAATGCCAACGGGCCGAAGGAGGTTTCACATTCGACGGCTTCGTCCCAGGACAGCCACGATCCCGACGCCGTGGTCAGTTCGGCGACGGGTTCAAAGCCGCCGCCGGCACGTGCCCGCTCGGCGCGGCGGTGCTGCAGCTGCAGGAATCTCACCACCAGGGTGATCGCCCGGGCGTCGTCGACCAGGAACTGCGCCGCCATCGTGTCGTCTTCGCCCAGCCCGGCGCCGGCCGCGCCAGGTGGTCCCAGAACGCCGAACTGCCAACGGGATTGGTTCTTGCTCGACGTCCCGCGGTACGGGTAGAGCAGATAGCCCTCGTAGAGCACCGCGTCGGCGACGGCGCGGGCGCGGTCCCAGCTGGAGGTCACGGGCTTGCCTCCCGCTGCGATGCGTCGGCCAACAGCGCGGTGAGAGCGTGGTCGAGGTCGAGCAGGCCGCGCGCCGACTTGTAGTGGGCCAGCGCGCTGATGGTGTCATGACTGAGCCGCAGCCACCCGGTGTTCGGGTAGTGCTGGGCCATCAGCTCGCGCCAGGCCGCGACCGGCATGTCGTAGCGGTCCTCGCAGTCCCAGGACACGTGCTGCACCGAGAAACCGCGCTCGGATTTGACGAAAACCGTTCCGCTGAACAGGAATTGGAGGGGGATCGCGCCGCTGCTCAGCGCGTGCAGGTACTTGGCCGCGGCCACCTCGAAGTCGTAGGTGCAGTCCAAGGGCAGCGCCGCGGTGGTGTGGCCGGTGAAACCCGGCACCATGGCGGTGCAATGCTGCCACAGGAAGGTGCGTTGGGTGTTCGCCCAGCGTTCCCGGGGTCCGAACAAGTCGAGCAGTCCGGCGGCTTCGTCGTCGGAGTAGGAACGCCGCAGCGGTTCGATGCGGATCTGGCAGCGCAGCGCGATGGCGTGCACCGGGTCGTCGCCGCTGGCGGCGACGCCGATACGGGCGGTCAGCACCGGGCTGACGGTGTACGGCTCCGGCGCCACGTCGAGTACGGCGAACGTCAGGTCCATCGGCTGGGTCACCGCGGCGTCTCCCGTGCCTGCGCGGCGACCTGGGCGAAGAAGCCGTCGATGAATTCCCGCGCCCGGTGGCCGCCGTCGAAGCCGCGCCACAGCAACCGCAACCGGCCGACGAATTCGTAGCAGGCGTCGATTGGCACCAGAAAGCTTTGCGGCGGGCCGGATTCAGGGACCCGCACCAAGAGCGCCTCCACATCGTCGGCGACTAGGCGAAGCCGGGGGTCGGCCCCGCCGAGGGCGTTCCAGGCGTCGAGATCCAGTTCCGATTCGGTAGCGCCGGCCGGACCCGGGTAGAAGGCGACGGTGCGGCCCAGGTCGGAGTTGGTGAAGAAGAAGGCCACCCCGACCGGAATCTGCAGGGCCTCCCAGGTGCGCCGGTCCAGCGCGAAATCGGGGAACGCCAGATACCGGTCGGGTACGGCGCGGTAGCGCAGCTCGGCTT
Source organism: Mycobacterium innocens (assembly GCF_900566055.1). Classification (GTDB taxonomy): domain Bacteria; phylum Actinomycetota; class Actinomycetes; order Mycobacteriales; family Mycobacteriaceae; genus Mycobacterium; species Mycobacterium innocens. The sequence continues at coordinate 26,444 of NZ_UPHQ01000070.1, forward strand.
CGGAGTCGGTGAACAGCAGATAGCAGGCGCGGCAGACGCACATCAGTTGCCGTCCAGCCACATTCACCACATGCTGATGCTCGTCGGGTATCGGCTCCGAGCACATCTCACATCGTTCGTCGGCCGGCGCGGGGGCCCGCTGGTCGGTCCTGATCCGGGCCAGAACGTCATAGGGACTCGTCATGCCGAAGCTCCCAGGGCTTCGGGTAGTGCCACCGAGAGCACCCCGTCGCGGGGCAGCAGCGGCAACGGGTCGAGATGGGCCCCGTTCGCACCGGCACCCGCGCGCACCACGTCGAATCCGGTGTCGCAGCGTGGGCAGCGCAGCAGCGCGTCGCACAGTTCCGCGCCGGCCAGCGTGTCGTCACACACCGGACAGTGGTCGCGATAGGCGAACGTCTGGTCGCCGACCCGGCACGCCAGCAACGTTGTTCCGTCGACCAGGAAACCGCCGACCTCGCCGGGCGCCAGGTCGTCCAGCTCCGGCACCGGGTGCCAGGAGGTGGCGTCATGGCCGTTGGAATGCACTCGCGCCAAGAGGGTTTCGGCCGGAATGACGGTGCCGGACTTGGCATTGGCGACCAGTTCGATCGAACAGATCTCCGGGGCGGCCGCCCGGATGGCGTCCTGCACCGCCAGCTCGAGTGTCACCGCCGACGACGGGCAACTCTTGCAGCTGCCGGTGAACGCCAGCCGGACGACGGTATCGGTGACCTCGATCAGGTCGACGTCGCCACCGTGGGAACCCAGGTAGGGCCGCACCCGCGCCAGCGCGTCGGTCACCCGCCGGTGCACGTCATGCGGATGCAGGCCGTGTACCAGGAGCAGGCTGGCCACCAGGTCGTCGGTGGCCAGCCGCTCGGCCAAACCGGGGTCGTCCAGCGATCGCATAATCCGTTCCAGCCCGGCTCCGTAAAGCCCGACCACCTCGCGGACCAGCTGTTGGGCGCGTTCGTGCGCGGTCGTCCCGGCCGCCGCGCAGGAATCCAGCAAGGTCTGGATTCGATCGCCCGCGGTGCGCCAATGTGTGTCGTTCTCGGGGGTATCCGGGCGATCGGCCATGCGTCACTCCCCGGCGGGTGACTGCGTTGGCGTGTGCAGTCTCTCCAGCGTCTTGCCCTTGCCCAGGTACATGTGCACGCCGCAGGGCAGGCACGGATCGAAGCTGCGCACCGTGCGCATCACGTCGATGCCCTTGAAGTTCTCCCGGCTATTCTCCTCGAAGATCGGCTGACCCTGCACCGCATCCTCGTAGGGGCCCGGCGTGCCGTAGCTGTCGCGCGGGTTGGCGTTCCACGGGGTGGGCGGATACGGGTGATAGTTGGCGATCTTGCCGTCACGGATCACCATGTGGTGGCTGAGCACGCCGCGGACCGCCTCGGTGAAGCCGCAGCCGATGGCCTCGTCGGGCACCTCGAAGCGCTCCCAGGTCTTGGTTCGTCCGGCGCGGATTTCCGCCAACGCCTTCTCGGCGAAGTGCAGCGCGCATGCGGCCGCGTAGGCCTGGAAGTAGGTGCGGGCCCGGTCACGTTCGATGGTGTTGCTGCCGTGCCTGGGCACCTTCCACTCGAATTCGACCGGCCCCTTCAGGGCGGTCTTGGGCAGGTTGATCTTGACGCTGTTGCCGGTCGCCTTGACGTAGCCGATGTCGACCAGGCCGGCCAGCGCCGTGGCCCACAGTCGGGCCAGCGGGCCGCCGCCGGTGTCCAGCGCCAGATGGTCCTTGCCGTCGAACCAACGTGGCGACATCACCCAGCTGTATTTGCCGCCGTCCATATCCCGCTTCTGCGGATGCGGGTTGGTGTGCTGGTTCCACGGGTGCCGCCGGTCCACGGCGTTGCCCAGCGGATCGGTCTTGACGAACATCTCCTGGTCGGTCCAGTCGTCGTAATAGGAGCTGCCCAACAGGATTCGGATGCCGAGGTTGATGTCCACCAGCGAGTGGGTGACCAGTTTGCCATCGACCACCACGCCCGGGCTGACGAACATCGCGTTACCCCAGCGCTCCATGTCTTTGTAGGCGAAGTTGCACACCTCGGGGTCCTGGAAGGAACCCCAGCAGCCCAGCAGCGTGCGGCGCAGGCCCACCTTCTCGTAACCGGGTAGCGCGTCGTAGAAGAAGTCGAACAGGTCGTCGTGCATCGGGACGACCTTCTTCATGAACTCGACATAGCGCATCAGCCGGGTCATGTAATCGGTCATCAGCTGCACTGTCGCGGTGGTCCCGATGCCACCCGGGTACAGGGTGGACGGGTGCACGTGGCGACCCTCCATGAGGCAGAACATCTCCCGGGTCCAGCGGCTGACTTGCAAGGCCTCCCGGTAGAACTCGCCGCTGAACGGGTTGAGCGAGCGCATGATCTCGGCGATGGTCTTGTAGCCGTGCGCATCGGCGTGCGGCGCCGCGGTGTTCTCCGCCTTGGCCAGCACCCCCGGATTGGTCTCGGCGACCATCTTCTCGCAGAAGTCCACGCCGACCAGATTCTCCTGAAAGATGTTGTGGTCGAACATGTATTCGGCGGCCTCGCCGAGGTTGATCAGCCATTCGCCGAGGTGCGGCGGCTTGACCCCGTAGGCCATGTTCTGGGTGTAGCAGGAACACGTGGCGTGGTTGTCGCCGCAGATGCCGCAGATGCGGCTGGTTATGAAGTGGGCGTCGCGGGGATCCTTGCCCTTCATGAAGATCGAGTAGCCGCGGAAGATCGACGAGGTGCTGTGGCACTCGACGACTTCTTTGTTCTCGAAGTCGATCTTGGTGTAGATGCCGAGGCTGCCCACGATCCGGGTGATCGGATCCCAGGACATTTCGACGAGCTGGCCGGGTTCGCGCTTGGCGGTGGTCGGCTCGGGGACGATAGTGGTCATCGAATTCTCTCCGTCCGAGATGCTGAGCTGAGGTTGCGGCGCCGCGCCTACCAGGTACTCACCAGGTTCTCTGGGCGCCGGTGGTGAGTTGGGTGCCCTTGTGGCGCCAGCGTGGTTCCTTGTCGACGGTGCGCGCCGTGATACCCCGCAGGTTGCGAATCACGGTTCCGTAAAGACCCGACGCGGTGGTGGACACCTTGCCGCCCGGTGGCTCGTCCATGAACGGCATGAACTTGTCCGGGAAGCCCGGCATCGTGCAGCCGATGCAGATGCCCCCGACGTTCGGACACCCGCCGACACCGTTGATCCAGCCGCGCTTGGGCACGTTGCATTTCACAACCGGACCCCAACAGCCAAGTTTTACAATGCATTTCGGCGAACCGTATTCGGTGGCGAAGTCGCCCTGCTCGTAATAGCCGGCTCGGTCACAGCCCTCGTGCACGGTTTGGCCGAACAACCACGTGGGCCGCAGCGCGTCGTCGAGCGGAATCATCGGCGCCTGGCCGGTCGCCATGTAGAGCAGATAGGTCAGCGTCTCGGCGAGGTTGTCGGGATGGATCGGGCAGCCGGGCACGCAGACGATCGGGATGCCGGCCTTGCTCTTCCATTCCCAGCCGAGGTAGTCGGGAACACCCATGGCGCCGGTGGGGTTACCGGCCATCGCGTGGATGCCGCCATAGGTGGCGCAGGTCCCGACGGCGACGACGGCGGTGGCCTTGGGTGCCAGCCGGTCGAGCCACTCGCTGGTGGTGATCGGCTGGCCGGTCGCCGGATCATTGCCGAACCCGCACCAATAGCCCTCGTCCTTGATCTTTTCGTTGGGTATCGACCCTTCGACGACCAGCACGAAGGGCTCCAACTCGCCGCGATCGGCTTTGAAGAACCAGGCGAGGAAGTCGTCGGCCCCGCCGGCGGGTCCGCATTCGAAATCGATCAACGGCCAGTGGACGGCGACCTTGGGGAGGCCGGGAAGCGCTCCTAGGGCGATTTCCTCGACGCTGGGCTGGGTGGCGGCAGTCAACGCCACCGAATCGCCGTCACAGCTGAGACCTGCGTTGATCCACAGAACGTGAATCAACGCTTCTTCTGCTTTGACTGCTGCTTCTGTTGGCATATTGCAGCTTTCCGGGGTGAGCTGAAACCCCTGACGCTGCCGGAGTCGACCGCCGGCCCACTTGCGCAGCGCTATTTTTGGGTCTACTCCGTGTCGTTGTACCTTGTCAATGGTTCGCAGGTGGCAACCGATGCGGCATTCGGTGGCCGCCTGTTGCCTAGCCTGTCTTTGTCCTTTACCGTCAGTGTCAGAACAGAATTCGCAATCCGGCTATGCCCGTGATCATTGCAAATAGTTTGCAGTTGACGATTCGTCAACGCGTTAGGCTTCCCTCTCCAGGGGGCAAGCCGCGGGCGAACCGACGTAGCCAACCGAACCAGGCAGCCATACCCGCACCCGTGCGCGCACTGACCGGCAAGATCGCCGCGGTGGCATTCACTTGGCGGACATGGGCGATGTAGGCCTCCACATCGGCGTCCAGGTAGGGCACCAGATCAATCTTGTTGAGCAGCACCACATCCACGGAGCGAAACATCACCGGATACTTCAGCGGTTTGTCCTCGCCTTCGGTGACGGAATAGACCATGGCTTTCGCGTGCTCGCCGACGTCGAATTCGGCCGGGCACACCAGGTTGCCGACGTTTTCGATGATTACCAGGTCCAGACCGGGCAGGTCCAGACCCGGCAGGGCGCGGTTGACCATGGGCGCGTCCAGATGGCATTCGCCGCCAAACCCGTTGCTGGTGTTGAGCAGCGACACCTGGGCGCCGCGGCCGCTGAGTTTCGCGGCATCCAGGTCGGTGGCGATGTCGCCCTCGATGATCCCGATTGCGAACTCGCCGGCGAGCTCATCGAGCGTGGCTTGCAGCACGGTGGTCTTTCCCGACCCGGGGGAGCTCATCAGGTTGAGCGCGCGGATGCCGTTGCTGTCGAATGCCGCCCGGTTGATAGTGGCGCGCGCGTCGTTCTCGGCGAAGATGTCTTCGAGGACGTCGATGCGTGCAGCGCCGGTCTGGTAACCGGTGTGGTCCCCGTGGTCGTGGCTGTGGTCGTGGTCGCCGTGCTCATGCTTGTGGATGTGCCCAGTGCCGTCGTCGTGGCGGTGAAACCTACCCATTTCCAACACCTTTCACGAGACATCGAGCGACGTTACCAGGAATTCGTTGCCGCGTAGCACCTCGACGTCGGGACTGTCGCAGTGCGGACACCAGATCGACCAGGCCGACGTGATTTCCGACTGCCGGCCGCAGGCACCGCAGCGGACCTCGGCGGTGACGCATTCCAGTTCCAGCTCGGCGTCCGGCATGTCCGCCGAGTCGCGGACCAGCGTCCAGCAAAACGACAGCGACTCCGGGACCACCTGCCGAAGCGCGCCGACCCGCACGCGGACAACGTCGACGTGGCGTCCGTCGGCATGCGTCTTGACCACGCCGGCGATCGCCTCGCACAGGGCGAGCTCATGCATGATCGTGCCCCGCGCAGCGTCGATGGGTGGGCCGAAGCACCAGGGTGCTCATGAGCATGTTCTACACCGTCTACGGTCGATAGAGCTATCGCCGATGGCGAGGACCGGCTTTCAGATCGACGCTGACGCCATGAGCGACAACACGTACCGCAACGGATTTCCGCCTAGTCAATGACCTGCTAGGCCGCCTCGCCGAGCCGCATCGATCCAACAAGCTCGTCGCTATTTCTCCCGATTGTGGTGTGGGTTGTCTGTCCCGTTGTCCGCCTTGGCATTCCAGGTCGCGGGGATCATCGGCAGCTGCGCGCCGTCGCCGAGGCCGCTGCCGTCAAGCGTGGCGAAACCCGCCGCTTCGACGAGTGTCTGGGTGCGTGCCGCGCCGCGGGATCCCAGCGGCCCCGCACCCCACGCCGACTCACCCGAAACCTGCTGTTCGTCGGGTCGGGGAGCGGCCAGGTCCCCGTCGAGCTCCATCTCGGCGAACTCGTCGCGATGTCCCCGTTCTTTGGTCGGCGTCCGTCGGCGCCGACGAGCGCGGGCCTCCCGCCGATCCGATGCCTGCGCGGCCGCGGCGGCCGCGGCCGAATCAGAAGCTGGCTCCTTCGTCTGGGCACGGGTCGCAAGTCGCGAATCTGACCCGATGCTTGGGCCGCCGACGACGAAGGGTGGAAACCCTTCGATACCGGCCGCTGGTGTCGGCGCGAGGGTTGACGCGGCGGTGCCGGCAGCGGGCGCCGGCGCCGAGGCGGGAGCCGTTGCCGAGGCGGTGGCCGTCGGAAGCGTTGGAGCTATCCCAGCGACCGGCAATGTCATCGGTAGCACCGGCTCCGGACCGGGTACCGGGATCGCGGCAACCTGGGTGGCAGTCAGGCCGGCAAGTCCGGCGAAGCCCGTTGCCGCCCCCAGGGTGGCGATGGTTTGGCCGAGCGCAACCGCCAACAGCTGCGGGGACTGGGCTAGCCAGGTGACGATCTGCATGATGTGGGTCGGCAAATCGAACACCAAGATGCTGAACAGGAACTCAAACGCCGCCAGCGGATTGGTGAAGAGGAGCCGCCAAAATTCCTCGCCGTCCTGAAAGAATTCGAGGGCGCGAGCTAACCACCAGATTGGTTGTCCGGGGTTCGTGTACGCGTCGTAGGGCAACCCGTTGAGGGTGCCGTTCGCGGGGTCCCAAATGATGCGGCCGCCGCTGATGACCTTCAGTATTTCGGCGATGAGGTTGTCTATCGGGGTGGCGTGGCCTGAGTCGCCGGCCTTCCCGGACTCCTGGGCCGGTGTGTTCGATTTCAGGATCGGCGGGGCGGGCCCAGTCTGTGGGATCGATGTCACCGCGCTTCCGGATATTGTTTGATAGGTCGCCATCGTCGTCGCGGCCTGAATCCACATGCGCACATAGTCGGCCTCATTGAGCGCAATGGGGATGGTGTTGATCCCGAAGAAATTCGTCGCCACCAAACCCGCGTGACTGGCATGATTGGCGGCTAATTCAGGCAGAGTTGGCATGGCCGCCAACGCGGCCGTGTATGCCGCGGCCAAGGTCTCGTGCCGGGCGGCCGCTGTCGCGCTGTCGGCACTGGCCTGTGTCAACCAGGCCAGGTAGGGACCGTAGGCGGCCACGAATGCGCCGGCACTGGGCCCCCGCCACACCCCGGCCTGCGCCGCGGCCAACAACGTTCCCAGTTCTGCTGCTACCGCGGCATATTCGTCGCTCAGTGAGGACCATCCCGCCGCGGCTGTCAGCAACGGTTCTGGACCCGGGCCGCTAGTCAGCAAAGCTGAATGCACCTCCGGAGGTGAGGCCAGCCACACCGGCGCGGTCATAGTCCAGCACTGAGGTAGGAAGCGGCCGCCAGCGCGTCGCCGGTTGCGTAAGTGGTAGCGGACTCAGCTACCGCGACACCTGAGCGGCCGAGATCCTCGACGCCCTGGGCCGCCACGGCAGCGTGGGCGCTGCCACGAACACCGGCCTCGACTGCGCTTTGCACCGACACCGGATCTGCAGCCGGCGGGGCCACCACGGTGATCAGCGGAAGCGCAGCTGCATGCGCGGCTGCCAGCCGTGTGGTCAATGCTTCGATGGCCGCGCTCGCGGCGATCAGCCCTTCCGGAACGACGCTCAACGTCACGACGGTCCCTCCATCTTCGCGCTTCAACATCGCGTAGCCTACTATTGAACATGAAAATCATAACCATATAGTTCCCGGGTTAGTCGTGCCCCACGGTGGATCTGCGTTCCCCGATGCGGGGACGCCTGCGAGCCGGACCACGGCAGGGTGAGCTGCGAGGCGCACGGGGCCCGGCCGGGCCGCCACGGCTCCGCATCCACCGGACGGGCCGGACCGTGCCACGGCCCAGGGTTTAGCGAGTGGACGCTCGGTGATGCGCCAACAAGACGGTGTTTGCCGTCAGTTTCCGACTCCCCATGGTCTACGACAGACCTGCAAAGCTGGGTCGGAACTCGGGACGCAGTGTGCATGATCGACGTCTGCTCGGATTGGCCGCAGTGCCGCCGGCACCACAACACAAATGGGAATCACGTTGCACTGCTGGCCGCGGTGGTCCACCGCTGTTCGATGCGGCCGAGGCGCCATACCAGCAGGGCGACGGCCCAGGTGATCACGAACATGGCGACGACCGCGACGCCGACCATGTTCAGGTCCAGCCCGGCGATCCACCTCCAGAACGGGCCCCGCCAGCCGAATTCACCGGCGAACAGGCCGAGCAGTTCGACGCTGCCGATCAGCAACGCGACCGCCACCGACAGGGCGGTGATGGTGATGTTGTAGTAGATCTTGCGCACCGGATTGGAAAATGCCCAACCGTAGGCGAAGTTCATGAACGAACCGTCGATGGTGTCCAGCAGGCACATGCCCGCGGTGAACAACACCGGCAGGCACAGGATGGCGTACCAGGGCAGCCCGGCTGCCGCGCTGGTGCTCGCCAGGACCAGCAGCGCGATTTCGGTGGCGGTGTCGAAGCCCAGCCCGAACAGCAACCCCACCGGATACATATGCCAGGACTTGGTAATCGCCTTGGTGAACCGCCCGAGGAATCGGTTGATCAGTCCTCGATTGTCCAGCTGTTGCTCCAGCTCGGCTTCGTTGAACTCGCCACGACGCAACCGGGCGAACACGCGCAGGATGCCGGCCAGGACAATGACGTTGAGCACGGCGATCAGATACAGGAACACTCCGGAGACGCCGGTGCCGATCAGGCCGGTGTAGTGGTGCAACGACGAGGAGTCTTGTTGAACCGGTCCGACGATGGCTTTGACTCCGGTTGCCAGTAATACCGCCAGAGCAAAGACGACGGTGGAGTGGCCCAGCGAGAAGAAGAACCCAGCGGCCAGCGGCCGCTGGCCGTCGTTCATCAGCTTGCGGGTGGTGTTGTCGATGGCGGCGATGTGGTCGGCATCGAAGGCGTGCCGCATGCCGAGCGTGTATGCGGTCAAGCCGATACCGATGCCAAATGCCTTGCCGCCCACGGCGAGTTGCGCGGGCTCCACCAGAGCGATGAGGGTGATCCAGCCAACCAGGTGCAGCGCGACGATGACGGCCAACATCGAACCCAGGCGCCACCATTCCGCTGGCGCCAAGACGCCGAGCACCCGGGAGATACCTGTCAACTGCGAGGGATGTGACGGGCGCCGGTCAAGTTCTCTACGGGCCATGTTGGTCCTTGCAGCGGCGGGCGGAACGCAACAGGCACGACTGTAGGTTGCATCACGAGTTATTGCAAGTCACTTGCAGAAGCACCGCGGTTTGCTGCCGGCAAACACCGCGTTGCATGCTACGCGCTGGCGGCGCCCGTCCCGGGCGCCGCGGTGCGGTGGTTGCGCCGGGCGGAGATGAAGGCCGCCCAGGACTTCACGTCGGGATGCTGCTTGAGGAGGGCACGACGCTGGCGTTCCGTCAGCCCGCCCCAGATCCCGTACTCGACGCGGTTGTCGAGCGCATCGGCGGCGCACTCGAGAATCACCGGGCAGTTACGGCAGACCGCCGCCGCTTCTCGCTGGGCGGAGCCGCGCACGAACAATTCCTCAGGGTCGATGGTGCGACACCGGGCTTTGGACACCCACGCGGCGCGGGCCTCGGCGTCCCGGCCGTAGAAAAGGCGGTGAACTGAAGTAATGGCGCCGGTTTGCGCGGCGTTCCGGATTTTTGGCACGAGATTCCCCCAAGGCTGCGGCCGGCGTTGAACAGGTCAACTTTTCGAACGGCCTGTTTTGCCCGCGGTCAAGTGCGCGCCTGCGCCAGATTTGCCGGCGGCTCAACCCCTGTCATGCCTATCCCGCTGGTGCGGGGATAGAGCGGTATCAAACAGGCGTCTGCGGCGACAGTACGCAAGGCGGCCAGGTAGCGCCTAGGGCCTATTGTCACCACCGGAGATGCTTCAAATCCTTTGTGGCTGTGACCATCGTCCTTGCCTGGCACCGCGCCGGATCTGCCCCGCGGGTCCGGGTGCGCGGCCCCGCCGAGCGTGCCGGCGCCCGGCAGTCGGCGTCGGCATGGGGCCAAGCCGGGGCCGTGGTGGCGGGTCCGCCCGGCGCACGGGCGGCGTCGCAGTCAGCTGACTGCTCGCCACCCCGAGCCGGACGGGATACTGGCGAACCCGGCCTTGCGGCGCGACACTGAACAGGTGACGTCAAAGCCGTCGGGCCTGGACCCGGCCGTCACTGAACGGATCGGTCGGCTCCTGCGTGCCCACGGCCTGCGGCGGATGCCCTCGCGGATTCAGGTGCTGGCGGTCCTCGAACCGGTCAACGGCCATTTGTCGGTGGCCGAGATTCATCAGCGGCTGACTGCCTGCCTGTCCGCCCAGGCTCAGCCGCCCGACCTGGCCACCGTCTACCGCACCGTGACCACCCTGGTCGACCAGGGAGTGTTGCATGCGTTGACCCTCGATGGGGGGGTTACCACTTACGGGCTGGCCACCGCGCCGCACCACCATGCGGTGTGCACCCAGTGCGGGGCGATCATCGAAGTGCCCGCGCGGCAGCTGAGCTCGGCGCTGGAGCACGCGATGGCGGGCAGCTCGTTCGCGCTGTCGGAGCGGGCCGGTCTGACGCTGCGTGGCCTGTGCCCGGCGTGTCAGGACAGCATGCAGGATCTCGGCGACGCCACCGATCCGCGCCCTCCCCGGCGACGCGATCCTGCGCAGCGCCGCCGCTGACGTCAGCGCAGGTTCAGCAGTGCGTTTTCGACCACCTCGGGCAGTGCCGGGTGAATCCAGTACTGGCCGCGGGCCATCTCGGCTGCGGTGAGCCCAAAGCTCATCGCCTGGATCAGCGGCTGGATGATCGACGACGCCTGGTGGCCCATGATGTGCGCGCCCAGCAGGCGCCCGCTGCCGCGTTCGGCGATCAGCTTGAGGAACCCGGTGGTGTCTTCCATCGCCCAGCCATAACCGACGTCGCCGTACTCCTGTATCGCGACGCAAATATCGAAACCTCTTGCTACGGATTCATTTTCGGTTAATCCCACAGCGGCCAGCTGGGGATCGGTGAACACCGCCGCCGGTACGTAGCGATGGTCGGTAACGGCCATCGACGCGGTATCGTCCCAGTCGCACAGCAGGTTATGTTGCACGACACGGGCTTCGTGGTTGGCGACGTGCTTGAGCTGATACGGCGACGAGACGTCACCGAGCGCGAAAACACTACGCGCGGAAGTCCTTTGGTATTCATCGACTACCACCCGGTCGTCGGCCATGTCGACGCCGGCCCGGTCGGCGTCCAACAGGTCGGCGTTGGATCTCCGGCCGGTCGCCACCAGCAGCAGATCCGCGTCGATGGTGGACCCGTCGTCGAGCGTGAGCGACAGGCCGGTTGCGCCGTTTTCCCCGGCCACGACATTGCGATAGGTGCGCAGTTCCCATTTCGTCGACGCGATGCGGGTAAACCGTTCGCACAGCGTGTCGTCGCAATGCCGCAGCATGCAGCCGCCGCGGATCACCAACGTCACGCGAACCCCGAACGCCGAGAAGACGTGCGCGAATTCTGCTGCCACGAAACCACTTCCGACGATTACCAGATGCTTCGGCAACTCGGCGATCCGCATGACGGTGTCGCTGGTGTGGTACCTGACGCCGCAGGCCAGGATCGCCGGCGGAATCACCGGCCGCGAGCCGGCCGCGATCACCACCTGATCGGCGGTGAACTCGTCACCACCGTCGGTGCGCAACAGATAGCGTCCGTCGGCCTGGACACCGCCGAACCGGGTATGGGCGGGGTACACGTCGATGTTGCGGGCCGAGCGCCGATACTGCTCGCCGCCCATCGCGATCGGATCGATGCGTCCGAAAACCCGGGAGACGATATCGTCCCAGCGCACCCCGTCGATGTGCGCGTCGACGCCGTACCGGCTGGCACACCGGATGGTTTTGGCCACGTCGGCGGCGTAGACGAACATCTTCGTCGGCAGGCACCCGACGTTGAGGCAGGTGCCGCCGAAGGTGCCCTGCTCGCAGATCGCCACCCGTTTGTTTGCATAGCGGTCGTCGAGAATGCTGTTGCCCGAACCGGTTCCGATGATCGCCAGGTCGTAGGTTTCCATTGAGGCGCTCACCCTTTCCCCGACGATGCCGAGGCGCCGGTGTCATCCAGTGTGCCGAGGTAGTGGTCCAACCAGTTGTCCAGGTGGCGATAGGCTATCCGGCGCGGCTCCGGCAGCGACAAGAACACGTCGTGTTTGGCGTCCGGCACCGGAATGATGGTGCTGCGGTTGCCGATACAACCCGCCCAGCGGGCGATATGGGTGACGTCGAGCACCGCGTCGCCGCGTTGCAGGGCTGCCGGATCGGCGTTTTCGCGCACGGTGTGATCGGAACGAAGGATCAGGTTGGGCACGCCGACGTCGAGCCCGCGATGTAGCCGTGCCTGACCGCGACGGGTGGCATGCACCCAGCCGAAGGTGATCGGGAAGCCGCCCACGGGTTTCCACTGCAGGTTGTAGTCGAACTCGCCGTAATAGTCGCGGTGCAGGCTGGTGCCGTATCCTCGCTCACGCGGCGCGCGGACCACCCCCTTGGGCCGCATTCGCGATATCGCGGCGACCGCGGCCGCGGTCAGGCCGGAACGCAGAATCGCCGGGCCGTGCAGGTCCAGGAAAGGGCTGTTGAGTACCAGCCCGCCGACGGCGGCGTGCGCTGTCGTGCTGCGCCGGCGTAACCGGTCCAGCCACAGCGAGACGATCAGCCCGCCGGCGGAATGGGCGTACACCAGAATTCGCGCCGTGTCCGTTTGCTCGCCGATGACCCGCAGGGCGTGTTGCAGTTCGGCGTCATAGTGAGCCAGATCGGTGGTGAAGTGCGGGGTCTGGCCGTCCTGCCGGGAGCGGCCGCACTTGCGGAGGTCCAGCGCATAGAAGGCGAACCCGCGGCGCGCGAAGTGATCGGCCAGTTCGGTGTGGAAGAAGTAGTCGGTATAGCCGTGTACTGCCAGGACGGCGTGATTGGTCTGGACGGGATCTCCGCGGCGGATCAGGGTCGCAACGAGGTCGCCTTCACCGTCGGGGTCCGGTCCGAGCGGGATCGGGTGCTGCCAATAGCCGGGCAGGAAGTCGGGCATCCAGCCAGTCACCGGGCCAGCTTAGAGTGTGGTCAGCCCCGACGTCGTGCGGTGCTGGACGGGCGGGTCCAGCGCGCAGTGCCACCTCGACAGCCCGGGGGCGAGGATCGGTCAGCGCGGAAACCCCGGCAGTGTCGGTGTTGTCAGGTCAGCCCGCTTGCAGGAGCTGACAAAGCCTCCGCTTTCCGGTCCTGGTGGCTAGGATCCGCTTACCGATCCGGGTCGCCCGCCAACCCGCTCGCCGACCTGCCCGCCAACCCGCCCAGGTGAGGATCACCACTTGTGACTGTGTTCACCGACGCCGAGATCGAGTATCTGGCCAGCCAACGTCTCGGCAGGCTTGCGACGCTCGCCCCCAAAGGCTCACCCCAGGTGCGGCCGGTCCGCTTCCAGTACAACGCGGAGCTGGGCACCATCGACATCGGCGGCCGCGCGATGGCCGGCAGCCGCAAGCTTCGCAACGTCCAGAATGATGCCCGGGTGTCCTTCGTCATCGATGACCTCGCCTCCATCGATCCGTGGCGCCCTCGAGGGATCGAGATTCGCGGGCGGGCCGAGGCGCTGTCGGTGGACGGCGCCCAGGAGGGGTCCGGCGGTGCCCTGATCCGCATTCATCCCCGGCGGATCCTGGTGTGGGGAGTGGATAGCGAATCCCCGGCTCTGCACGCACGCAACGTGACGAAAGACTGACCAGCGTCCACCGCTCCGACTCCGCGCCGTATTCCTGCGGAACGGTGCACGCGGAAAGGATTGCGCGCCAGTCGCTGTGGCCTCGTGAGCCGCGGCGAGTCGACGCAGCCTTCCGGCCATGACGCCAGGCGGCACCCGTCGCCGGACGGAGGGGACGTCGTTGAGCCCGGCCGTCGGGATAACCTTGGACCGGCACACCCGAGAAAGGACCAACAATCCGGTGGCAAAGCTGGCCAGGGCTGCTGATGTCGTGCTGGTGGGCGCGGGCATCATGAGCGCGACGCTGGGGGCGTTGCTCAAACGACTGGAGTCCGACTGGTCGATCACCGTGGTCGAACGGCTCGATGCCGTTGGCGCCGAGAGCAGCAGTCCGTGGAACAATGCCGCCACCGGCCATGCGGGGCTATGCGAAATGAACTACACCCCAGCCGGTCCCGGCGGCACGATCGACGTCACCAAAGCGGTCGTGATCAACGAGCAATTCCAGGTAACCCGCCAGTTCTGGGCCTACGCCGCGGAAAACGGCATGTTGACCGACGTACGTGGCTTTCTCAATCCCGTCCCGCACGTGAGTTTCGTGCACGGCGCCGACCGCGTGGATTACCTGCGGCGCCGCCACGATGCGCTGGCCGGTAACCCATTGTTCTCCGGCACCGAACTGATCGACGACCCGGACGAGTTCGCTGGCCGGCTGCCCTTCATGGCCGCAAAACGCGACTTCTCCGAGCCGGTCGCGCTCAACTGGGCTCCGAACGGCACCGACGTCGACTTCGGCGCATTGTCTCGCCAGCTCATCGGCTATTGCGTACGCAACGGCACCACCGCGCTGTTCGGCCACGAGGTCCGTGATCTGCGTCGCCAGCCCGACGGCAGTTGGACATTGACCGTCAGCAACCGCCGTAGCGGTCAAAAGCACACGCTGAAAGCCAGGTTCGTCTTCGTCGGCGCCGGTGGGGACGCGCTCCTGTTGTTACAGAGGTCCGGCATCAAGGAGATCAAGGGCTTTGCCGGTTTTCCCATCGGCGGCCGATTTCTGCGCAGCGACAACCCGGCGCTCACCGCCGCGCACCGGGCCAAGGTCTATGGATTTCCATCGCCGGGCGCGCCGCCTCTGGGAGCGCTGCATCTCGACCTGAGGTTCGTCAACGGTAAGCCCTGGCTGGTGTTCGGGCCGTACCCGGGCTGGTCGCCAAAGTTCTTAAAACACGGCCACTTCAGCGATCTGCCCCGGTCGATCCGGCGCGACAATCTGCTGTCGCTGCTCGGCGTCGGCGTGACCGAACTGACCTTGCTGAACTATTTGATCGGTCAGCTGCTGCTCTCGGCACCGGATCGCATCGACGCGCTGCATGAATTCTCCCCCAGCGCAGTGGATTCCGACTGGGAGCTGACCGTGGCCGGTCAGCGGGTGCAGGTGATCCGGCGCGACAAGCGCAAAGGTGGGGTGCTCGAGTTCAACACCACACTGGTCGGCGCCGCCGACGGAAGCATCGCCGGGCTGCTGGGAGGTTCGCCGGGCGCCTCGACGGCGGTGCCCATCATGCTCGAGGTTCTGCAGCGCTGCTTTGGCCACCGGTATCAGTCGTGGCTGCCCGCCCTCAAAGAGATGGTACCGTCACTGGGAGCCAAGCTCTCCCAAGAGCCCGCGCTGTATGACGAAGTGTGGTCCTGGACCACCAGGGCGCTGCAGCTGGACCCCGCATGACCCACGCCGGCGACGTTGCAGTGGGGGTACGCCCACCCGGTTGCAGGGAAGAGCGGCGCTCATGACCGAAGCCTTGCGCCGAGCCTGGTCGAAAGACCTTGACGCGCCAACCCTTTACGAACTGCTCAAGCTGCGGGTGGAGGTTTTCGTGGTCGA
Source organism: Mycobacterium innocens (assembly GCF_900566055.1). Lineage (GTDB taxonomy): Bacteria > Actinomycetota > Actinomycetes > Mycobacteriales > Mycobacteriaceae > Mycobacterium > Mycobacterium innocens. The sequence goes on from NZ_UPHQ01000070.1 coordinate 41,949, forward strand.
ACAGGCCTGCCCATATCCCGAGCTGGACGGCCGCGATCTGCTCGCCGAGACACGACACTTCTGGCTGGAAAACCCTGACGGTGAGGTGATCTGCACATTGCGACTGATGGAGGAGCACGCCGGAGGCGAGAAGACGTTCCGGATCGGCCGGCTATGCACCAGACGTGACGTCCGCGGTCAGGGGCATAGCACCAGGCTGCTGCGTGCCGCCTTGGCCGAGGTTGGTGACTACCCATGCCGGATTGACGCGCAGGTATATCTGGCAGATATGTACGCGCAGCACGGATTTGTCCGCGACGGTGACGATTTCATCGACGACGGTATCCCGCATGTGCCGATGTTGCGGCCCGCATCCGGTCCGGCGGCCCACTCGTGAAACCGTATCCGTTCAGTGCGATCGTCGGACACGACCACATGCGTCTTGCGTTGCTGTTGTGCGCCATTCGCCCGGAGATTGGCGGGGTGCTGGTTCGCGGAGAGAAAGGCACCGCGAAATCGACGGCCGTGCGCGGGCTTGCGGCGCTGCTGTCGGCGGCGACCGGGGGCGCCGGCGCCGGGCTCGTCGAGATGCCATTGGGGGCCACCGAGGACCGGGTGGTGGGTTCGCTGGATTTGCAGCGGGTCCTGCGTGACGGTGAGCACGCGTTTTCACCGGGCCTGCTGGCCCGTGCTCACGGCGGAGTGCTCTACGTCGACGAAGTCAACCTGCTGCATGACCATCTGGTCGACATATTGCTCGACGCCGCCGCGATGGGACGGGTACATGTCGAACGCGACGGTATATCGCATTCGCATGAGTCCCGTTTCGTCCTGATCGGCACCATGAATCCCGAAGAAGGCGAACTTCGTCCGCAACTGCTGGACCGCTTCGGTCTCACCGTCGACGTGCAGGCGTCGCGAGACGTCGACGTGCGCGTGGAGGTGATCCGGCAACGGATGGCATACGAGGCCAATCCCGATGCATTCGCCGAACGCTACGTCGAAGCCGACGCCGAACTGGCCCGCCAGATCGCCGCGGCACGCGCTCTCGTCGACAAGGTTGTATTGCCGGACAATGAATTACGGCGCATCGCCGCGTTATGCGCGGCCTTCGACGTCGACGGCATGCGGGCCGATCTGGTGGTGGCCCGAACGGCAGCGGCCCACACCGCCTGGCGCGGCGCACGCACCGTCGGGGAACAGGACATCCGGGTGGCCGCCGAACTGGCATTGCCGCATCGGCGCCGCCGGGACCCGTTCGACGATCACGGTATCGACCCAGACCGGCTGAACGAGGCGCTGGCGCAAGCCGGTGCCGACCCGGAGCCGGAGCCGGACCCGGATCCCGGCCCGCCCGGGGGCGCTCAGCCGGCTGAGGACGCTGTTGTGCAAACGAACTCACGATCGAAGTCGCCACAGCCGGGTACCCCGCGCCCCAGCGCACCGCCGTCGAAAATGTTTCGTACCCGCGCCCTGACTGTTCCGGGCGTCGGCAAGGGCTCGCCCGGACGACGGTCGCGGGCCCGCAACGCATCTGGCAGCGTGGTCGCGGCCGCCGAGGGCTGCGACGCCGGCGCCCATGGATTGCACCTGTTCGCCACCCTGCTTTCCGCGGCAGAGCATGCGTCGAGCGCAGGGCCCCTGCGGCTGCAGCCGGACGACGTGCGCCGCGCGGTCCGTGAGGGACGCGAGGGCAACCTGGTGATCTTCGTCGTCGACGCTTCGGGATCGATGGCCGCCCGCGATCGTATGGCCGCGGTCAGCGGCGCGACCATGTCGCTGCTGCGCGACGCCTATCAGCGGCGTGACAAGGTCGCGGTGATCACATTCCGGCAGCACGAGGCCGGGTTGTTGCTGCCGCCCACGTCGTCGGCGCACATCGCCGGCCGGCGGCTGGCCCGGTTCGACACCGGCGGCAAAACCCCGCTCGCGGAAGGTCTGTTGGCAGCGCGCGAGCTGGTCGTCCGGGAGAAGGCCCGTGACCTCGCTCGCCGTGCCCTGGTGGTGGTGCTTACCGACGGACGGGCTACATCCGGGCTAGACCCATTGGGCCGCAGTAGAATTGCCGCAGCACGACTGGCCGCTGAGGGCGTGGCCGCCGTGGTCGTAGACTGTGAAACTTCGTACGTACGGCTAGGATTGGCCGGGCGGCTGGCCCGTCAGCTGGGAGCGCCGGCCATTCGGCTCGAGCAGCTGCACGCCGAACACTTGACGCGGGCCGTCCGTAACGTGGCTTGAAGCCGGGACTTGAGGCCGGAAAGGTAACCGCTTATGCCGCAGGGAAATCCGACTTACATCCCCGATGACGGTCTGACAACCAGGGCCCGGCGCAATCTGCCGGTGCTGGCGGTACATACCGGTGACGGCAAGGGAAAATCAACGGCAGCCTTCGGAATGGCGCTGCGCGCGTGGAATGTCGGGCTCGAGGTCGCGGTATTCCAGTTCGTCAAGAGTGCCAAATGGAAAGTGGGCGAAGAAGCGGCCTTCCATCAGCTCGGTCGGCTCCACGACGAACATGGGATCGGCGGAGCCGTCGAATGGCACAAGATGGGAGCGGGCTGGTCGTGGACGCGTAAATCGCGCAAGGCCGGCAGCGACGTTGATCACGCCGCCGCGGCGGCGGACGGTTGGGCCGAGATCGCACGCCGACTGGCGGAGCAACGCCACCAGTTTTATGTGTTGGATGAGTTCACCTACCCGTTGAAGTGGGGTTGGCTTGACGTCGACGACGTGGTGGAGGTGTTGTTGGCACGGCCCGGCCACCAACATGTCGTGATCACCGGACGCGACGCACCACCTCGATTGATCGAGGCAGCCGATTTGGTGACTGAGATGACCAAGGTCAAACACCCGATGGATGTGGGCCGCAAGGGTCAGCAGGGCATCGAGTGGTGAGACCGTGACCTCGACACCGGCCCTGGTGATCGCCGCACCCGCTTCGGGCAGCGGAAAGACCACCGTCGCAACGGGTTTGATGGGGGCCCTGCGCCAAGCCGGTCACCGGGTCGCGCCCTTCAAGGTCGGTCCCGACTTCATCGATTCCGGTTACCACACCCTCGCCTCAGGGCGGGCCGGTCGCAACCTGGACCCGGTATTGGTGGGGGAGCAGCTCATCGGCGGGCTCTACGCGCACGGCACCGTCGGCGCCGACATCGCGGTGGTCGAAGGTGTGATGGGCCTGTTCGACGGGCGCATCGGTAAAGCGGTGAGCGGTCCTGCGGCAGGGTCCACCGCGCACGTCGCAGGCTTGCTGGGAGCGCCGGTGGTCCTGGTGGTCGACGCGCGGGGCCAGAGCCACAGCGTTGCCGCGCTGGTGCACGGCTTCACCACCTTCGACTCAGCAACCCGCATTGTCGGCGTCATCCTCAACCGGGTCGGGACGGCCAGGCATGAGCATGTGCTGCGACAGGCGTGCGAGCAGGCCGGTGTCCCCGTGCTGGGCGCCATCCCCCGCACCGCTGAATTAGAGCTTCCGACAAGGTATCTGGGTCTCGTCACCGCCGTTGAGTATGGTCGCCGGGCCCGGCTGGCAGTCGAGGCGATGACGGCATTGGTCGCTCGGCACATCGATCTGAGCGCAATGGTCGCGGCCGCCGCAAGCCGCGTCGGCGCACCGCCGTGGGACCCGGTGACGGCCGTCGGCGGGCCAATGGGCGGGCGCCCGACCGTTGCGATGGCGGCGGGCAAGGCCTTCAGCTTCGCCTACGCCGAACATGCCGAGCTGTTGCGGGCCGTCGGGGCCGATGTCGTCGAGTTCGACCCGCTCAATCAGGCACTGCCGGAAGGGACGAACGCCGTGCTGCTGCCGGGTGGATTCCCTGAGCAATTCGCGGCGGAGCTCTCCGCCAATGAGCTGGTCCGCGGCCAGCTCCAACACTTGGCGGCCGCGGGCGCCCCGGTACACGCCGAATGCGCAGGACTGATCTATCTGGTATCCGAACTGGATGGATACCCGATGTGCGGCGTGCTGGCCGGTTCGGCACGCTTTACCCAGCGCCTCACACTGGGATACCGCGACGCCGTCGCGGTCGCCGATTCGCCGCTGTATTCGGTCGGCCGGCGGGTAGCCGGGCACGAATTCCACCGCACCACCGTCACGTTCACCGACAGCTACCAGCCGGCGTGGGTGTATCGCGGCTCCGGGCGTGACGGCCACCCCGTGCGAGACGGCGTCGTGCATGGCGGGGTGCATGCGTCCTACCTGCATACGCATCCGGCCGCGACGCCGGAAGCGGTAGCGCGCTTCGTCGCACATGCCGCCGCCCGGTCGTAGCGGCCCGCGAACCGCAGATTCGCCGTGGCGTTACATTCGCGGCTCGGCGACACCCGCTGCGCCCGGCTCCGCCGGGCTGGCGATCACCGCGGTGTTCGACGGTGGTGATGCGCTGCGCCCGGCTCCGCCGGGCGGGCGCGACCACTAAGCTTGGCGGGTGACCGAGAGCCCTTACCTCGTCGGATTGCGACTGGCCGGCAAGAAGGTGGTCGTGGTCGGCGGGGGCAGTGTCGCCCAACGCCGTCTACCCCTTCTCATCTCGAGCGGCGCAGACGTGCACGTGATCTCCCGTAGCGCCACCCGCGCTGTCGAGGCGATGGAAGGCATCACGTTGTCGCTGCGCGAATACCGCGACGGTGACCTCGAACAGGCCTGGTACGCGGTAGCGGCCACCGACGACGCGGAGGTGAATGCGAGCGTGGTCGCCGAAGCCGATCGCCGGCAGATCTTCTGCGTCCGTGCCGACATCGCCGTCGAAGGAAGTGCAGTTACCCCGGCGACATTCAGCTATGCAGGGCTGTCGGTGGGCGTGCTGGCCGGCGGCGAGCACCGCCGTTCGGCTGCCATCCGGTCGGCGATCCGAGAGGCGTTGCAACGTGGCGTCATTACCGTGGAAAGCCCCGTAAGCTCCGACGTTGTCCGCGGTGGGGTAGCGCTGGTCGGCGGCGGACCCGGCGACCCCGAATTGATCACCGTCCGCGGTCGTCGCCTGCTTGCCCAGGCCGATGTCGTGATCGCCGACCGCCTGGCACCACCGGAGTTGCTCGCCGAGCTTCCCCCGTATGTGGAAGTCATCGACGCCGCCAAAATCCCCTACGGGCGGGCCATGGCCCAGGACGCAATCCACGCCGCCATGATCGAACGGGCCAAGTCCGGCAGCTTTGTCGTACGCCTCAAGGGCGGTGACCCCTTCGTGTTCGCCCGGGGCTATGAGGAAGTACTGGCATGCGCCGATGCCGGCATTCCGGTGACTGTGGTGCCAGGTGTGACGAGTGCCATAGCAGTTCCTGCTTCCGCGGGCGTTCCGGTCACGCATCGGGCCACAAATCACGAGTTTGTCGTGGTCAGCGGCCATCTGCCGCCCGGTCATCCCGAATCGTTAGTGAATTGGAATGCTTTGGCAGCACTGTCCGGCACCATTGTTTTGCTGATGGCGGTGGAGCGAATCGAACTTTTCGTCGACGCGCTATTGAAAGGCGGCCGACCTGCGGAAACGCCGGTGCTGGTGGTTCAGCACGGAACGACGCCGGCGCAGCACACGTTGCGGGCCACCCTCGCCGACACGCCGGAAAAGGTCCGCGCAGAGGGGATCCGACCTCCCGCGATCGTCGTCATCGGGGCTGTTGCAGGCCTCGGTGCCGTTCGGGGTTTAAACAATTCTTAAGATTACTGTAAGGTAACCCGTTATGACGGCTCTCAACGACACAGAGCGGGCTGCCCACAATTGGACGTCCGGACGGCAGGAGCGTCCGGCGTCGGCTCGCCCGGCGCGCTCGGCGGAGACCGCCTCGCAGCGCATCACCAGGTATTACCCGACCTGGCTGCCATCCCGTCGCTTCATCGCCGCTGTCATCGCCATCGGCGGGATGCAGCTCTTGGCGACCATGGACAGCACCGTCGCCATCGTCGCGCTTCCTAAGATCCAGAACGAACTCAGCCTGTCCGACGCCGGCCGTAGCTGGGTGATCACCGCTTACGTGCTGACCTTCGGCGGGCTGATGCTGCTCGGGGGGCGCCTCGGCGACACCATCGGGCGCAAGCGGACCTTCATTGTCGGCGTCGCGCTGTTCACCATCTCCTCGGTGCTGTGCGCGGTCGCCTGGGACGAGGCCACGTTGGTCATCGCGCGACTGTCTCAGGGCGTGGGGTCGGCCATCGCCTCACCGACCGGTCTGGCGCTGGTGGCGACCACGTTCCCGAAGGGACCGGCGCGTAACGCCGCCACGGCGGTGTTCGCGGCGATGACGGCGATCGGTTCGGTGATGGGCCTGGTGGTCGGCGGAGCGCTGACCGAGGTTTCGTGGCGGCTGGCGTTCCTGGTGAATGTGCCGATCGGCCTGGTGATGATCTACCTGGCCCGCACCGCACTGCGGGAAACCAACCGTGAGCGGATGAAGCTCGACGCGGCCGGCGCCATGCTGGCCACACTGGCATGCACCGCTGCCGTCTTCGCCTTCTCGATGGGGCCGGAAAAGGGCTGGATCTCGGTGACCACCATCGGTTCGGGTGCGGTGGCTTTGGCCGCCGCACTCGCGTTCGTCGTGGTGGAACGCACCGCCGAAAACCCCGTCGTGCCGTTCCACCTGTTCCGCGACCGCAACCGGCTGGTCACCTTTATTGCGATCTTCCTGGCCGGCGGCGTCATGTTCACGCTGACGGTGAGCATCGGCCTGTACGTGCAGGACATCCTGGGCTACAGCGCGCTGCGCGCCGGTGTCGGCTTCATCCCGTTCGTCATCGCGATGGGTATCGGCCTGGGCATTTCCTCGCAGTTGGTGTCGCGGTTTTCGCCCCGGGTGCTGACGATCGCCGGGGGATATTTACTAGTTCTGGCCATGCTGTACGGCTGGTTGTTCATGCACCGTGGCGTGGCCTACTTCCCCAACCTGGTAGTGCCCATCGTCGTAGGTGGGGTCGGCATCGGCATGGCGGTTGTGCCGCTGACCCTGTCGGCGATCGCCGGCGTGGGTTTTGACCAGATCGGCCCGGTGTCGGCGATGACGCTCATGCTGCAGAGCCTCGGCGGGCCGCTGGTGCTGGCCGTCGTCCAGGCCGTGATCACCTCGCGCACGCTGTACCTCGGTGGTACCACCGGCCCGGTGAAGTTCATGAACGACGCTCAGCTGGCCGCGCTCGACCATGGCTACACCTATGGCCTGCTGTGGATCGCCGGAGCGGCCGTCATCGTCGGCGGGGCTGCGGTGTTAATCGGCTACACCCCGGCGCAGGTCGCCCACGCGCAGGAGGTCAAGGAAGCCATCGACGCCGGAGAACTCTGACTCTCCCGACGTCAGCGCAGCGGCGACACGAGCTGGCGCAGATAGCCGTCGGGTTGGTCATCGTCGATGCCATACTCGGCGGGCCAGCGGCCCGTAGGTAGATACAGGGTGCCGAACAGCGCATCGACGATGGGGAATTCCGCGGCGTAGTTGGTGTTGTAAGCCTGGGGCTGGCGTGCGTGGTGCCAGTGGTGAGACCGCGGTGTGGCAATCAGCCATCGCAGTTGGGCCGCACGTCATTCGCACGTTGGCGTGGATGAAGATGTCCTGAAACGTCAGCAGGATGACGATCGGTTGTCAGGAACGCAGCCTGATATGACCTAGATCACCATATAATTGCTGTCTTACCGTGCGCGTGGCGACGGGTCTGTGCGCCTGATGACCAGGATGCAGAGGTGGCCTGTGATGTCGTTTTTGATTGCGGCTCCAGAGGAGCTGGCGGCGGCGGCTTCGGACCTGTCGGGTATTGGTGGGGCGATCAATGCGGCCAACGCGGCGGCGGCTGGCCAGACCCTGGGAATACTCGCGGCCGGCGCCGACGAGGTGTCGGCGGCCGTTGCGGCCCTGTTCGGCGCGTATGCCCAGCAATATCAGGCGCTGAGCGCCCAGGCGACAAATTTTCATGACCAATTTGTGCAGGCCTTGAGCGCTGGCGGGCTCTCATATGTCGCCGCCGAGGCCGCCAATGCTCAGCAAGCTTTACTCACTGTGGTCAATGCCCCCACCCAGACGCTGTTGGGGCGGCCGTTGATTGGTAACGGCACCGATGGGGCGCCGGGGCAGCCAGGTGGAGTTGGCGGTTTGTTGTGGGGCAATGGTGGGGCCGGTGGGGCTGGTGCGGCGGCCGGTCAGGCCGGTGGTCGGGGTGGCGACGCGGGGTTATGGGGCAGTGGTGGAG